>JAZSFJ010000124.1:0-18658 GCA_045532145.1 Oscillospiraceae bacterium
TGAAGTCACCCCGCCCTACTGGTGAAGTGGGTAGGCGATTATGTGGTCGCCGTGGCGCATTGCTGATTTGCAGGATATGCCGCATGGCGCGCCGGGGTCGTCGCGCCCTACGGGTGCAAAACGAAGTATTGCAGATTAGCCGAGGTAGTGTGTATGCGCAGGCTTAACCTCACGGCGGGAGCAAGCCCCCCCGCCCTACGGTCATTACGCACGGTGCGCCGGGGCGACGCGCCGTGCCCAAAGGTCGTCTATTTTATTCCCACAATATGGACATGCTGTCATAGTAGTTGCCGCGGACGCCGCGCCATTGGTCGTCGGCGTTGAGGCAGAGGCTGGAGTCACAGTCGGCGAAGCAGCGAAGGCCAGTTTCGTCGAACACGGCGTAGTAAAAGTCGCCGCTGTAATATTCGTTTATATCAAGCATAGCCTTGAAGCCACCGAGGGCCAGGCGGCTGCCATCCCAGGCCGTGTCCTGAACGCGATAGATATCATATAATTCCCCCGCTATGGAGTTGTTCACCTTAAAGCGGAGAATATACTCGCCCATTTCATCCCGCTCAACAAGAGCAAGGCGCTCCCCCTCAAGGGCGAAAACAATATAATCTCCCCCGTCGATGTACTGCCATGCTCCAGCAATATCTCCCTTGTCCAGCAGAAGCTCCTGCTCCGTCTCCATGGTCTTTTCATCTATGACATACAACCAAAGTTCGTCTTCTATGGCTCCAATGAGGATCATGTTTTCCTTCCTATCATCGGGAATAATCCAGTATACCCGAAAAGCCTCATCCAAGGGCTTCACCGTAGAGAGGCCGTCGAAATCCACAAAGTATACTCCGTTATTCAGACTATAGGGCAGGCGATATATTCCGTATCCACCGGGAATTAGGCTAGTGTCCACAAGCTCGCCGTCATTACTCGAGCGGTTATTAATTGTGAAGTAAACGGCGTCCGGAAATATTACAGACTCGGTCCTGAAATTGAAGTTATCAGCTCCACCGCTGCCTCCTCCTATGCCGTTAATATTCCCCTTATCATCCTTACGCATGGAGATATAGGTCATTTCGTCCTCAAGGACAGGGATACGGAAATAGTCATTCAGAAGCTGCCACGCGCTCTCGTTATTCTCCTCGTTATTCCACTCTGAGACGGGGTCATTCATATTCATCGAAAGGCCGGGTAAATCAATACTGCCGTCTATGGGGTAATAGTCAATGTAATCTTTCAAATACACTGATGTGCCTGCCTCTGCTCCGGGAGCAAGGCTCATATAGAGCTCATAGTAGGCCTTTCCAATTCCGGTGAGTTTATCTCCATATTCCTCTACTACACGAGGTCCGGGGTTATACTGGGAGCCTGACAGATATATTCCTGAATGGCCCCATTCTCCCTCGCCGTAATCTGGCTTCACGCTTGAGCGAAAGACGCTATGTCTCAGGCCGGGCTCTCCGGCCCGGAAGGGAGTTTCCCAGAAAAGATGGTCATCCAGATTGGTACGAACAGTAATGCTCAGCCCCTCCGCTGCGGCTATGTCGCCCACGCGGACTATCTCCTGAACGTCCACCATGTCGGCGGTTTTATTAATATCCGCAAAAAACCATATTCCAAAGGCCAACACTAAGGCAAAGCATACAAGGAAGATAATAAGGCTTTTTTTCATAGCCTCATCACTCCTCTCCCCCACCAAGCTCGTCCAGAGCCCGGCTTACACGGTCGGCACGGTAGTTATAGGTGCTCTTAATATAGTCCATAAGGCTCTGTCCCCGTTCCTCAAGCTCAAGGGTGCTCACATCGCCCACTATCTCTCCCTTTCTTATGAGCACAGCGCGGCCTATAAACTCGCTTACCTCCTCTATAAGGTGGGTAGAGAGTATCACCGTCTCACGGGGTTCAAGGATGCCCAGCAGCACCTTATAAAAGTCCTCCCGGTTGAACACATCGTTTCCTGCAAAGGGCTCGTCCATAAGGATATAGTCCGCCCCCTGACAAAGGGCGCAGATAACCTCGAACTGGTTTTTCTGGCCTGTGGAGAAGCTCTTTATGCGCTTATTCATGGGCAGGTCGAAAAACTCCATCAGGGCTCTAAAGCGCTTTTCGGAAAAGCCGGGAAAATGCTCCCGGTAAAAGCCCATGTGTGCCTTTGCGTCAAGATTGGGGAAGAAGCTGTGCTCGCAGGTAGCGAAGGAGAGCTTTTCTATATTCTTTCGGCTGATAGGCTGCCCGTCCAGACTTACCTCGCCCTCACAGGCTATGAGGCCCAGAACGCATTTCATAAAGGTGGTTTTACCGGCGCCATTTTCACCGAAAAGGCCCACTATCTCACCCCGGAGAAGACTGAGGCTCACAGTGTCCAGAGCCTTTTTCTTCCCGTAGCTTTTGGAAAGATTTTTTATTTCCAGCATATCAAAACTCCCTCCAATACATTATGTTCCAGTTTTCAATCAATAGTCTCAGCTGACTGTCCGCCCTCAGATGCTCGGGGCTCACTGCCATATAGATACCGTAGCATATAAAGAAGAGTACAACAGCCACAAAGGCAGCGACCGTCGCAGAGATAAGGGGAAAGCTGAGGCACCTGCGGTGGAGCTCCCATTTTTGAGGCAGACGGCGCATGAGATATATGCTTTTACTGCCGATATGATGATGGGCATAGTGCATAATTATGGCCGCCAGCATTATGGCAATAAAGATGGGAAAGAAAAAAAGGCCGTTACCCATTACCTCATAAAAGGGCCTCATGACTGCTGTGGAGTCCTTCAGCTGCCCCAGAGCATAGCCTATGCGGGCCCAGAACCCCAAAAGGCACCATGCGGAAGCACCGGACAGCAGTCCAATAAAAAGAGACCTTTCATTTTCCCAGTCAAATCCGGGAGGAAAAAGTCGCTCCCACTTAGCTTTCGAGACTTGCTTCTTCATAGTCCACCTCCGCGTCACCTGTGTAGACGCCCACCATGCTTATAAGAAGAATAAACAAAAATGCAAAAATCAAAAATCCGTCGTAGCTCGGCTCAAATGCCTCTGCACGGAATGTCCCTGCCAAAAGAGCTATGGCAAGTGCCGGGCCAAAGCCAGCCTTTTTGCCACGGCGTAGCTTAAATGCAGCAGCCGCGGCCATTCCCCCTAGACACAGTGCCTCAATAAGATTGCGGACAAGGCGGCTTACATCCTCAAAGGGCAGAAGAGAGTGGATAAAGTAGCTTCTGAAAGCGGAGAGATACAGGCTCTGGTGGCTCACCACATCCGAGGATGCATAGCTCAGATGCCACTTTCCCAATGCATGGAGGATAAGCACCTGCCAGGCCCAGAGGATGAGAAAGCAAAGGCTGCCGCAAAGCCAGTGCCAGTACATCACGCCTTTCTCGCTGACAGAAAGCCGGGCCAGTGTGTAGCGGGGCTTAGCTGAGCCGGAGGTACAGACACCAAGCAGAATAATCTGCACAAGGGCACAGGCAAATATATAAGCGTAATAGAAACCGCTGCTGTCGATAAGCTCAAAAAATATCCGATTGCCGCTGTCCTTTGTAAGAGCGAACAGAGCAATGTCAGCTGCGGCAAGTGCAAGGAGCACAAGGAGCAGCTTATATACGATGCTCCTTGTTGCAAGCATCAGCAAAGATAAATGCTTTTTCATCAGTTTTCCTCTCCTTCCCAGAATCTTTCTATGAGCCCTTGAGCCTCGCTGAGGCTGATGCCCATCTGTCGCAGTACACGGACAGCAGCCCGTGCATCGGACTCCACGAGCTCCCTTTTTATCCTTTCAAGGGCCCTGGGACTGAGCACCACAAAGCTCTTTGCACCAGAGTGAGAGGCTATGAGCCCCTCATCCTCAAGGAGCCTGTAGGCCTTCTGCACCGTGTTGGGGTTAACTCCAAGCAAGGCTGAGAGCACTCGGCGGGAGGGCAATTCGTCTCCGTTTTCCACCGTTCCGGCAATCATTCCACGCTTTATATGGAGGATTATCTGCTGATAAATGGGCCCAGAGTCCTCCATTTTGAATTTTTCAAATGAAATCATTTTACCTCTCTCCACAAACCGTGTTAGTTGAGTAATACAGTTTCTAACCGTATTATATGGGTAATACAGTTTAAAGTCAAGGGGAAAGATATAAAAAATCATTATTGAGCCTTCCCCTGGGGGAAGGTGGCCCGCAGGGCCGGATGAGGGAAGATGAGACAGCTACTGCGACCTCGCCCCAGACTGAGCTATTCGCGCCAGTGTACCGCAACGTCCCTCATCAGTCAGCTTCGCTGACAGCTTCCCCCAGGGGATGCTATAGTCGTTTTCAGCTTTTCCCTGTTGACATTGTAAACAGCTTGTGTTATGCTGAGTTTACAATGTAAACTGTACGTGATTCTACAGCAAAGGAGGTTGACATAATGTTAAATCATGAGATAAGTCTGACACCCACAGAATGGCATCTTATGGAGTGTCTCTGGGAGCGCTCTCCACGCACCGGGCGGGAGGCCACGGAGCACATGGCAAAAAGCGTGGGTTGGACCCGCTCCACTACTCTGACCATGCTCCGACGTATGACGGAAAAGGGCCTCATCCGCTGCGACGAAGGCGGCGGGCTCAAGAGCTATTCCCCTCTTATTGAGCGGGAGGAGGCGGTTATGCGTGAGACTGAGGACTTTCTGGGCCGGGTATACCACGGCTCCCTGAGTCTGATGCTCACTGCCATGACAGAGAAAACCGCCCTCAGCGACCACGAGATAGCCGAGCTATACGACATACTGAAAAAGGCGGAGGAGGCGAACAAGTCATGATAGGCTGGATAATCTCTTCTTCCGTGCTTATTCTTGTTATCATCCTTATCCGCAGGATACTCAGAGGCAGAATGAGCCTCCGCCTCCAATACGCCCTTTGGGCTCTCGTACTTATAAGGCTGCTTCTCCCCTTTTCACTATTTGAAAGCAGTTTCAGCATTATGAATCTGGCAAACAAAGCGCCGGGCATGGAGCTTATGGAGACCGCCGGTGAGCTTCAGGGCATGGAGGAAATTGAGTTTACTCCCATCGAGCCCACAATTTCCACCACAGCAACAGACCTTGCCCCCATTGCTCCCCCCAGCTTTGGCAATGTCAGCGGCTATTACCCCGGGGACAGCGACCACGCTTTCCCCACACAGATAATGAATAATGCCACAGTAGAGGAATTTCAGCAGCTTGAAAAGGCCATAAAGGCACAGGATATCCTTATTCCCATTTGGCTCATCGGCTCGGCAATAATGGCGGCCTATTTCCTGTTTACCAATCTGCGTTTCGCCGGAGCTTTGCGCAGAAGCCGCCGGGAGAAGGAGATCCCGGGGAGCATTATTCCTGTGTATGTCTCCGAAATCATACCCACCCCCTGTCTTTTCGGAATATTCCGCCCCGCCGTGTATGTAACCCCGGACTGTGAAAAGGACCTGGGCACCCTCCGCCATGTACTGGCCCACGAGACCACCCATTACCGTCACGGGGACAATATCTGGGCAGTGCTGCGCTGCCTTGCACTGGCTGTGCACTGGTACAATCCCTTTGTGTGGTGGGCAGCCGTCCTCAGCAAGCGGGACGGGGAGCTTGCCTGCGATGAGGGGGCAATTCGCCGCCTCGGCGAAAACGAGCGTGCCCCCTATGGCCGCACCCTCATCGGCATGACCTGCCAGCGCAATGATTTGGGCGCTCTTGCCCACACCGCCACCACCATGACCGGCAGCAAAAAGAGCATAAAAGAACGTGTCATGCTCATTGCAAAAAAGCCCAAGATGGCGGTTTACACCCTTGTGGCGGTGATACTCATAGCTGCCGCAGCAGTTGGCTGCACCTTCTCGGGAGCAAGCAGCGGCTTCACGGACAGGGAGGCCCGTAGGGAAGCTCTTCCTCTGGCCGAAACCACAGCTTTCCAAAACGGCCTTGAGTTAGAGGGCAAGGGAATAGTCAGCCGCGACAATGGCTATATTCTGGAAGCCGGGGACGGTCTGCGGCAGCAGTATGTTTCCGTGAAATTTGCTCTCAAAAACTCCCCTTTCCATATTGTTGTGGACTTCGCCATGCTGGACGAAAAGGGACAGAGCTACGGTGAACCTTTTTCTGCAAGCATTTACATATCAAGGGCCAGTATGCCCATCATTGAAGAAATAAGCTCCGTTGAGAGCGTTGAGCTTTGGAAAATAGGCTATGAAAACCCCATAGTCCCAACAAACAATGAACAGGAGATTCTGGACTATCTGGCTCAATTTGAGTACGGCGACTACATCAGACATCAAAGCGAGATTTCCGAGGGCTTCAACGACGAGGGCTTCGTGGTGTATTTCTCCGATGGCAGCAGCCTTACAATAGGTTTGGATGCCGCTGAGCGCCATCATGTTGTACGCCCGGAGATGGAAAGCTGGCTGGAGGAAATATTCGAATCAGCGAAATTCCCCATTGACATCCCCGATGATTTTATCTCCGTAGACAAGGACATTATTTCTTCAACCATCGAATACAGCATTATCCAGCTCGCTCTCGAACGGGTGGAAAAAGACATTATCCATTATGAGCAGGTGGGAACACACATCATTGATGCCAAGCTCACAGGTCTCACCCAGATACCAACCGGCACTGTTGACCAATACGGTAACGGCATCAATATGTATCTGATGGAATACCGCCTGCTTCCGGAGGATGTTGACAGCGTTATGATGGTTGGCGGCATAAAAATTGAGGACGGCTGGATAACAGAATCCGGCAGCGGAGGCCAGCCTCTTTTGATGTGCTATATGGCTGACGGTATGTTTGCAGGCTATCCCGGACACACAAGCACAAACAGAGTTGAGGAAGAATATGTTGGCGAAGGATTGCGCGAAAAGTACGAAGATGCCTACACCGCCGCCTGCATGGAATACTACAAAAAGCTGGTAAGTGAAAAGGAATATGACTACTATGTATTGATACAAACAGGCGGAACTGGCATTCCTCCCCATTATCACCTCAAATATGAACGGACGTGGACTGAAGACGGATGGATCTCTGCCGATGGCAAGCCGCTAAATATTTTGGATGCCAACATCCCTACGATCTCCATTGCAGACCATCCCGGCACTCTTCCCGGTTATGTGGAGCTTGACATTCACTACAACTCCTTTATAACCCGAAGCGGAATAAACATCTATCGTGAAAACCTCGAGATTGTAAACTATAACAACACAAACTTTTACGATGCCGATGATCTTTATGCTCTTGACCCCGGCAGCTACTATGTGACCTTCGACATAGTAGTCCCTCACAGATATATCGAAGAAGAGGATATGTGGGAAGAAAGCTGCTATAGCTGCGTCTTCCGTCTGGAAGTCACGCCAAACGAGGAGGGTACGTTCTACTTCACCGGAGATGCGGAGAGCCTTGTGGAGCTTTACGCCCGGGAGGTACACGCCAAAGAGATGCTCGCCGTGGAGGGTGACTATGCCATCACGGATTACAAGCTCGTTTCCTGCGATGTTTATGCTGAGCGTGTTGACGGAGCGGTCATCATCGGTGAAATGCACTACGCTATCAGCCCCGTGAACTGGAATTTCCCCGATTGGTGGGCAGGCTCCGGCATGGAGGAAGGCGAAGGCGAATACGAGGGTATGTGGATACGCCATAACCAGTTCACCCTTGAAGCCCGCGGTGATGGCTTTTGGAAATGTACCGGCCTTGCTACCGGCGGCGGTGGCGGCTGGGGCTTCATAAATAACCACACTGCCGAAGAAGCCAAGGCTTTTGCCATTGATTTTCTGGAAAGCGGTGCCGCGGATACAAGCCTCGTTCTTTCCTATCTTCCCCTCATAAACTTCGCTGACATAGACACCGATGACTTCTTTGACCTCATGAACGCCACCGAGGAGGTCTGCGTGGGTGAGGGCATCGTCTACGGCCCCGAGCAGTGGCGAACATGGGCAGACGTCTACCCCGACGACCAGTTCTATCGCAATATGTACTGCATGAAGGCAGCCTTGAATACAGACGGAGCCCATGGCGCGAGAATGCAGTATATTCTCAGTAAGCAGATGCACCACGACGAGGAGCTTTTCGCCCGCTGCCTGCAGTATTTCAGTCTTGAGGAACAGGATATTCTCATGAGCCTTGCCGACGATGATTTCGTTTGATTGTGCGGCGGAGTATGTCCACCCTGCGACATGACGCAAAATCCGCAGAGCATAATACGCTTAGATGTTTAGTTGTCTTCGCTGCAGAGCTTGAGATGCTTCTCGAATACGCCATGAGCTATTATGAGTAAAAAATGTTGCGGCGGGGTGAAGTCACCCCGTCCTACGGGCTATTCGCACGGCGCGCCGGGGTCGTCGCGCCCTACGAGGTACGGGTTTACGGAGCTGCAGCGTAAATATGCCGCTTCCAATGCGCGGCGGGAGCAAGCCCCCGCCCTACTATAAAAATAAAAGGTACCGTCACATGGACGGTACCTTTTATTTTTAATCTTTTTTATAGTCCTCGCATTTGTATCTTCTCTTGCCCAGACTGGCCTTGCCGTACTCTATGGACTCCGTGGGGCAATAGCAGATACAGGCCATGCAGTGGGTGCAATTGTCTCCCCACGCAAGCTTACCATCGCTGAGGCTGATGTTATTCAGGGGGCAGAGCTCTGCGCACTTGCCGCAAAAAACGCACTTATCCGTGGTATAAAACTTTTTGGCGCTGACAAAATGCTTATAAAATCCTTTGTTTACAGGGCCGGAGAGGAATTTGTTTTTAAGTCCACCCTTATCCGCCGGGAAGGGCTCTCCCTTTGCAATGAGCTCGGCGCGTTTTTCAAGGCGACGAGCCGCCACATTCACTATGCGGCGGCTTGTTTCCTCGTCGGGGACAGAGAACATTGCCACATAGTTTTCGGGCATGACCGCTCCATGAGTGCCCATGTAGTTAAAGCCCTTTTCCTCACAAAGTTCACGCATATAGTCCCCCGCAGCGCCTATATCTCCTCCGCAGGTGATGACAAAATAGGCATCTTTATTGCCGGAGAAGCTTCCCGAGCGGATGAAGTCCGCAAAAACATGGGCCATCTGCCATGCGTATACTGGGCCCACGAAGACCCAGGGCTTCTCGCTTATGAGCTCGGCGGCGATGCCGTTTTTTATGAAGGGGCGGGAGTCCATTACCTCGTCACCCAGCTTATGGGCAAGAAGCTCCGCACAATAGCGGCTGTTGCCCGTTCCGGTGAAATATACTACCATTTCCCTGCCTCCTCAGATAAGTATGCCATTGGTATGGTCTATTTCGTGCTGGATTATCTGGGCGGTATAGCCCGTATAGGTCCGCACCCGCTTTTCCAGCTTCAGGGTCTCATACTCCACCTTGATGGTCTTATAGCGGCGGGCTTTTCTCACTCCCGGCAGGGAGAGACAGCCCTCTTCGGTATCATAGGGTCCGGAAAACTTTGTTATTTTCGGATTGAGCATCACTGTATAGCTGCCCTCATCGTTGAAGGCTATTATGCACTTGCTGACGCCTATCATATTGGCCGCCATGCCTACGCAGCCCTCGGCGTTTGCAATCAAAGTTTCCAGAAGGTCCTGTGCCACGGCTATATCCCCAGCGGTGGCAGGCCGGGACTTCTGGGCAAGGAATATTGGGTCTTTCATAATTTCCCGTACCATATGTCTCACCTCGGTAGTTTTGTTGAGCCCATTGTACTACATTGCCTCTTCAAGATAAAGACTTTTTTCAGGCGCGGCATCCCAGTACCACAAGCCTGCAATGAATTATTTTTGCTCCTGTGGATAGACTAAAGGAAAAGGAAGGAGAGCGAAAAAATGGCTGAACGTCTTGGAGAGCAGACTGTGCGCTTTCACACTCCCCCAGTGATACATTCCGAGGCCGCAGTGGTTGGAAAAAAGGAGGGCCAGGGCCCTCTGGGACAGCGCTTTGACTATGTGAGCGAGGACTCCTATTTCGGAGAAAAAAGCTGGGAGAAAGCAGAGAGCACCATGCTCCGCCGCTGCTTCCAGCTTATGATAGAAAAAACCGGTTTGAAGCCGGAGGAGATACAGTATCTTTTATCCGGTGACCTTATGAACCAGTGCACCGCCTCCTCCTTCGCCGCGAAGGATCTGGGCATACCCTTTTTCGGCCTTTATGGGGCCTGCTCCACCATGGGTGAAAGTCTCAGCCTGGGAGCCATGCTCATAGACGGAGGCTTCGCAGAGAGAGTCTGCGCCATGACAAGCTCCCATTTCTGCTCTGCCGAGAGGCAATTCCGTCTGCCTCTTGAATACGGCGGCCAGAGAAGTCCCACCGCCCAGTGGACGGCCACCGCCTCCGGAGCGGCGCTGCTGACAAAGGAGGGTAAAGGCCCCCGCATCACCCATGTGACCACTGGCAAAATTGTGGACGCGGGCATAACCGATGCCAGCAACATGGGTGCGGCTATGGCACCTGCCGCTGTAAGCAGCATTTCCACCCATTTCAGGGACACACTCCGGGACCCCATGTACTACGACGCCGTGATAAGCGGGGATCTGGGCTCTTTTGGCCACAGCATACTGGCCGAGCTTCTGGAGGCGGAGGGTTTTAAAATGCCCAAGGTTTTCACCGACTGCGGCATGCTTATATACGACAGCAAAACTCAGGACACCCACTGCGGGGGCTCCGGCTGCGGCTGCGCTGCCAGCGTGCTCTGCGGCCACATCCTTAAATGTATGAGGGAGGGCCTTTGGAACAGGGTGCTTTTCGCCCCCACCGGGGCACTGATGAGCCCCACAAGCTCCATGCAGGGGGAGAGCATCCCCGGCATCTGTCACGTGCTTGCCATAGAAAACATCCGGGAGGACGGCTGAATGGACACTTTTTTCACCTATCTCAAGGCCTTCGCCGTGGGCGGGGCATTCTGCGTAATAGCCCAGATTCTCATAGACCGCACCCGTCTCACCCCTGCCCGCATACTGACCATTTACGTTGTAGCGGGAGTTGTGCTGGGAGCTTTAGGAGTTTACGAGCCCCTTGCAAAATGGGCCGGGGCAGGAGCCACCATTCCCCTGACGGGCTTTGGAAACACCCTTGCAAAGGGTGTTAGAAAGGCTGTGGGGGAAAAGGGTCTCATCGGAATATTCACCGGAGGGCTCACCGCCTCCGCAGCGGGAATATGCGCCGCGCTGCTTTTTGGCTTTTTGGTGGCACTGCTGTTTAAGTCAAAAGAAAAACGCTAAAGCGGCGCGCCGGGGTCGTCGCGCCCTACGAACAGAGAGAAGCTTAAAACACCCCGTCCATTGGACGGGGTGTTTTATGGTTTACATAATTCATCTGACTACGCCCTTGATAAAGGAGCTTTCTTCGCCCTTTTCAGCGGAGAACTCATAGCAGCCACGAAGCATTTCGGCGGCCTGCTTTGCCTTCTCCTCGCTGGATGCGTGGATGGTGGCAAGGCTCTCCCCAGCTGCCACATAGTCCCCGGTCTTTTTATGGAGCACAAGGCCCACACCAAGGTCTATGCTGCTCTCCTTGGTAACCCTGCCGCCGCCAAGATGGAGGCTCACAAGGCCGATACCGTCGGCCTGCATACGTCTCACATAGCCACTCTCTGTGCTTAGGGCTTCATACTTCACAGGAGCCTCGGGAAGCAGGGAGGTATCCCAAACGGCGGCGCTGTCGCCGCCCTGAGCTTCAACGAACTCGGCAAGCTTTTTAAGGGCGCTGCCGTCATCAATGGAGCGCTGGAGCATTTCGCGGGCGGCTTCCTCAGTTTCTGCAATGCCGCCCTCAAGAAGGATATTGGCGCCGATGGTGAGGCAGAGCTCCACAAGGTCGCCCCTGGTTTCACCACGAAGGGCGGAGATGGCCTCCTTCACCTCAAGGGCGTTGCCCACACAGCAGCCAAGGGGAGAATCCATGTCCGTCATAACGGCCACGGTCTTTCTGCCTGCCGCCTTGCCCACTTCCACCATTTCACCGGCCAGAAGACGGGCGTCCTCAACGGTCTTCATAAAGCCGCCGCTGCCCACCTTAACATCCAGAACGATTATATCAGCTCCGGCGGCCAGCTTCTTGGACATAATGGAGCTGACAATGAGGCCACGGACGGCTACGGTAGCAGTTACGTCCCTGAGAGCATAGAGCTTTTTATCGGCGGGGACAACGTCCGCAGTCTGGGCGGCGATGGCAAAGCCCACACTGTTCACATTCTCAAAAAACTTTTCCGTGCTCATCTCGCAGGAAAAGCCGGGGAAGGACTCAAGCTTATCTATTGTGCCGCCGGTGTGGCCAAGACCACGTCCGCTCATCTTCGCCATCTTAACACCCTGAGCTGCAACCATGGGACAGAGCACAAGACTGGTCTTGTCGCCCACACCGCCGGTGGAATGCTTATCAGCCTTGACTCCGGAAATTGCAGAGAGGTCGATGGTGTCCCCGGAGTGCATCATAGCCATGGTGAGATTCACAGTCTCCTCCTTGTCGAGGCCCCGGAAATACATGGCCATAAGCATGGCGGACATCTGGTAATCGGGTATATCCCCCTTTGTGTAGCCCTCAATCATGAAGTCTATCTCTTCCTTGCTCAGGACGCCGCCGTCACGTTTTTTTGTTATAAGCTCGGTCATCAGCATAAAGCTCACCCCGTCAGTATCATTAGTTTGTTAGCCTGATTATATTATGTCCCGATGGGCTTTGTCAATGTCCAGGGCATCACATTTCTTTGGTTATGTAAACTAAATATTCCTTACCCTCTATTATTCTGGGCTGGCCGGGAATGTCTTTGGGCACACGCTCATCCTCAGGAGGCAGTGCAACCAGCTCCCGCTCCCCTTCCCGGCTTACAAGGGCTCCGTCGGTGGTGGCGTACCAGTAGGTTGACTCCTCATCCTTCTCCTCCCGGCAGGGAGAGTCCTCCTTTTCCTCCGGAGCTTCCGTGCACTCCGGCTCTGTCTCCGGGGCAGGCTCAGGCTCCGGCTTTTCACCGGCAAGGGAGCAGCGCTCTATTTTCTTTGGAAAAGCTTTTATAGCAGCGGGGCTAAGCCTTTTATCAAGGCGCAGCCTGCCGTTCAAAGGCATGGGCACACCCAGATAGCCCTCAGCCCCTGCGCCGTATACAGAGAGGCGTATGACCCCGCCGAAGCTGACGCAGTCAGCCACAAATCGGGTGTAGGCCCCCTCTCTGGAGACTGTAAGCTCTCCGCAGTTTTCTCCGTTTATTATTATCGGATAAGTTCCCAGCATTCAATTACCTCCATAAAAAAACAGTAGCTGTTCAATTTTATGAACGGCTACTGTTATTTATGAAGTTCAGTTGAGGGTATAAGCTCCCTTTATCATAAGGGTGACCTCCGTCTCCGCCGTGAGGACCGAGTCGGCGCCGAGAGCCATATAGAGGTGGTTTATTTCAAGGGTCTCGCCGGAGCCAATATCCACACCTGCGGTAGTATCCGCGAAGCTGCCACCGCTGATGGCAGTTCCGCTGCGGTGGAGAACTTCGCAGCCCGGCTTGCAGGCGAGCCTGTCTCCGGCTTCGAGACTGAGGGGGGCAAAGTCTGCGCTCTTTTCAGCGCTTTCAATGGCGGCGATAGCGGCGTCTATCTCCTTATCCATCTCTGCCTGTATCTCCGGACGGAGTACTTCCTCCAGATAGCTCTTGGTTATGAGAGGATCCTCCTCGCTGCCGTAGCTGACGGCGGCGTATACCGCACCGGCAAGAGCCAATGGGAAAACAATGCAAAGAAGAATTATTATAGTCTTTTTTCTGTTCATTATGTACCTCCGCTCCGGGCAAAGGCCCGGAGTTATCATTAGGGTTCAGAGACCAAAGCTGACCGCGATGGCGTTATCCACCTTGGTCATGGTGTCGTTATCAAGCTTTCCCATGCGTTCCCGAAGCCGGGATTTATCAATAGTGCGTATCTGCTCCAGAAGAATAACGCTGTCTCGGCTGAGACCGTAGCTCTGGGCAGAGAGCTCGATATGGGTGGGCAGCCGCGCCTTGCCCATCTGGCTTGTGATGGCGGCGGCTATGACCGTGGGCGAATGCCTGTTGCCTGTATCGTTCTGCACTATCAGCACCGGCCTCATGCCGCCCTGCTCGCTTCCGACCACAGGGCTGAGGTCCGCATAGAAGATGTCTCCTCGTTTGACCATGCTCATGTGTGTTCACACTCCGATGAAGGATAGTCGCCCAATACATTTTATGTAGGGACGTGCTATCATTCTCCCTCGGTTTATGAAATTTTATACATGCACACTCAGAGATATATTCTTGGCACTCTGGGGGCCACGTCACAGGTGACTTCATAGTTTATGCTGCCCTGCTTTGCGGCAAGCTCGTCTGCAGTGATACTCTCCTCGCCGTCTGTGCCGATTATTGTGACAACATCCTCCACGCGGCAATCGTCAATATGACTTATGTCAACCATACACATATCCATGCAGATACGGCCTATCTGCTTGCAGCGCTGTCCGCCAATGAGAACTTCCAGCTTTCCGCTGAGACAGCGGCTGAGGCCGTCGGCATAGCCAATGGGAACAACAGCCACACGCATGGGCTTCTCCACAAGGAAAGAGCGTCCGTAGCTCACCGTATCCCCGGGCAGCAGTTCATTTATGGCATAAACCCGGCTCTTCAGGCTCATTGCAGGACGCAGCTCAATGCCGCCGGTTTCAGCTGCGGGATACATTCCATAGGTCATGATTCCCGGGCGTACCATGTCAAGGGCATAGTCCCGGTAGTTTATCACAGCTCCGGAGTTTGCGCAATGCTTTATGGCAAAGCTCTTGCCCAGGCAGCTCTCAAGCTCCTTCGCCGTTGACATAAATCTTTCAAACTGAGTTATGGTAAAGTCATTTCCCGGCTCGTCAGAAACCGCAAAGTGGGTAAAAATTCCCTCGAATTCCAGATTCGGCTGGCTCAGAGCCTCTATTATGTCAACCAAATTCTCCTGACGCCAGCCAAAGCCCGTGCGGCTCATTCCACTGTCCAGCTTCAGGTGGCAGCGCAGGGGCTCACTCAGAGCTGCGGAAAGAGCCTTGGCATATTCAAGGGAGCCCACGGTCTGGGTGACGGAGAGTTCGCAAAGTCTGGACGCGAACTCAGGAGGGGTAATACCGAGAATAAGGATAGGCAGCTTAAGTCCCGCCTCTCTCAGCATCACAGCCTCGTCTATGCAGGCCACGGCAAGATAGTCTCCCCCCGCCTCGGCAATAGCCTCTGCGGCCCGGATGGCTCCGTGGCCGTAGCCGTCTGCCTTAACCACCCCAAGGAACCTTGTTCCCTCGGGCAGGGAGTCCCGTATGGCCCGGACATTGTGTTTTATATTTTCAAGACTTATTTCCGCCCAGGTGCGGCTTGTCTCTATAGTCATAAAAAATCATTCCTCGGTGAAATCTGTTATCTGGCATTTTACCACAGCTCTGCCCCCGGATACAAGCTCTGCGTGGGTCAAAGCAAAATTTTCTCTCTGAAACCATAGGCTCAGACTGGTATTTTCGTCCACATATACTTCTGCCGCAGCCAGAGAGCGTTCATCCTCCGTCTCCGTCCAGATGTAATTCACATGGCCCTCCAGCAGAGCGGAAATAATAAGAGGCATTGCCGCCAAAGGGGAGCTCTCCCCCACCATAGGGTCTCCCAGAGCAAGGATAATTCCGTCATACTCCAGACGGGTCTCCCCCTCGCTAAGGCGGGCCTTTATCCCGGCGATGCCCTCAGGGCTCAGTATCTCCACCACAGTTTCCCCTCCGCCGTGGGTGCAGCGGAGGCTGCAATTGAAAACTCCCTCCCCCAGCTCGGCGCATATTTCCGCCGTAAAGCCAAGGTTTTCCGCCGCCTGCCAGCGGCTTCTGGCCTCCTGAAAATCCCTTTCAAGGGCCTTTTCCTCCCCGCAGCCGCCAAGGAGCAGGGCGAGTATCATAAGTACAGGTGCGATCACCCGTCTCGTCAATATTCCTTAATCCTCCATTATGGATTTTTCAGCCTCCGCCAGAGCGGCAATGATGTCGCTGGCTGTCATGGCGTATTCTCCGAGTCTTTCGCAGGCAATATCCCCGGCAAGAGCATGAAGCTGCAATGCGGTGTCCACAGCCTTTTTGTGCTCAAACTGGCCCAGCATGGCCCCGAGCATGCCCGCAAGAACATCTCCGCTGCCACCCTTTGCCATGCCCGGGTTGCCGTGGGTGGATATGCTCACTTCCCCATCCGGATAGGCTGCAAGGCTTCGGTGACCCTTGAGCACCAAGGTGCAGCCATATTCCTCGGCAAAGGCCCGGGCGGCCTGTATACGGCCTTTCTCCCAGTCTATGCCCAGCATTTTTGCCTCCCCGCCGTGGGGAGTCAGGACTATTGTCGCATGACTTTTCTTAAGTATGCTCTTATCAAGGGATATGGCCCAGAGGGCATCGGCATCCGCCACAATTGTTCCCTCATAGAAAGAGAGAAGCTCCCGCACCAGAGCGGCTGTCCCCTCGCTTCTGCCCATGCCGGGGCCAATTACGCAGACAGAGCAGTTTTCAAGCTTTTCTTTTATCCTGGGAAGGGCCTCAGGGGTCAGTCTGCCGTCCCCATCACAGGGAAGGCCAAGGGGCATAGCCTCGGTATTTTTTACAGCGCAAATGGTGTGGATGGTCTCGGGAACCCCCAGATACACAAGTCCCGCTCCGCTTTTAACGGCGGCGAGGGAGCACATATTGGGAGCGCCGCAATACTCGCTGCTTCCGCCCACTATGAGTATTTTCCCATGGTCACCCTTGTGGGAAAGGGGACTTCTGCGGGGCAGGCTTACTTCTCCGTCCATAATGGCACGGACGTGGATTTTTGCTTCATCCACAAGCTCGGAGGGTATGCCTATGTCCACGATGCTCAGCTTGCCGGTGTAAACATTTCCCGGCTCTGTGAAGTGGCCGGGCTTCCCCAGAGAGAAGGTGACGGTTTCCGCTGCCCGGACAGCCGCCCCCAGTATGCAGCCTGTGTCGGCTTCAATTCCGCTGGCTATATCCGCAGAAATAACGGGCAGGCCGGAGGCGTTTATTTTCTTCACCGCCTCAAGTGCCTTGCCCCGGAGAGGCTTATTCAGTCCTATGCCGAACATGGCGTCGATTATTACTCCCGGAGCTTCAAGCTTGGCTTCCCCATCAAAGTCCTCCAGCTTTCCTCCGGCTTCTTCCAGTCTTCGGGCCATCTCAGCCGTATCGGGAGTCATTTTCTCCCGGCTTCCCGTGAGGAAGCAGCGGACAGCCACGCCCTTATTCATAAGCCACAGGGCCGCAGCCACACCGTCGCCGCCGTTATTGCCACTGCCGCAGAAAATATAGGCCATGCCGCCGGAGCGCAGATATTCATAGGCCCGCGCTGCCACATAGGCAGCAGCGTTTTCCATGAGCCAAAGGGAGCTTATACCCCTTTCATGAATGGCCACATTATCAGCATTTCGCATTTTTTCGGAGCTTGAAAGAAACATATTTGCTATCTCCCGATCATCAATTTGCTATATTATTTTGCTATATTATATTATTAAGCCAAAAATAAGTCAAAATTTTTCTTGAAATATTTGAAATTGGGAGATATAATGGCATAGTTGTGAAAAGCTGTGACCGGGAAAATAGCGACAAACTTTTCTCTCCAGAGAGGGGCTGCCGAAGGCTGAAAGCGCCCTGAGTGAAAGTCCGCTTGGTTCGCCCGTGAGCTCCGGCCAATCCCCGGCGGGTGTGCGCCCGTTAAAGCGCCAAAAAGTGTGCCGCGTACAGATGCGGCAAATGCGGGTGGTACCGCGGAAGTAGTTATTTGTGCTTTCGTCCCAGATGAGTTTGGGATGGGAGCTTTTTTTATTAGCAAAACCTCTTTGGCTCGCCCCTTTGGGGAGAGCTGTCAGCTCCGCTGACTGAGAGGGGTAAAGTATCCTCGTTTTTCGAAACCTTCCCCCTCTCCGCCTCGCATCCGCTCGGCACCTCTCCCCAAAGGGGCGAGGCAAAGCAGAATTTATTATGTTTATTTAATTATTTCACATAAGGAGACAAACCATGAAAGAACAGTTGAAGCTTTTGCGCGAAAGCTCTCTTGCTGCCATTGCCGAGGCTCAGACCGGCGAGGAGCTTGAAGCTCTGCGCATCAAGTATCTGGGCAAGAAGGGCGAGCTCACCGCCATTCTGAAGCAGATGGGCAAGCTTTCCGCCGAGGAGCGCCCCATTATGGGTCAGCTTGCCAACGAGGTCAGAAACACCCTCGAAGCAAGCCTCGAAGAGCGCAAGGCCGCCGTCAGCGCTCTGATGCTCCAGAAGCGCCTCCAGGAAGAGGCTATAGACGTCACCATCCCCGGCAAAAAGCAGGAGATGGGCCACCGCCACCCCATGTACACCGCCCTTGACGAGATCAAGGAGATTTTCATAGGAATGGGCTTCACCATTCTGGACGGCCCCGAAGTGGAGCTCGCCGAGCTGAACTTCGACCGCCTCAACGCCGAGGAAGGCCATCCCTCCCGCGACTGGTCCGACACCTTCTATTTCGACGAGGACAGCCGCGTTATGCTCCGCAGCCAGACCTCTCCCATGCAGGTCCGCGCCATGGACACCATGGAGCTGCCCATTCGCATCATCGCCCCTGGCCGCGTTTACCGCAAAGACGAGGTTGACGCCACCCACTCCCCCATGTTCCACCAGATAGAGGGCATGGCCATCGACAAGGGCATCACCATGGCCGACCTCAAGGGCACTCTCAACACAAGTCGGAGGCC
>JAZSFJ010000157.1:0-8912 GCA_045532145.1 Oscillospiraceae bacterium
CATATCGTTGGAGTCAACGGGATGGTAAGAGCCATCATAGAGGGTAGCCTTCAGGCCGACAAGGGGATAGCCGGCGAGAACGCCCTTCTGAACTGCGTTGCGCAGACCCTTTTCAACGGAGGGGAAGAAGTTTCTGGGAACGGAGCCACCGAAAACTTCCTCGGCGAAGATGAGATCATCCTGCTCATCCTGGGGCTCGAAGCGAACCCAAACGTCACCGAACTGACCGCTGCCGCCGGACTGCTTCTTATGACGGCCATGAGCCTCAACGCGGCCCTTGATCTTCTCGCGGTAAGCAACGCGGGCGGGCTTGAGCTCGGTGTCAACACCGTAGCGGCTCTTCAGCTTGGCGCAGAGAACGTCAATCTGAATGTCGCCGGCGCCGGAGATAACCATCTGATGGGTCTCGGCGTTGTTGACCAGAGTGAAGGAGATGTCTTCCAGATTGAGCTTTGCAAGACCTGCAGCGACCTTATCGTCCTGACCCTTGGTCTTGGGGAAGATAGCCATGGAGTAGCAGGGCTCTGCCAGCTCTATAGCGGGGAACTCGACCTCGTTCTTGATGTCGCAAACGGTGTCGCCGGTCTTCCACTCCATCTTGCCAACAGCAACGATGTCGCCGCAGCAAGCGTCCTTAACCTCAACGCTCTTCTTGCCGGTCATGGTGTAGAGACGGCCAAGCTTGTCGTTGGAGGAGGTGCGGACATTGCGGAGGGTGAGGTCAGCGGTGATCTTGCCGCCCATGACCTTCACGAAGGAGTAGCTGCCGAACTGGTCGGAAACAGTCTTGAATACGAAGCCTGCAACGGGAGCGGTGGCATTGCAGCCCATCTCGGCAGGAGTGGGAACATAGTCAACGATAGCCTGGAGCAGGGCCTGAGTGCCGATGCCGTCAATAGCGTTGGAAGCCATAACGGGAACAACACTGCGGTCCTTCACACCGGCCTTGAGACCACGGATGATCTGCTCATCGGTGAGCATCATTTCCTCGAAATAGATCTCCATCAGCTCCTCGTCGGCGCCGGCGGCGGTCTCCATCAGAACCTCACGGAGAGCCTCGACAGTGTCAGCATCAGCAGCGGGAACGGGGATCTTGGTGGTCTTGTTGCCCTTGGTCTGGTAAGCAACATTGTGTACGAGGTCGATAACGCCGGTGCCGTCGCTCATGGGAGCGGAAACAGCGCAGACGATGGAACCATACTTCTCCTGGAGAGCGGAGAGGACGCTGTCGAAGTCGCCATTCTCTTCGTTGGTCTTGGAGATGACAAACATGGTGGGCATGTTGGCAGCCTTCAGAAGCTTCCAGTTGCGCTCTGCGCCAACGGCGATACCGTCCTTGGCGGTAACGAGAATGATACCAGCCTCAACAGCGCGCACAGCAGCAGCCACATCGCCTGCAAAGTCAATAAAACCGGGGCAGTCCAGAACGTTGATCTTGCAGCCGCCGAACTCTACGGGAGCAACAGCGGTGGAGATGGTGATCTGGCGCTTGATCTCTTCGGGATCATAGTCACATACGGTGTTGCCGGCAGTGACAGTGCCCTGACGGTCAACAGCACCGGTGGCAAAAAGCATGCTCTCGGCGAGAGTGGTCTTACCGCTGTTGCCATGGCCAAGCAGGGCGACATTGCGGATCTTGTTGATTTCGTAGCTCATTTTGGATTTTCTCTCCTTGTGTAGGAATTTGTTGCATCTATTAAAAAATGTTTTTTCGTCACAACGAATAAATTATACACCAATTAAATCCTCTTGGCAATATGCTTTTTACAAAAAATACACAAGCAAGGGGCCCAAACAGCCGCTTATCTCCTCAGCCAGAGGTCCATGAGAACATGGGGTATGAGCCACAAGAGCATGATGAGGGCGGCTTTTGCCGCATGGGCCCACATGAACTGTCCCGCCCAGCAGGCAAAGAACATAAGCAGAAGCCCCAGCACGCTGCCCACAGCCGCAAGGCCGGAAGCAGCCATTATGCAGTAATAAAGACGTCTGCCCCGCTTGCTGACCTCAACCACAGGCACCATGCCCTCCCGGGCGATAACTGCGGAAATGGGGTTATCCTCGGCGGGAACAATGCCGGAAATGCGGTAACGCTCGGGGTAGGAAGGCAGACTGAAGCCATCGCCGGACACATGGAACTTGTTGCGCAGAGCATCGGGGGTCATGTTAAAGTCACGGAGTGCAAAAACAGCTTCGGAACCGGAGCGCAGAAGCTCACCCAAAGCATCCTGCACAGAGGGCAGAGGCTTATAGTCGATGTCGAAAAGGCCGCAGAGCTCGCCGCTGATGGCGGTAAAGATGGTGTTGCGGTTTGCCATCTTCTGGGGTACGCGAATACCCATGAGATTCATGAAGCCGGAATTACCCACCATGAGGTTCTCTCCGTTCACAACGGCGGTAAGTCCGCCGCCCTCATGGGGTGTAAAGTTCTCCACGCGGCAAAGACTGTAGCCGTTGCGGCGGATAAGCTCCGTGAAGGAAGGCGCAAGACCGTTGCCGGAAGCGGCAATGACGCTGCCAGTATAGGATATTACCTTGTCGGAGCTCACATTCTGCAGCACGCGGATGCTGCTGACAGAAACGCTGTCTCCGGGGAAAATGTCACCGTCGGTGATGATAACGCCCCGGCTCTTGCCTATATCACGCACTCCGCCCCAGCCGCAGATTGCTCCGCCGCTGGAATAAAGCTTCTGAGCGGTTACGGCAAAGGGATGGGCGAAGCACAGTCCACCGGAAAACACGGCGGAGCAGGCCAGCATGGCAGAAAGGCAGTGGATAAAGCTGTCCCCCTGTTTCTGGACAAAGGCAGCAAGAAGGCTGAAAATAAGGGCAGCCACGATGATAATGGGAGCAAGAGTGCCGAAAACATACTCTCCGGCGTCCGACTCCTCGCTGCGTCTGATGAAGCCCTTTACTCCCCTTCCGCTTTTGAACATGGCGCTTCCCTTGCCGGAAATGCCCTGCTCGGAGGTGACGCAGAGGGCGGTCTTGCTTCCCGCCACCTTAAAGCCGTAGCGCAGGCCCTTGCAGCAGAAATAGTTGCCAAGGATGCACAGGCTCATGGATATGGCGGATATGGCGCAGAAGGGCAGTCCGAAGTCTGCCGTTCTCATAGCGGCAATAGCTGCGGCGTCTCCCAAAGCAAAAATGCAGGAGAGAGCCACCAGAGTCTCATAGCCGGGTCTGAGCCTTACAAGGTTCAAAATGCCCGCTGCCAGAACATCAAGACCGCAGACCATAACGGTAAGGAGCATGATCATAAGGGTGAGGCTTGCTCCAACAGGGCCCTTCAAGGCTCCGAAAAGTGGCAGGAAGGAATAGGCCGCAAAGGTGATATACAACATCACGATGCTCACAGCAATGGAAACCCTTGCCCTGAAAAGCAGGGATTTCAGCTGTCGGCTATAGAGCTTCACAGCCTTCTCCGCAGGCATTTCCGGGATATTGGCGTCCTCATCATCGGCAGTTGGGAGTTCGGCATCGGCCTTGACCCTGACACTGCGCTTATTGGTCATAAGGGCCAGAAGAGCTACCAAAGGAGAGAGAAGCTCTCTCTTGCCGGAAGGCTTGTGTTTCCGTCTGCGCTTGGGATCCCGCTTTGCTACGGGAGGCTCATCGCCACCGTATTCCTCGCCGGAATTTTCCTCGTCACCCAGCTCAAAATCTATGTCTGCGGAGGCATAGGCCTCACGCTCGTCGCTGTCCACAAGGGCGCGAAGCTCATATTCGGAGATAGTCCTCTCAGACTCAGCAGGGGCGTGGGATGTATCCTCCCAGGCTCCGGAAAACTCGTTTTCGGTTTCCCCGGAATGCTTATTTTCAGCCTCTTCGGTTCCCTCCTCCATCATCTGGTCAAGGGAGCTTATGGAGCTGTGGCCGCCGAAATCTCCGTCAGAGCTGAGGACAAGAGGTCTGGACTCCGGGAGCTTTTCCTCATAGCGGGAAAGCTCCTCAAGTCCCGAACGATATTCGTTGAGTATATCGTCCAGAGAATAGTCCTGAGAAGCGGTAACGTCTTCCATATTAAAATTGTAGTTTTTTTCTTCCATATTGTCTCCGGTAGAAAAAATCTTTTGTTATCTCCGCTGGCGGAGCACCTCATACATAAGAATGCTGGCTGCGGCGGAGGCGTTCAGGGAATTGACCCTGCCGTGCATGGGAATGCTCACCAGCACGTCACAGTTTTCGGTGACAAGTCTGCCCATGCCGTCGCCCTCAGAGCCGATGACTATGCAGACAGGACCGGTGAGGTTTGTGTCCCACATTCCGGCGGGGGCGTTGGCGGCGGTGCCGTAAACCCAGAGTCCCCTCTCCTTCAGCTCCTTGATGGCTGCAGTGAGGTTAGATACTCTGGCAACGGCCATATGCTCAACTGCACCGGCGCTGGTCTTGCCCACGATGGAGGTGAGACCTGCGCTGCGGCGCTTGGGGATGATGATGCCGTGAGCGCCGACGCACTCTGCGGTACGGATGATGGCGCCCAGATTGTGGGGGTCAGAAATCTCGTCGCAGACGATGATGAAGGGGTCCTCTCCCCTTTCCTCGGCAATGCGGAGGATATCGTCAATGCTGGAATATTCTCTCACAGCAGCCAGAGCCACAACGCCCTGATGGGCGTGGGTGACGGACATGGAATCCAGCTTGCGGCGGTCAGCCTCAACCACCACTATGCCCATTTCACGGGCACGGGAAGCGATGTGGCCCAGAGTCTTGTCCACCTCGCCCTTGGCGATATATATCTTATCAATATTGCGGCCGGCTCTCAGAGCCTCGGTAACCGCGTTGCGGCCCTCTATGAGGTCCTCTCTGTCGTTTTCAAATGCCATACTTATTTCCTTACTTGTTCAGATAGTTTTTCAGTGCGTCCACACGGTCAAGCTGCTCCCAGGGAAGCTGAACGTCGCTGCGTCCAAAGTGGCCATAGGCTGCGGTCTGGCGGTAGATGGGTCTGCGCAGACCAAGGTCGCGGATGATGGCGGCGGGGCGCAGGTCGAAGCAGGCCTCAACAGCCTCCTCAAGCTCTATGTCGGAATACTTGCCGGTGCCGAAAGTGTCAACGCGGACAGAAACGGGCTTTGCAACGCCGATGGCATAGGCCAGCTGGATCTGGCAGCGCTCGGCAAGACCCGCGGCAACAATGTTCTTTGCCACCCAGCGGGCTGCGTAGGCAGCGGAGCGGTCAACCTTGGTGGGATCCTTGCCGGAGAAGGCGCCGCCGCCGTGGGGTGCGCTGCCACCGTAGGTGTCCACGATTATCTTGCGGCCGGTGAGACCGCTGTCGCCCTGAGGACCGCCTACAACGAAGCGGCCGGTGGGGTTTACATAAATCTTGGTGTTCTCATCAAGAAGCTCTGCGGGAAGAGTGGGCTTGATAACAAGCTCGATCATGTCGCGGCGGATAGTCTCCAGCTCCACCTCGGGGCCATGCTGGGTGGAGAGGACAACGGTGTCGATGCGGACAGGCTTTTCCTCCTCGTCATACTCAACGGTGACCTGGGTCTTGCCGTCGGGACGGAGATAATTCACAATGCCATCCTTGCGTACGCGGGAGAGAGCCAGTGCCAGCTTGTGGGCAAGGGAGATGGGCAGGGGCATAAGCTCCTCGGTCTCGGTGCAGGCATAGCCAAACATCATGCCCTGGTCGCCGGCGCCGTGGTCCAGCTCCTCGCTGCCGGACTCCTTGGCCTCAAGGCTCTTGTCAACGCCCATGGCGATATCGGCGCACTGCTCATCGATGGAGGTGAGGACAGCGCAGGTGTCGCAGTCAAAGCCGAACTTGGCGCGGTCATAGCCGATGTCACGGACAACCTCGCGGACAAGCTTGGGAATATCCACATAGCAGGAGGTGGTTATCTCGCCCATGACATGGACAAGGCCGGTGGTAACGGTGGTCTCGCAGGCCACGCGTGCAGCGGGGTCAGCGGAGAGTATTGCATCGAGGACAGCATCGGAGATCTGGTCGCAGATCTTATCGGGATGGCCCTCGGTTACGGACTCGGAAGTGAAAACTCTGTTCTTTCTTTTTTCGCTCATTGTGATTACCTCATAGTTCTTTCTTCAACAAATTATTTTATCATATTATTTTAGTTACATAAAGTATAATTTTGGCATCGCATAAAAAAAGCGCCCCTTGCGATGCAAGAGAGGCGACAGCTAAGCGTGCATATCATCTCACCCCTTTATCGCTATCAGCAGGACCACCTTACAGCCTTGCTGCAGGTTGGCACGGGGTCACAGAGCTGATCCTCTCGCCCGTTCTCGATAAATGACGACGATACATTATATAGTGTAATTATTCGTATGTCAACATAAAAGCCTTGCTTTTCAGGACTTTTATTACAATTTTCAATTTGTACATAGACTTTTTAGCCCAAAAAGGGTATAGTGTTGATTAAGAATAAGTTTTACGAAAGGGAGTTGATACTTTTGAAATGGCTCAGCCGTAAAATCGATCTTTTCTGCTATAAGCATCCCCGCTTCGGCATCCCCAATCTGATGCTCTATATAGTGGTAGCAAACGTGGTCATCTGGCTCTTCGGCATGATGGACACCACATATACCATCATAAGCCTTCTGGAGTTTGACGCCGCCATGATCCTGAAAGGTCAGGTGTGGAGGCTCATAAGCTTTATGTTCATCCCCAACTCCACAAGCATACTGGCCCTTTTGTTCTTCTATTTTTACTACTTCATAGGCAAGACACTTGAGGACCAGTGGGGCACGCCCCGTTTCAATATATACTTCTTCACCGGTGTTCTGCTGACGATCATCTACGGCTTTGCGGTTTATTTCATCACCGGCTACAGCTCCCCCATCGGTGCATATTATATCTACCTTTCCATGTTCTTCTCCTTTGCCACCCTTTATCCCGATATGAGGGTCCTGCTTTTCTTCGTTATTCCCATTAAAATGAAGTGGCTCGCAATCGTGGATGCTGTTGTTTTCGTGGTAGGCATCGTCAGCACGCCCTTCCCCTTCAATCTGCTGCCTGTGGTGGCTGTGCTGAACTATCTCCTTTTCTGCGGTGACGAGCTTTGGAACTATATCCGCCCCCGCTCCCGTAACCAGAGGAAGAGCACCGTTAACTTCAAGCGGGAAATACACCGCATAAAATATGAGGAAAAGACCAGGGGCTATTCCCGCCGCTGCGAGGTCTGCGGACGCACCGACGCCTCTGACCCCGATCTGGAATTTCGCTTCTGCTCCCGCTGCGCGGGCTACCACTGTTTCTGCATTGACCACATAAACGCCCACAAGCATTTTACCGAATAATGCTGCGCTGCGTGAGGATCGGCGATAAATGCCACAAGCAGCGCTTGCCCCTGGCAAATCCGCATAGACTTTAATCTATGACCGTAGGAGGGTGCATTTTATCTTCCACCTTACGCGAATTCGCAGTGTGCAAGTGGACGAGCAATGCTCGCCCCTACAATGTAGATTGGGGATTTACGCATTAACTTCCTCTCGGCGTTTGACTCACATGGAACCCGGTCCCTACGAAGCTCAATAATCAGCAAAAAAACCTCCCCGAGTGGGGAGGTTTTTTTATTGTCTATTCATTTGTCTGTTCATTGTCTGTTCAGCGCTCAGAACTGAACGGTTCTGGGAGCTGCGGTGAAGCTGGAGAAGGTGGCGGTGGCGTCCTTCATATAGAGAACTGCGGTGTTGGCGTCGGCAGCGTCATACATTCTCTTCAGGTGGGGATAATTATCCAGCATGTGGGCCTTGGGCTCATAGCGGTCGTCATCCACCAGAGTTGCGGCAATGCGCAGCCACACGCCGCCGTCAAAGGCGCAGATTTCAACCTTTGCGCCGTTCATCTGCTGGAAGCAGGGCTTGGACTTGCCGGTCTGGATGTAGAGCTTATCCTCGAAAAGGTCAACAGTGCCGAAGGGGCGGACGCGGGGCTGGTCACCCTCCACGGTTGCGAGGTAATAAGTGCCGCACTTTTTCAGAAATTCATAAACTTCCTGCATGGGAAAATCATCCTTTCAAATATATTTGTACCTCCATTTTACCATCCGCAGACAAAATTGCAAGAATTTTGAGAGGCTATAAAAATACTTTTTACATTTGACTAAACCGATTGTATAATGGGTTCATACCATATAGGGAGGTCTGCCCCATGAACATTGAAAAAACAGTCAGAAATCTTGAAAACCGAGGCTTCAAGGCAAAGCTCTTTTCCACCGGCGCTGAGGCCAGAGAATACCTTTGTCAGCAAATCAAAGGCTGCACCGTAGGCATAGGCGGCAGCGTCACAGCCACCCAACTGGGCCTTTACGAGGCTCTTTCCGCAGAAAACTCCGTTTTCTGCCACGGCATTGTGCCCGGAAACGATACTATTGCCAAAGCCAACGCCGCCGAGGTTTACATAAGCAGCGCAAACGCCATTACCGAGGACGGCGAGATACTGAACATTGACGGTCGTGGTAACCGCCTTGCCGCCCAGGTCTACGGGGACAAGCGGCTATTCATCGTGGCCGGTGTCAACAAGATTTGCCCCGACTTCCCCACCGCTCTGGACAGGGCCAGAAATGTGGCCGCTCCCCCCAACTGCGCCCGGCTGAATCTGAACACCCCCTGCCGCGCCGACGGCAAATGCCACGACTGCCACAGCGCCCAGCGCATCTGCAACGCCCTGCTGGTCCACTGGGCTCCCATGCGTGGTATGGATACGGAAGTAGTGCTGATAAACGAGGAATTGGGGTATTGAGAGAACGCCCAAGCTGACTCTCCCCCACCGCATCGTAGGGCGGGCGCTTGCTCCCGCCACTATAAAAATCCCCCGACTTCGGTCGGGGGATTTTTTCAGACTGTCAAAAAACTATGCTGTTGCTTTACGAAACTGAGCAGCGGGGGTGTGTGTAGGGGGCAAAGGGCCCCCTGCACGTTTAAATCCAAGCATTTTT
>JAZSFJ010000007.1:0-11837 GCA_045532145.1 Oscillospiraceae bacterium
GTCTTGCGCTTGGGGGGCTTGGGCTGGCGCTCGGGGGGAGTTTTTTCGAAGTTCTTGTCCACCTTGTAGTTTCTGGCGGCTTCCACCTCTTTGGGCTTCAGACGGATAACGGGGGCCACGGCGGGGATGGCGGCCTGCTCAGGCAGGGCTTCAAGGGCGGCCCGGAGGGAGGCGGGGCTGCTGTAGCGCTCCGAGGCATCGAAGCGGGTGGCGCAGAGCACCACTTCTCCAAGCTCCCGGCAGGCGGAGCGGGGATAGGACATCTCGCCGCCTCTCATGCGCTTCTGCAGTGCGGCGGCACGCTCCTCGGGAGTGCTGGCTCCGCCGTCCTCAAAGAAGGGCATGAGACCGCCATTGAGGGCGGTATAGAGCACAAGACCGATGGAGTAAACATCTCCGGCGGGGCTGACCTCGCCCTTCCAAAACTGCTCGGGAGCTATGTACTCAAGGGCGTCGGGGCCCATTTCCTTGAGACCCTTGGTCTCGTGGGGGCCGATGAGGGCCACATCGCCGTTGAAGCAGATGTTTCCGGGCCAGATACCGCCGTGGTGGGCGGAGCCGGAGTTTTCCTCCACCCGGTAGCACAAGGCTATGCCGAGGCTTATGACCTCCCCGGGACTGAGGGAGGAAAGGCTCTGGGCAAGGGTCCTTTCGGGATCAAAATTGAATTTGCTCATCTATATTAGTCCTTTCTGTGAACGGCTTTTCAGCCATTCGGGGCATTTGTCTGCATACACAGATATTGTATCACAGGGGATTTGAACAAGTCAACATAATATCCTTTGCGCTTGTATTTTTCCCCCAACTGGATTAGAATATAATTTAATTCAAAATTGCAGCAAATTAGCAACATTTTCGTGGCCGGATGGCCGGAGAGGACAGAAAATTTATGGCAGAAGTGGTAATAATCGGCGGAGGAGCCTCCGGTATGGCGGCGGCCATAGCCGCGGCAGAGAGCGGGGAGCATCATGTCACCCTCATTGAGCGTCAGGCAAGGGTGGGCCGCAAGCTCCTGAGCACCGGCAACGGCAGGTGCAATCTCACCAATCTGGAGCTGAAAGGGGAGAACTACCACGGAGCCCAGCCGGAGTTTTCCAGCTTCGCCCTCTCACTCTGGAGTCCGGAGCGGGTGCTGGACTTTTTCGCGGAGCTTGGTCTCATGACCGTCACCGAATACGGCGGAAGGGTCTATCCTCTCTCCAATCAGGCCTCCAGCGTGCTGGATGTGCTGCGCTTTGGCCTTGAAAAGCCCAACATAAGCCTCATTGCCGGCACCACCGTGGAATCTGTCCGCAGAAAAGGCAAGGGCTTCTCCCTCGGCTGGGAGGGTGGCGGCATGGACTGCGATAAGCTCATCGTGGCCTGCGGCGGCTGCGCCGGAAGCAAGCTGGGAGGAGTCATGGACGGCTATAATATTCTGAAAAGTCTGGGCCACAGCCGCACGGCTCTGCACCCCAGTCTCACCCAGATACGCACAAAGCCTGAGATACCCCGCAGCATGAAGGGCGTGAAGGTGCAGGCGGGACTTGCTGCCATAAAGGGTAAAAATGTCCTCGCCAGGGGCAGCGGCGACCTGCTTTTCGCCGATAACGGCGTTTCCGGAACGGTAGTATTTGAGCTCAGCCGCTCTGTGGCCACAGCGGGTGAGGGCGTAAATCTGGAAATAGACTTTTTCGAGGCCATGGACAAGTCCGGGCTGAAAAAATATCTTTTCTCCCGCAAGGCAGCAAGACCTCTGGCCCCGGCAAAGGAGATATTCTCCGGAGCTCTCCACTCCCGTGTGGGGCTGGCCCTTTGCAAATATGCGGAAATAAACCCCGAATCCCCATGCTCGGAGCTGAGCCCTGCCCGGATAGAGGCCCTTGCCTCCGCTGCCAAGGGCCTGAGACTGCCTGTCACCGGGGTCTCCGGCTTCGAGAGTGCCCAGGTCACCGCAGGCGGCGTCTCAACAGCGGAGTTTGACCCCGAGACTATGGAAAGCCGCATAGTGCCCTGCCTTTACGCCTGCGGCGAGGTGCTGGACATAGACGGCGACTGCGGCGGCTACAATCTCCAGTGGGCATGGGCCAGCGGCCTTTTGGCGGGAGGCAGTGTATGATAGAGCTTTCAAATCTGCGCCTCGGTCTTGAGGAGAGGGAAAAGCTGCTGAGAAAAAAGGCGGCAAAGGCTCTCAGACTGGATGCAGACAGCATTAAAGAAATAAAGATACTTAAAAAGTCTCTGGACGCCCGGAAAAAGAGTGATGTCCATTGGCTTTATACCCTTGCGCTTACCGTGGAGGGGGACGAGGGAAAGCTACTGGCCCGGGCGAAGAATAAAAATGCCCGGCCCTATAAAAAGAACGAATATACCATTCCCAAGGCCCAAAGCTCCATCCGCCCGGTGGTGGTGGGCTTCGGCCCCGGAGGAATGTTTGCCGCTCTGGCTCTGGCGGAGGCGGGACTTCGGCCCATAGTCCTCGAGCGGGGCTGGGATGTGGACTCCCGTCACAAGGCCATAGAGCGCTTCTGGGAGACCGGGGAGCTGAGCGAGGCCTGCAATGTGCAGTTCGGCGAGGGCGGCGCGGGCACTTTCTCCGACGGCAAGCTTAACACCGGCACCCATGACTCTCGCATAGCCTTCGTGCTCCACACTTTCCACCGCTTCGGAGCGGCGGAGTCTGTCACTTATGACGCAAAGCCCCATGTGGGCACCGATGTTCTTCGCCGGGTGGTGAAAAATCTCAGAGAGCATATCATCTCCCTTGGGGGCGAGGTGCGTTTTGCCAACCGCTTCACCGGCTTTGAGCTTGAAAACGGAAAAGTGGCCTCCGTTATGGCAGAGGGCCCGGAGGGTGAGTATTCCATTCCCTGCGAGAGGCTCATTCTTGCCATAGGCCACAGCGCCAGAGACAGCTTTGAATATCTCCATGAAAAGGGTCTTGCCATGGAGCGCAAGAGCTTTTCCATGGGCGTGAGAATAGAGCATGCTCAGTCCCATGTGGGTCTCGCCCAGTACGGGGAGGCATGGGAGAAGCTTCCTGCTGCGGAGTATAAGCTCAATTGCCGATTCCCGGAGGGGGACAGCGCCTACACCTTCTGCATGTGCCCGGGAGGCTATGTGGTGGCCGCGGCCAGCGAAAAGGGCGGTGTGGTCACAAACGGTATGAGCTATTCGGGCCGGGCGGGAGAAAACGCCAATGCCGCCCTGCTGGTGAGCCTGAGCCCCGAGGACTTTCCCGGGGATGGTGTGCTCTCCGGTATGTACTGGCAGCGGGAAATAGAGCGCCGGGCCTATGAATACGGCGGCGGCAATTATCTGGCCCCCGCCCAGACTGTGGGGGATTTCCTCTCCCACCGTCCAAGCACAGACTGCGGCAGGGTGAAGCCCACTTACCGCCCCGGTGTGGTCTGGGGGGATATACGGGAAGTTCTCCCCGAAAAAATATGCACTACCCTTGAAAAGGCCATCCCTGAGCTTGGGAAGAGGCTTAGCTTTTTCTCCCACAGCGAAGCCGTGCTGACCGCTCCGGAGACCCGTTCCAGCTCCCCTGTGCGCATACTCCGTGGGGAGAGCATGGAGTCTCTCACCGTCCGGGGGCTTTATCCCTGCGGCGAGGGCGCGGGCTATGCAGGCGGTATAACATCCGCCGCCGTGGACGGGCTGCGGGTGGCCGAGGCGGTAATAAATGCCTGCCCTGAAGCAAAACAATAGAGCACCACATCTTGAATCTTGTATTTAAATGTGGTATCATGTTCCCAATATGTTGAGTTTACCCCGGGGAGCCGGGAGACGTATAAGGAGAGAAAACATGAAAAAACGAATTCTTTCCCTGATACTGGTTATGGTGCTGAGCTTCGGCCTCTGCGTTCCTGCGCTGGCCGTCCGCGTAGAAACTGCAGCCGTTACCTATCGGGCTATCAAAATAGTTATCAACGATAAGGAAATAGTTCCCTGTGACGAGGCGGGCAATACCGTTGAGCCCTTTATCATGAACTCCACGGGCACTACCTACCTGCCTCTGAGAGCCATTGCTCAGGCCTTTGGTCTCAATGTTGCATGGGACGGGGCCAGCAACACCGTCACCCTCACTTCCGGCGGCACTGTAAAGACCGGTGCGGGTCGTCCCGGCACCAGCAAGGGCAGCGGAAATGTTAATGTTACCTACAGGGATATTCAGGTGGTTCTTGACGGCGGCAAGCTGAACCTTGTGAACAGCGCCGGCAGCAAGATTGAGCCCTTTATCCTCAATGCTAATTCCAGCGTTTATCTTCCCCTGCGCGTGATTGGCGAGGCTCTGGGTCTCAGCGTCAGCTGGGATGGCGCCACCAATACCGCATCTCTCAGCGGCACCGTTGGAGGCAAGGCTGTTAAGAGTGTCAGCCTCAGCGCCAGCGACGTCCGGGGAGAGGTGGGCGGCTATTTCCGCCTTGAGGCCTATGTGCAGCCTGAAGACGCTGTAAACAAGAACGTCACCTGGTCCTCCACCGATACCGACGTGGCCGCCGTTAACTCCGATGGCATAGTTGTGCTGCGTGGAGCGGGCTCTGCGGAGATAGTTGCCACCAGCATAAACGGCAAGACCGCAAAGTGCCGCGTTAGCGTCAGGGGCAGCGGAAGCAGTGATCCCTATGATGAGTCCATCGGCTACAGCTATAGCGAGATAAAGGAGCTTGACGGCTATGCCGCAGCCGCGGCAGAGACCATTACCACCGGTCTTGAGGCCTGCGCCGAGGCTGAAAAGGGCGGACATATGGAGGCTTTGCATATCAACACTGCTGTGAGCCATGCCGTTCAGGCGGGCGCTCAGCTTGACAAGGCCCTGGCCTTCCTTAAAAACGGAGCCGAGCTGAAGCTCAGCGAAGGCAACTACCCCAACCTTGAAGCTCTGGCCAGCGCTGCGGACAGCAAGCTGGACTCTGCATCGAAGCTCAAAGCCGACAGCACCAATGCAGACGAGGTTCTGCAGCAGGTGAAGGCTATACTCAGCGACGCATCTGAGCTTATGGCTCAGTTCGGAAAAGCCACCGATGATCTTATAGAGAGCTTCGGATTTGTCCCCGAACCCGAACCCGAGACCAAGCCTGAGCCCGAACCCGAACCCGAGCCCAAGCCTGAGCCCGAACCTGAACCCGAGAACGACATGAAGGCTCTTGCGGAAGAGTACAGCTATCTGGCGGGCACGGATTTCAGAAGTGTCAGACGTGATTACCCCCACGCCACAGCTCAGGGTGCCTATGTTCAGGTATTCGAAAACCTTGACGGAGATCTCTGCGTGCTCACCTATGTGAGATATAAGATCATTGATAACTACGAACAGACCACTCTCCACAATATCACCGATAATCAGACCATAGTCGATCCCGACAAATATTATGACAAGCTGGCAGACCGGTATTACGGAGCAAATAAGATTCATTACTGGGATTTGTCCAATGAGTGCCTCGAGTATGAAATCAGTGCCGGAAAAGCTCTTGTCTCCATAATGCAGAACGGCACCAACACCGGCTCCGGCTGCTATGTGGACGCCAACACCCTAAATCTGGGATAAGACAAATAAATAAATTCAAAAAACTGAAATTCAAAAAAACTGCCCGGTTTACCGGGCAGTTTTTTGTATTATTGAAACAGGGCTGAAGCCTGAGGAACTGATTTCTGCAGGAGCGGACGAAGGTAGCCTCCCGCTGCAGAGTGATAGCCTCTCCTGCCAGGGTGTGCAAATAAGCGCATTTGCTCTCACGAGGCTTGAATGTATTCACCAATCAGGGTATAATTCAGACAGAGGATGACTGTACTTGCCACACCAAAACCGATTTTATCAAAGAAAGGAAGACGAACATGAAAAAAGCAAAGCGAATATTTACCCTGTTCATGGTCCTTGCTCTTATGATGGGACTTGTTCCCGCGGCCTTCGCCTCCGGCTTCAGCGATGTGGCTTCCGGCGCATGGTATGAAGAAGCAGTCACCTGGGCGGTGGAGAATAATATTACCACCGGCATGGGCAATGGACTTTTTGCCCCCGGCAACACCTGTATCCGCGCTCAGGTAGTCACCTTCCTGTGGCGCAGTCAGGGCGAGCCTCAGCCCAAAGTCAGTGAGAACCCCTTCACCGATGTGAAGGAGACTGATTATTTCTATGACGCGGTGCTTTGGGCCGTTGAAAATGGTGTCACCACCGGCCTTTCCGCTACCACCTTTGGCCCCAATTCCCCCTGCACCCGTGGACAGGTGGTCACCTTCCTGTGGCGCAGCAAGGGCCAGCCTGCACCCGCGGGCAGCGAAAACCCCTTCACCGACGTTAAGGACAGTGACTATTTTTATGATGCAGTGCTCTGGGCCGTTGAAAATGGTGTGACCACCGGCCTTTCCGCCGATGCCTTCGGCCCCACATCTCCCTGCACCCGCGGCCATGTTGTGACTTTCCTGTATCGCTCTGAGGATATTGAAGCGGGAGAAACCGAATGGATGCCTACCGGCATTTCCTATGAGGGTTATGTGGAAGGATATGGGGTGGTCGGACAGCTGAAGCTCAGTTATGAGTATGACAACAGAGGGCGTATCACAGGCGCTTCCTCTGCCGATGGCAGTTCCCGCTTTTCCATAGAGTATTCCGATAACGGAAGACCTGCCTCCGCTGTCATCGACTCACCGTATCTGGAGCGAAGCTACAAATGGATATACGATGAGAATAAGAATGTCACCGCAAGCTATGAGAATGGCGAAATCGTTTTCGGTCAGTATTGCGAGTATGACGAGGCGGGACGGATTTTGAAAGAGGACTATGCCGATGAGAACGGCTATGGATTCAGCTATGTATACACCTATAACGAGGCCGGACTTCTCAGCGAGGTGAAGCAAGCCGGGGGCAATATCTTTGGAGAGCCCATCTGGACGGTTCTTGAGACCTATCTCTATGACGAACAGGGCAGGGTCATACAGTATACAGACAGTAGAGGCCTTAGCTTTGATACCTATGACTATAGCTACAGTGAGGACGGACTGACAGTTACCACCAAACTTAACATAGATTTCCCCGGTGGTGCCGGAGACGAGGAACACATTATTGTCACTGAGTATGACGCACAGGGCAAGCTTATAAGGGAAGAGAAAAACACCTATGACCCCCATGATTCCTATGAACCTTTTACCGAACTGAACGAATCGGCAGTCACCGTATACAGCTATGATGAGCTGGGCAGACTCAGCCGCGAGGATAGGGTTACCGGTAAGAAAATACTCATGGATGAGTGGAAATACCGTGAGAGGGCAGAGATAAGGGAAACTGTGTATAGCTATGGCGATGGGGATAAGCCCATATCCGTTATTAGCACAGTTGACGCCTACGATGCCAGCGACAGCTGGAATGTTGTATTTGTGGAGGACTTTGCCAGAGACGAGGAGACCTATAGTTACAATGAGGCGGGAGAAACTGTTTACAGCCTCAAACGCCACTATTCAGCTTCCAAAAACGAACAGGGAGAATACAGCCTCGTGATGAAAGGCGAGGAAGAGTCCACCTGGGAGTATGACAGTTTGGGCAGGCTTATTAAGCAGACCGAAAGAAAGCTTGACGACTATAACCCCGGGGGTGAACTCTACTCATATACCTGGACATATGATGAGCTGGGACGCCTTACCGGAGAAACCGAGAGTATCGACAACTGGTCCCGCCGTTGGTCCTGGGGCTATGACGCTCAGGGCAGACTTATCCGTGATGCAGAGGTGGAGCTGGAAAAACGTGATTCCGGCGAGGAAATTGTGCTCAGCGCTTCCATCTATGAATACAGCTACGACGATGCTGGCCGTATTATGGCCGTTACCGTCAGCGACGGAAGCAATGTGATCTACAGCGAGGTCTACAGCTACGACAGCGACATGCGCCAGACCGGATGCGTGATAAACGATAACGGCGCTGTGATACGAATTGAGATCACATATAATGCACACGGGCTGCCGAAGGAAATGAAGACCATATATGAGGCCGAAGGAGTCACCATAACGGCGAAGTACAGCTATGCCAATAAACCCAGCGTTCCCATGGACGGTCTGGTGCTGGAGGTTATAAGCGCATTTGAGTCCGAACTGCGCTTCGGATAAATCAGCTGAGATTTCTATAGGGAGTGCCCTTGCATTTGGTCAGTGAAATTCCCCTTGCTTTGGATGGGGAAATGTATTATAATACGCAGTTGAATAAACTTGTCACCTGTCTTGACATATACCATACGGAGGCAAAAGCCATGAAAAGCGAAAAACTCAATCTCACCATGCTCTGCGACTTTTATGAGCTGACCATGGGCAACGGTTACTTCAACTGCGGCCTGCGGGACCGCATCACATATTTCGACGTGTTCTTCCGCCGGGTCCCCGATGGAGGCGGCTTTGCTATCGCCGCCGGTCTGGAGCAGGTGGTGGAGTATGTTAAGGATCTCCATTATTCCGATGAGGACATTGAGTATCTCCGCTCCCACAATCTCTTCTCCGAGGAATTTCTGGAGTATCTCCGCACTTTCCGCTTTACCGGCGATATCTGGGCTGTGCCCGAGGGCACTCCCGTATTCCCCAACGAGCCCCTTATGGTGGTCCGTGCCAAGGCCATCGAGGCCCAGATACTTGAGACATATATCCTTATGACCTTCAACCACCAGAGTCTCATCGCCACCAAGGCCAGCCGCATCTGCCGCGCTGCCGACGGTCGTTCTGTTCTGGAGTTCGGCTCTCGCCGCAGCCACGGCATAGATGCCGCTGTAAGCGGAGCCAGAGCTGCCTATATCGGCGGCTGCGCAGGCACTGCCTGCACCATTGCCGACCAGCTCTACGGCGTGAAGGCCGGCGGCACCATGGCCCACGCCTGGGTGCAGATGTTCGAAAGCGAGTATGAGGCCTTCAAGACCTACTGCGAGATTTATCCACATAACGCCACTTTGCTTGTGGACACCTATAACTCCCTCCACTCCGGCGTGCCCAACGCCATCAAGGTCTTTAATGAGGTGCTGAAGCCTCTGGGGATCAAAAAGTGCGGCATCCGCTTCGACTCAGGCGACCTTGCCTACCTCACCCGCACTGCCCGCAAGATGCTGGACGATGCCGGCTGGACCGAGTGTGCCATCACCTGCTCCAACTCCCTGGATGAGTTCGTCATTGCCGATTTGCTCCATCAGGGCGCGGAGATAGACGTTTTCGGCGTTGGCGAGAGACTTATAACCGCCCGCAGCGAGCCCGTTTTCGGCGGCGTTTACAAGCTGGTTGCAATTGAGGACACCGAGGGCCATATAAAGCCCAGAATAAAGATAAGCGAGAATATCGCCAAAATCACAAATCCCCACTTCAAAAAGCTCTACCGCTTCTATGCCAAGGATACGGGCAAGGCCCTTGCCGACTATCTCTGCCTCCATGACGAGGTGGTGGACGATAGCTCCACCATGGAGATATTCGACCCCGAGGCCACCTGGAAGCGCAAGGAGGTATATAACTTCACCGCCAAGGAGCTCCTCGTGCCTATATTCCAGAAGGGCGAGCTTGTGTATGAGCTGCCTGCACTTGAGGATGTCCGCTCTTACTGCGCCCAGCAGCTGGACACCCTTTGGGACGAAGTTAAGCGCTTTGATAATCCCCACAGCTACTATGTGGATCTTTCTCAGAAGCTCTGGGACATCAAGAATGACCTGCTGATGCGCTTCGGCAAGGCCAGAAGGAGCGGTGGCAAAAATGAAGGCTGAAAAGCGCAGGGAGGCCATACTCTCCCAGCTTAAAAGCTCCGCCGCCCCCATTTCCGCAGCCGCTCTCGCCAAGCAGTACGGCGTCAGTCGTCAGGTGGTGGTGGGTGATGTGGCCCTGCTCCGGGCTTTCGGACACGAGGTCTCTGCCACTCCCAGAGGCTATGTGCTGGAGCGGGACACGGGCATGATAGTTCGCACTCTGGCCTGCATCCACTCCGGGGAAGATATGAAGACGGAGCTGGATATCATGGTGGATAACGGCTGCGTTGTGAAGGACGTCATTGTGGAGCACCCCATCTACGGCCAGCTTACCGGCTCTCTGGGGCTGAAAAGCCGCTATGATGTGAGCCAGTTCGTTCTCCGCAGCGCAGAGAGCGAGGCCCTGCCCCTTTCTTCACTCACCGACGGCATCCACCTCCACACCCTCCTGTGCCCCGACGAGGATGCATATTTCCGGGTGGTAGAGGAGCTGCGGGAAGCGGGATTTTTGCTTCCTGAAGAAGAGGCTTGACAATTTCAGATATGCATATATAATAACCATACAGGTGTCAAGACACCTGTATGGTTATTTGTTATTTAAGGGCTCTCCTTTTCGTAGGGCGGGCTGCCCTCAGCCCGCCGCAGGGAGCTGTCGTCGCCAGGCGACGGAGAGGTTTTTGAAATTGACCTCTCCGTCAAAACCTTCGGTTTTGCCACCTCCCCTTGAAAGGGGAGGCTTGTGTTGTATTTTGATTAGGAGCGAGGTACATATCATGAACAAATTCAAGGCATTTCTTAAACGGAAGAACATAGTCTTTTCCGCCAAACGCTATGGCATAGACGCCCTCTCCGCCATGGCTCAGGGTCTTTTCTGCACCCTTCTTGTGGGCACTATTCTGAACACTCTGGGCAGCCAGCTGGGTATAGGCTTCCTTAACGCCACCGTTGCCACCATCAAGTATGGCGACAGTACCGTGGCCTACACCATAGGCGGACTTGCCAGCGCAATGGTGGGACCTGCCATGGCTGTTGCCATAGGTTACGCCCTGCAGGCCCCTGCAATGGTGCTTTTCTCCCTCGTTCCCGTGGGCTTTGCCACCAATGCCATAGGCGGCGCGGGCGGTCCTCTTGCCGTGCTGATAACCGCCATTGTGGCCTCAGAGTTCGGTAAAGCCGTCAGCAAGGAGACCAAGATAGACATTCTGGTGACCCCCATCGTCACCGTTGTGGTGGGCGTGGGACTTGCCTACTTCGTGGCTGCGCCTATCGCAACTGCTGCCAACTATGTGGGAACTCTCATAATGATGGCAACTGAACTGCAGCCCTTCTGGATGGGTATAGTGGTCTCTGCTCTCGTTGGCATTGCTCTCACATTGCCCATATCCTCCGCCGCGATATGTGCGGCTCTGGGCCTCACGGGCCTTGCAGGCGGCGCCGCCGTGGCGGGCTGCTGCGCCCAGATGGTGGGCTTTGCCGTTATGAGCTTCAGGGAAAACCGCTGGGGCGGCCTTGTGAGCCAGGGTCTCGGCACCAGTATGCTCCAGATGTCCAATATAATCCGCAATCCCAAGGTGTGGATAGCCCCCATTTTGACAAGCATGATCACCGGCCCTATCGCCACCTGCCTCTTCAAAATGGAGATGAACGGCGCCGCCGTCAATTCCGGCATGGGTACCTGCGGTCTCTGCGGCCCCATAGGAGTCTGGACCGGCTGGGTGGAGCCCTCTGCCAAGGCTCTTGAAAACGGTGCAAGCGCCATCACCCCCGGTGCCATGGACTGGATAGGCATGGTGCTTGTCTGCGTGGTGCTTCCCGCCATCATCTGCTGGGCTCTGGGCGAGCTGAGCCGGAAAATTGGTTGGATAAAAGACGGCGACCTGAAGCTGGATTGAGATTCAATCAAATTACATTACAAGGCTCCCTTGTGTAAAGGGAGCTGTCGCTGCAAGGCGACTGAGGGATTGTGCAATTTTTTTCAGCACTTAATTTCCCGCTCCGACGTAGGGCGCGACGCCCTCGGCGCGCCAGCGGCAGGTACCGTATTTTCTGCCTCTCGAAGGCGAATACGTGTTCGCCGGACAATGGGGGCATATCGAGCTGCATACTGTCGGCGCGCCGGGGGCGTCGCGCCCTACGGGGCGGGGGGCCTTTAAGCCCCCAAAC
>JAZSFJ010000011.1:0-25499 GCA_045532145.1 Oscillospiraceae bacterium
CTCCTATCCTCTCTTCCCGGAACTGCTGTTACGGCTATCAAGATCGCCGGCATCCAGCACGAGTTTGCTACCATCCCCGGTGTCAAGGAAGATGTGACTGAAATCGTTCTTAACGTTAAGTCCATCATCGCAAGACCCCACTGCGATGGCCCCAAGACCGTGTACATCGAGGCTGCAGGCGAAGGCGAAGTCACCGCTGGTGACATCAAGGCCGACGGCGAAGTAGAGATCCTCAATCCCGATTTGCACATTGCAACTCTGGAAACTGACGCATCTCTCAGCATGGAGCTGACCATCTGCCACGGCAGAGGTTACGTTACCGCTGACAAGAATAAATCCGCACAGGCAGTCATCGGAACCATTCCCGTCGACTCCATCTACACCCCTGTACTGAAGGTTAACTACACTGTGGAAAACACCCGCGTAGGTAATCAGACCGACTTTGACAAGCTGACCATCGAGGTATGGACCGACAAGACCATCACCGCTCGCGACGCTGTCAGCCTGGGTGCTAAGATCCTCTGCGACCACTTCACCATCTTCACCGACCTCAGCGAGAACATCGGTTCCCGCTCTACCGTTGTGGAGAAGGTGGAAGCTCAGAGAGACAAGGTTCTTGAAATGACCATTGAAGAGCTGGATCTGTCCGTCCGCAGCTTCAATTGCCTGAAGAGAGCAAACATCAACACTGTTGAAGACCTGGTTGGCAAGACTCAGGACGAAATGATCAAAGTTCGTAACCTTGGCCGCAAGTCCCTTGAAGAGGTCGAGCATAAGCTCGCCATGATGGGCCTTAGCCTGGCAAGTGAAGAGAACAACTAATTTTCCCGACAAGGAGGAAACCGACAATGCCCGGTACTAGAAAGCTCGGCAAGACCACCGATCAGCGCATGGCCATGCTCCGTCAGCAGGTTACTGATTTCCTGGATAACGGCAGAATGGAAACCACTTTCACCCGCGCAAAAGAGATCGGCTCTATGGCTGAGAAAATGATAACCCTCGGAAAGAAGAAGGATCTGGCTGCATACCGTCAGGCTCTCGCTTTCATCACCCGCGAAGACGTTGCTAAGAAGCTGTTCGACGAGATCGCTCCTTCCTACGCAGAGCGTCAGGGCGGCTACACCCGCGTGACCCGCATCGGACCCCGCCGTGGTGACGCTGCCGAGATGGCAGTTATCGAGCTCGTATAAGTTCGATACTTTCCGAAATAATAGCCCCTACCGAAAGGTAGGGGCTTTTTTCTGTGATGGTGCTAATTGGTGCAGCCGTAGGGCGGCAATGGCGGGAGCAAGCGCCCGCCCTACGGCGCCCGCCGTAAATTTGCCGCTGCAGCTACGTAGGGGACGGCGTCCCCGACGGCCCGCTATGCGGACGGACACATCGGTCCGCCCCTACATTAAAAATGCAAATAACCGCAAGCTCCGTAGGGCGGGGTGACCTCACCCCGCCAGTAGGTACAATCACGGCGGGAGCAAGCCCCCGCCCTACGGAGGAGCTTATCTGCCGCGCAGCCCACGAATTATAGGGCAGACAGTGTTGTGAATACCGAAAAAAGCCTGCAAAGGACGGCACCCCATAGGGATTTATTCGCTCCAAAGCGGCCCTTTTCCAGCAATACTTCGCTAAAAGAGCGCGGTAGGCGTCAGCCTTACCGCGCTCTTTTATCTTGTCTTACAGAAAAACTCCTCGCTTTGGAGTGCTTTGCAGTTTTGAATAGAAGATTTTTTTCCGCAGCAATACCCGATGGCCGCAGGAATACTTGATGTATTTCAAGGCCGGCGGGGGAGGTTGTAGGGAAAAAGATTCATTCAAAACCGATTAAATCCCTATGGGGTGCCGCCCTTTGCAGGCTTTTAAGCTTTACTGAGGGGGAAGGGCTTTGTCTTTATTTTTCCTGAGAAACAGGGAGAAGAAGCCAAGGACCAAAAGTCCCAGCACCGCGCCCACAAGGGCGGCGGAGGAGCCTCGGATAATGGAGACATGAATGGGTGCGAGGCCGTGGCAGAAGCTGTTCATCAGGCTTGTGCACTCAAGTGTTATGCACAGGGCACCTACAAGACGGAAAATACTGTCCTTCCTAAGGCTGGGCAGGAACATGAGAGCGGTGAAGGGCACAGCTACAAAAAGCTCTTTGGTTCGGGGGCGGGCATAGAAGGCATATTCCAGGGCAACTCGAAGGGAATTTTCTATCTGGCTTATGTCCTTGCCTGTATCGCCGCTGCGGCGGACGATGACAGCGAGGGCTGCGAGAATAAGTATAAAGGCGGGGAGCATACCCAGAAGCTCCCGGCGGCTGTAATCCCGGGCCTTGATGCGGCGGAGTATAGGCAAAACGAAAACGCAGCCGCAGACCACAAGGGGCAGTGCCATGCTCAGCTTAACACCGCTGAAAATATCCTGACCATAGAGATAGCTCAGGTCCGTCTGTATGGCGGCTACGGCGAGACCGCCCAGCAGACCCCAACAGAGCAGAGCGGCAAGTCCAAGAAGATATGCCGGCGCGGCAGCGGGGAGGTGGGGCTCCTTTTGGAGGAAAAACTCATAGAGGTAGCGCACAAGCCCAAGACAGAAGCCGAGAAAACATCCGAAAGCCAGAAGTTTTTGGGCAAGGTCCGGCATCAGGTAAACTGCCCCGGCGGTGCCAATGAGGGCAAGCAGCGTGAGCCAGAGCATGAAACGTTTCAGGAACTTAAAACGGCTGAGGATAATGAGCCACAGAGCCACGGGAACAAGACCCGTGAGCCAAAGGGTGAGGGGGCTCATGACTTCTGCATCAAGGACGGACCAACTTTCTCCGTAGCTAAAACCGCGCTCAGCTATTCTATCCGCCGTTTCTGTGAGGACCTCGGTATAAACAGCGGGGTCAAGAACATAGGTGAAATCCTTGTAGGTAATGGGGCGGAGAAGCAGCAGTCTTGCTCCCCGGTCGGTAATGGCCCTATAGAGGACATTTACTATCTCCTCGCCGCGAATATCGTCCCGGTAGCGGTTGAAAAAGCCCCGGTACATATAAACACCCTTTATCATTTCCCCTTCAAAGGTCTCGATATCGAAATATTTGGGGCTTATGTTGGTGCTGCGGATCTTGTTTTTCATAACCACCAGAGGTGTGTCACCGAGCTTGGGCAGCTCGAGGCCGTTGAGAGGCACGACAAAGGCCCAATCTCCCTCCAGGTCGCCCTGACCGCAGGGGGACATGCCTATGGTTTTTATATAGTCCAGAAGCTCCTGCTCCGGCTGAGTCATGAATATAAGATAGCGCACACCGCATTGGGAGAGGGAACTAAGCCAGTCCTCCTCACTGAGACCGCTTTCCTGGGAGAGCTTCACAATGTCCGGGTAGTAGACGGCAGAGACCACGCTGCGGTCATTCATTTCGGCGTCCACACGGCGGGCAAGGAGAAACACATCAGTCCCAATGCCCACTATAAGCAGTATAATAATTATGATGCGGAATAGATTCTTTTTCATGCTATGATCTCCATAATTGACAAGTTATATGGAATGAAATATAATAAATTATTGGTGTATCGGTCATTACAAGAATATCATTTGACCGGTATTTTGTAAAGGAGAATCATGGAACAGAAATTCAAAAGGCTGTGCGAGCTCTGCTTTTGGCTTATGCTCCTTTTAAGCCCTTTTCTCGATATGGTGAACGGCATTTTCACCTATATTCAGGCCGGCGGCACGGGCGTTGGCGATATGCTCAGTACCCTCGACCTCACCGACGACGGTGGTCTGAGCCCCAGCCTTATTATCCGTATGCTGTTTCTGGCCCTGATGGTGCTGTATCTCTTCATGTGCCGCCACAAAAAGGCCATACTTATGTTTGTGTGCATAGGCGTGGCATGGGTCCTCACCGTGGGCTTTGAGTTTGTTCGCGGAGTGGAGTTCTCCATCTTTGCGGATATCAGCTATATTATCCGTTTTTGCTATTGCCTGATGTGCCTTGTGGTGGGTGAGCGTATAATTCGGGCCGGAGCCGGGAAATTTGACCTGCGTCAGCGAGTGGATAAGCTCCTCTGCATTGCCGCCCTGACCGGCGCTCTTGGTATCATGCTCCCCTTCATGTTTGAAATGGGCTTTTATACCTACGCCGACCCCCTTGGCTATCGCGGCAGCCGCGGTTTCTATTACGCCGGCAACGATATAACCGTTGTGCTTATGCTGATACTGCCCCTTATGCTCTCCTCATGGATGGAGGCTAAGGGCAAGCCCGGACTTTGGAACTATCTCCAGCTTGCCTGCTGCGCATTCAGCGTAGTGGCCATGCTGGTTATCGGCACAAAGACCTCCTTCATCGCCGTGGCTTTCATCGGCTGCGTGATGCTGGTCTATGCCCTCGTTCAGGGCTTCAAGCACAAAAACTGGAAGCCCCTTATCAGGCTTCTCATCGCTGTGGCTGTGACTTATTTGGTGTATGTTCTCTTCTCCGCAGGCGCCACCGTCAGCCACTCTCTCAAGACCACCAAGAAGTATATGGACGAACGCGACCCCGGTCAGTCTCTGCTCTCCGGTCGCACCACCTATCTCATTATGGCATGGCACGACCTGCAGGAGACTGTGCCCTTCTCCGTTCTGGCAGGTGTGGGCAGAGGCAGTCAGGAGCACATAATCGAGATGGACCTTTTCGAGGTCGTGCTCTACTACGGCGCACTGGGCACCGTCACTATGCTCTGGCTCTACCTGAAGCAGGGAATAAAGGTCATCAAGGGCCTTTTCGATTCCTTCAGCCTGAGAAACCTGGCCTGCTGCAGCGCCTTGGCTCTCTGCGTGGGCTTCCTCATTCTGGCGGGCCATGTGCTCTTCTCCGTCACCGCCGGATTCTACTTCGCCTTCTTCATTGTTTATACCCGCATGGCTTGCTCCAAAGAGGGACTTGAGGCGAAAATGCTGTAAAAAAAGCGCTTTGCTTTAAGCAAAGCGCTTTTTTTCTTGCGCGCTGCAAGCGAATATCGCGTGGGCAGCACATATCGCAGGCATATTGCCTATATCGCAAATCCTGTGAGGGATTTATATCGCTGACTAAGTGCAGAAGCAATGAAATTGGCGCTGGAACCCCCACCTGAGACCTCTCAGGTGGGGGTTGCGATATGTCCACTTTGCGTACGCGATATATTTGCCTTGCAAATGCGATATTTTTTCGGGAAAAAGCGATATGTTTGCTATGCAAACGAGCTATTATTCTCCCAGCTTATTCAGGTCATAAGGTGTGGTCTGGTAGACGAAGTAGTTCAGCCAATTTTGGTACAGAAGGTTTGCGTGGCTGCGCCATGTGACCATGGGCTGGCGGCTGTCATCATCATTTGGGAAGTAGTTGTGGGGCACATGGATGGGAAGGCCCTGACTCTTGTCTCTCTCATACTCCCGCTTGAGGGTGTCCCAGTCATACTCGCTGTGACCTGTTATAAACACCTGCTTGCCGCCCTCGGTGGCAACGGCGTAAACACCGGCTTCCGGGGAGGAGGCCAGTATTTTCAGCTCCGGATGAGCTTCGATATGCTCCCGCTTTATGCTGGTGTGGCGGGAGTGGGGCACCATGAAGACCTCGTCGAAGCCACGAAGGAGCATATTGCTGCGGCGCTCAACTGTGTGGGGAAATACGCCGAAGAGCTTCTCGTCAAGAGTGTACTTGGGGATACCGAAGTGGTGGTACAAAGCGGCCTGAGCGCCCCAGCAGATGTGGAAGGTGCTGTGTACATGGCTTTTGCTCCAGTCCATTATCTCCTGAAGCTCCGGCCAGTAATTCACTTCCTCGAAATCCATGAGCTCCACAGGGGCACCGGTGATTATCATGCCGTCGTAATACTTATGCCGCACCTTGTCGAAGGTGGTGTAGAACTTCAGCATATGCTCGCCGGGGGTGTTTTTGCTCACGTGGCCCCGCATCTGCATAAGCTCCAGCTCCACCTGCAGGGGGGTGTTGCCCAGAAGACGGGCCAGCTGGGTCTCCGTGACTATTTTGGTGGGCATAAGGTTAAGCAGCAGTATCTGCAAAGGACGGATGTCCTGGGTCATGGCCCGGGTTTCCGTCATGACGAAGATATTCTCGCTGTTGAGAGTTTGGGTGGCGGGAAGGTCGTTGGGAATTTTGATAGGCATTTATATGGCTCCTTTCGGTGGAGAGGAGAGAGTGGCTATTGCACAATCCCTCAGTCGCTTCGCGACAGCTCCCTTTACACAAGGGAGCCCTGATTAGTATCCCCTTGGGATTGATTAAATACGGGCCAGAGCCTGTTCAAGGTCGGCTATCAGGTCGGCGGCATCCTCTATGCCGCAGCTGAGGCGAACAAGGTCGGGGGTGACGCCGGCAGCCTCAAGCTCAGCGTCGTTCATCTGGCGGTGGGTGGCGCTGGCGGGATGGAGGCAGCAGGTGCGGGCGTCGGCCACGTGGGTCTCGATGGCGGCTATGCGGAGATTGCCCATGAATTTTTCGGCGGTTTCACGGCCACCCTTCACGCCAAAGGACACAACGCCGCAGGAGCCGTTGGGCAGGTACTTCTGGCCCACTTCGTAATAGTCGTCGCCGGGGAGGCCGCAATACTTCACCCAAGCTATCTTCTCGTGATTCTGGAGATACTCGGCGATGGTCTGAGCGTTCTCGCAGTGGCGCTTTACCCGAAGGTGGAGGCTCTCAAGGCCCAGATTCAGGTAGTAGGCATTCTGGGGGCTTTGGATGGAGCCGAAATCGCGCATGAGCTGGGCGGTGCACTTGGTGATGAAAGCGCCCTCAAGGCCGAAGCGCTCGGTATAGGTAACGCCGTGGTAGCTGTCGTCGGGGGTGCACAGGCCGGGGAATTTATCGGCGTTGGCGGTCCAGTCGAACCTGCCGGAGTCCACGATGCAGCCGCCCAGAGCGCCGCCGTGGCCGTCCATATACTTGGTGGTGGAGTGGGTGACTATATCGGCGCCCCACTCAAAGGGGCGGCAGTTGATGGGGGTGGCAAAGGTGTTGTCCACGATGAGGGGTACGCCGTGGGCGTGGGCTGCTTTGGCGAACTTCTCAATGTCCAGAACGGTGAGGGCAGGGTTTGCTATGGTCTCGCCGAAAACCGCCTTGGTGTTGGGGCGGAAGGCTTTCTCCAGCTCCTCCTCGCTGCAGTCGGGGCTCACAAAGGTGAACTCTATACCCATGCGCTTCATGGTGACGGCGAAGAGGTTATAGGTGCCGCCGTAGATGCTGGCGGAGGACACCACGTGGTCGCCGCAGGAGGCGATATTGAAAACGGCGTAGAAATTGGCGGCCTGACCGGAGGAGGTGAGCATGGCTGCGCTGCCGCCCTCAAGAGCCGCAATCTTGGCGGCCACATAGTCGTTGGTGGGGTTCTGGAGGCGGCTATAGAAGTAACCGGAGGCCTCAAGGTCAAAAAGCTTGCCCATCTCGGCGCTGGAGGCGTATTTGAAGGTGGTGCTCTGGATTATGGGTATCTGGCGGGGCTCGCCGTTGCCGGGGGTGTAGCCGGCCTGCACGCATTTTGTTCCGATTTTGTTTTCTGCCATGGTTTGTCTCTCCTTGTGAACTGGATTTGCGGCGCGTTGCGGGCCGGCCGGGTGTCCGGCCCCTACGGGTGCGGTGCGACATAGAAAAAAGGCGGCTGGGGGATGCACCCTTAGCCGCCTTCAGTAGACTTTTCGGAGGAACTCAGAAAAGACCGAGGGCGGCAGAGGGCATCATCATGGAAGAATTCATATTCATCTTCAAAGGGAAAGCGCCTCCTTTCGCCGGGGTTTTTCCAAATCTCTTTATGATATTTTAAGCGCCTAAAGGGACATTGTCAAGCGCCTTTGCGCAAAAGTCCCTGTCTTTTTGGGTGCTCGAAGCCGTGGACCCAATCCGAGCGCAAATAATAGACGAGGTAAATAAGGGAGCTTATGAGCCAGGTGAGAGGGTAGGCCCAGTAGATATAGCTTATTTCGCCCACAAAATGCATGATAGCATAGATGTAGACAAGGCGGACTCCGCACCATACGCCAAGCATCACCAGCATGGGCACAAAGGCCTTGCCTGCACCTCGGCAAACGGCGGCGATGGCGTGGGAGAAGCTGAGAAGGAAATAGAATTTTGCAAGGGTGCGGGCCTGCAGTGCTCCGAGAGCTACCACCTCAGGGGTGGGGTCGAACATGGCCACAAGCTGGGGGGCAAAGGCCAGCACGGCAAAGCCTATGCACTGGGCAAGGGCCACGGCCAGAATTATGCCGAAGCGTGCACCCTTTTTGGCGCGCTCATACTCCTTTGCACCAAGATTCTGGCTTATGAAGGTGCTGATAGCCATGTTGAAGCTCATTACAGGCAGGAAGACGAAGCCCTCTATTTTGCTGTGAGCTCCGTAGGCAGCCATGGCCAGCATACCGAAGGAGTTTATCTGGCTCTGGACCACCACATTGGCAAGGCCGATGACGGAGTTACTTACCCCTGCGGGAAGGCCGATGCGGACTATCTCTCCAAAAATATCCCGGTGGATGCGAATGCGGCGGATATATACGGAGAAAATGCGGCCCTTCTTGAGAATGTGGAAGAGGCAGAGAACCAGAGCACTGGCCTGACTAATGACAGTTGCAAAGGCGGCGGACCACACGCCCCACTTGAATACGCCTATAAACACAAGGTCCAGCACCACATTGATCAGGGAGGAGTAGATAAGGTAGTAAAGGGGTCTGCGGCTGTCGCCCACGGCATTCATAATGCCCTTGCACATATTGTACATGACGATGGTGCTTATACCGGCAAAGTAGACCCGGAAATACTCCGTTGCCTGAGGCAGCACGGCGGGGTCCGTGTTTATCCAGCGGAGTATGGTGGGGGTGAATATAACGCCAAAGGCTGTGAGGATAAGACTGGAGATGAGGCCGAAGGCAAGGTTTGTATGAATAGCCTTGCTCACCTTGTCCGGGTCCCCCGCACCGAAATAGCGGGAGATGACGGTGCTGGCACCCATACTGATGCCCACAAGGAAGCTTATCATCAGATGAATCATCGGGCCGGAGGAGCTGACTGCCGCAAGGGCCTCGGTGCCCAGAAGCCTGCCCACGATGAAAGCGTCGGCGGTATTATATAGCTGCTGGAACATCTGGCTGAAAAGTATAGGCAGAGCAAAGGCCAGCATGTGCTTATATATGTTGCCGGTGGTCATGTCCCGGGTAGTGCGGGAGCTCTTATTCAGTTTTTTAGCATTTACATTTTCCATAACGCTTTAATAATACACCTCTTTAACGTGAAAAACAATAAGAGAATGTAATTTATTTATGCATAAAATATGCTCTTGCATGCTGTGGTGGCGAGCTGCCGGCAAACGTGCCCTTTGTAGGCTCCCTTTACACAAGGGAGCCTTTAAAAGGAAATGCCCTCCCAACCGGGAGGGCATTTTAATTCTATTTATGCTTTGTTTTCGCAGTAGATGCAGCGGTAGGTGCCGCTTTCCGTATCGGTGAGGCGGAAAATGTGGGGCAGCTCCTGCTCTATGCTGGTGATGCAGCGGGGATTGCGGCATTTGATAACGTTGGTGAGCTTTTCGGGAAGCTCAGGGTGTATTTTCTTCACCTTTTCGCCGTTTTCAATGATGTTCACGGTGATATGGGGGGCGATAAAGCCCAGAAGGTCCAAATCAAGGTCCATCTTTTCGGCTATCTTGATGATGTCCTTTTTGCCGTGCTTCTCGCTGGGGGCATTGCGGATGAGGGCTACCTCGCAGTCCAGCTTATCCAGACCCAGATGGAGGTAGAGCTCCATGCCCTTGCCGGCGGGAATATGGTCTATAACAAGGCCGTTTACTATAGTTCCAATAATCATTTTATCCAGCCTCCTTACTTGATGCCCAGAAGCTTCAGAATCAGGGCCATGCGGATATACTTGCCGTTATGGACCTGGCGGAAATAGGCGGCTCTGGGGTCTGCGTCCACGGCAACGCTTATCTCGTTGACGCGGGGCAGGGGGTGGAGCACACGCATTTCGGCCTTGGCGGTGCGGAGCTTCTCGGGGGTGAGGATGTAGCTGTCCTTCAGACGGATATAGTCGGCCTCGTTGAAGAAGCGCTCACGCTGAACTCTGGTCATGTAGAGCACATCAAGCTCGGGCATGGCGTCCTCAAGGGAGCGGACTTCCTTGTATTCGATGCCAAGCTTGTCCAGAATCTCGGTGCGGACGTGCTCGGGGATACGCAGCTCCTCGGGGGAGATGAGGACGAACTTGACACCCTTGTAGCGGCTCATGGCGGCGATAAGGGAGTGGACGGTGCGTCCGAATTTCAGGTCGCCGCAGCAGCCCACGGTGAGGCCCTCAAAATGGCCCATCTCACGGTGGATGGTGAGAAGGTCGGTGAGAGTCTGGGTGGGGTGGTTGTGGCCGCCGTCGCCTGCGTTGATGACGGGGATATTGCAGTTGATGCTGGCAACATAGGGAGCGCCCTCCTTGGGGTGGCGCATGGCGATTATGTCAGCAAAGCACTGAACGGTCTTGGCGGTGTCGGCCACGCTCTCGCCCTTGCTGACGGAGGAGTTGGTGGCGTCGGAAAAGCCGATGACATGGCCGCCCAGCTCATACATGGCGGACTCGAAGCTCAGACGGGTGCCGGTGGAGGGCTCATAGAAGGGGGTGGCCAGATTTTTGCGGGCGCACTTCTCGCAGTAAGCATCGGGATTTGCGATGACGTCCTCGGCGGTGGCGATGAGGCCGTTGATTTCCTCGGTTGTAAGGTCGAGAATATCGATGAGGTCTTTTTTCATGGGAAAGCCTCCTGTTATTATTTTACTTGCCTATCCAGCTCTCGTCGGAGGGGTTGTTGCGGAAGGCGATAAGGCGGGCCTTGTCAGCCTCGGCAATGTAGCCGTCAGCTGCTGCCACTTCAACAATGGTGCCAAAGTCGGTGAGGCTCACGTTCTTGACATTGGCTGCGCCAAGGCGCTCCACGCTCTTTGCCATGCCGTAGGTGAAGATGCTGGCGATACCCAGAACCTCAGCGCCTGCCTCGCGGAGGGCATCCACAACGTCGATGCAGCTGCCGCCGGTGGAGATGAGGTCTTCAACGACAACGACCTTCTGGCCGGGGAGGAGCTTGCCCTCGATGCGGTTGTTGCGGCCATGGTCCTTGGCGCTGCCGCGGACATAGCCCATGGGCAGACCCATGAGGTGAGCGGTGATGGCGGCGTGGGCGATACCTGCGGTGGAGGTGCCCATGAGGACTTCTGCCTCGGGGTAGTTCTCGCGGATGATCTGGGCGATGCCGGACTCAACATCCAGACGGACCTCGTGGTCGGAGAGGGTGAGGCGGTTGTCGCAGTAAATGGGGCTCTTGATGCCGCTGGCCCAGGTGAAGGGCTCATCGGGACGGAGGAAAACAGCCTTTATTTTGAGAAGATCCTTTGCAATTTTGGTTTTCATAGTAAGTACCTCTAATTTTTCAATAATATTTACCTTTTTGGCTCCCCTTTTAGGGGAGCTGTCGCGGCTGGAGCCGCGACTGAGAGGTTTTGTTTTTCCACCTCTCCGCCTACTCCGTGGGCACCTCCCCTGAGAGGGGAGGCAGATTTGTATTTCAGCCTATAAATTCTGCGCAGCAGCGCTTCCATGCTGCCACGGGGTCATCAGCCTTGGTGATGGGGCGGCCAACAACTATGTAGTCGGAGCCGATTTCCTTGGCCTTGGCGGGAGTGGTGACGCGGACCTGGTCGCCAACCTCGCCGTCAGCAAAGCGGACACCGGGGGTGACGGTGACGAAGCCTTCGCCGCAAACCTCGTGGACCTTGCCTGCCTCCAGGGGAGAGCACACAACACCGGCGAGCCCGGCCTCGGCTGCGCACTTGGCGTAGTGCATAACAACCTCGTCCAGGGTCTTTTCGATGAGAAGGTCGGCTTCCATGCGCTCCTGAGAGGTGGAGGTAAGCTGGGTGACGGCTATGAGCAGAGGGCGGCTGCCGTCGGGGCGGGTGAGACCCTCAAGGGCGGCTTCCATCATGGCCTTGGTGCCGGCGGCGTGGAGGTTGGTCATGTCAACATCCAGACCGGAGAGAACGGCCATAGACTTTTTAACGGTGTTGGGGATGTCGTGGAGCTTCAGGTCCAGGAAAATCTTGTGGCCGCGGGCCTTGAGCTCGCGGACGATGGCGGGACCCTCGGCATAATAAAGCTCCATGCCGATTTTGACAAAGGGGCGCTCCTCGCCGAAGCGGGAGAGGAAATTCAGGGTTTCTTCCTTGCTGTTAAAATCACAGGCGATGATTACGTCTTTTCCCATTAGTGTGCTCCTCCTATTATATCACTGAGATTATTGATTCCGTATTTTTTCATAACAGCGGGCAGAGCGGCAACGATGTCCCGGCTGGCGCAGGGGTCAACCAGATTGGCAGCGCCCACCTCGATGGCGGTGGCACCGGCAAGCATCATTTCGATGACATCCTCGGCGGTGGATATGCCGCCCATGCCGATGATGGGGCACTTCACGGCCTCATAGACCTGATAGACCATGCGAAGAGCCACGGGGAAGATGGCAGGGCCGGAGAAGCCGCCCATCTTGTTGGCAACCACAGGCTTTTTGCTGTTGAGGTCAATGCGCATACCCAGAAGGGTGTTTATCATGCTGATGCCGTCTGCTCCCGCATCCTCGCAGGCCTTGGCTATAGCCACGATGTCGGTGACATTGGGGCTCAGCTTCAGGTAGACGGGCTTATGGGTAACTTCCTTCACCGCTGCGGTGACTTCCGCTGCGGCTCTGGGGTCGGTGCCGAAGGCCATGCCGCCATTGTGGACATTGGGGCAGGAGATGTTGACCTCCAGAATGGCAACCTGCTCTTCCTTATCAAGCAGGGCGCAGGTCTTGGCGTACTCCTCGATGGAGAAGCCGCTGACATTGGCAACAACCTTCTTGTTGAAGACCTTCTTGAGCTCAGGGAGCTCATGGGCTATGACAGCCTCCACGCCGGGGTTCTGGAGACCAACGGAGTTTATAAGGCCTCTCTCGCACTCAGCGATGCGGGGGGGGGGGTTGCCGAAGCGGGGCTCAAGCGTGGTGCCCTTGATGGAAAAGCTGCCAAGGCAGTTTATATCGTATATCTCGGCGAACTCATAGCCGTAGCCAAAGGTGCCGGAGGCGGGGATGACAGGATTGTCTATCTCCCAGCCGGAGAGATTAACCTTAGTATTTACCATATGATTTCCTCCCTTACGAGGACGGGGCCGTCCTTGCAGATGCGCTTGTTGCCGTACTTGGTCTTGCAGGAGCAGCCCATGCAGGCGCCGAAGCCGCAGCCCATGCGCTCTTCAAAGCTCAGCTCGCCGCTGGTCTTGGCAATGGCGTCAATGGCCTTGAGCATGGCGGTGGGGCCGCAGGTGTAGAAGTAGGTATAGTCAAGGTCAGCCATTGCGTCGGTAACAAAGCCCTTGAGGCCGATGCTGCCGTCGGCGGAGGTGACTATGACCTCAGCGCCCAGAGCGGCAAATTCGTCCACATAGAACTTGTCTGCAGCGGAGTTGAAGCCCAGAATAACGGTGGGCTTTTTACCCTCTGCGATAAGCTTCTTGCAGGCATTATAGAGGGGAGGAATGCCCACGCCGCCGCCTATGAGCAGGGGCTTATCGCCGCTGCGGCTCAGGTCATAGCCGTTGCCAAGGCCGGTGAGCACGTCAAGCTCGGTGCCCAGAGGCAGAGAGGTCATCATCTCGGTGCCGCGGCCCAGCACCTTGTAGATAATGGTGATGGAGCCTTCGTCCCAGTCGCAGACGGAGATGGGGCGGCGGAGATAATAGCCATCCAGCTTGATGTTTATAAACTGGCCGGAGGCGGTGCAGTCAGAGCTGTCGCCGGAGAGCACCATGCGGTAGATGCCCTCGGCCAGCTTTGTATTTTCGCTTATGGTATAGATTCCCTGTTTCATCTTTTCTTACCTCAGGTGTCGATGGTGGAAACGGTGAAGGTGGTCTCCTCAAGAACATCCAGCAGAGTGCCAACGGTGTCCAGAGAGGTGAAGGTGGTTACGCCGTTTTCAACGGCGGCGCGGCGGATGGAAACGCCGTCATCATAGTGGACGCCGGAGAGGATGGCGCGGGTATTGATGATATAGCTGATATAGCCGGCGCGGATGTGGTTGAGTATATCGTCGCAGCCTTCGCTGATCTTGCCCAGAACGCGGGTCTTGATGCCGTGCTCGCGGAGGAAGTTGGCGGTGCCGATGGTGGCCTCAATGTTGAAGCCCAGGTTATAGAAGCGGCGGATCAGGGGCAGAGCCTCCTCCTTGTCCTCGTCGGCAAGGGTGACAAGGATGGTGCCGTAGTTCTGCAGCTGCATTCCGGAGGCCTGAAGAGCCTTGTAGAAGGCGCGGTAGAGCTTGTCGTCATAGCCGATGGCTTCGCCGGTGGACTTCATTTCAGGGCTCAGATATGCGTCAAGGCCGTGGATCTTGGAGAAGGAGAACACGGGAACCTTTACATACCAGCGCTTCTTCTCCTCGGGATAGAGGTCGAAGATGCCCTGTTCCTTCAGGCTGGTGCCCAGAATGACGTGGGTGGCGATGTCGGCCAGGGAGTAGCCGGTGGCCTTGCTCAGGAAGGGAACGGTACGGGAGGAGCGGGGGTTAACCTCAATGATGAACACATTGTCGTGCTCATCCACGATGAACTGGATGTTGTAAAGACCCACGATACCGAGGCCAAGACCCAGCTTCTTGGCATAGCCAAGGATGGTACCCTTGACCTTGTTGGAGATGGAGAAGGGGGGATAGACGCTGATGGAGTCGCCGGAGTGAACGCCGGTGCGCTCAACAAGCTCCATGATGCCGGGGACGAATACGTCCCGTCCGTCGCAGATGGCGTCAACCTCAACTTCCTTGCCGCGGATATAGTGGTCAACAAGAACGGGCTTGTCGGCGTCTATCTCAACGGCGGTCTTCAGGTAGTGGCGCAGCTGCTTTTCGTTGGCAACAAGCTCCATGGCGCGGCCTCCCAGAACGAAGGAAGGACGGACCAGAACGGGGTAGCCAACCTCTTCTGCGGCGCGAACGCCATCCTCGATATTGGTGACGGCGCGGCCTGCGCTCTGGGGGATGTTCAGCTCGTGGAGGATGCGCTCGAAGCGGTCTCGGTCCTCGGCGTTGGCAATGGCCTCAACGCTGGTGCCGATGATGTTTACCTCACGCTCCATAAGGGGCTGGGCCAGGTTGATGGCAGTCTGGCCGCCAAGAGAAGCGATGACGTCCCATGCGCCCTCGAAGGAGAGAACGTTCATAACATCCTCGGGGGTCAGGGGCTCGAAGTAGAGCTTGTCGGCAGTGGTGTAGTCGGTGGAGACGGTTTCGGGGTTGTTGTTTATGATGATTGCCTCGTAGCCGGCCTCGCGGATGGTCTGGACGGCGTGGACGGTGGAATAGTCGAACTCAACGCCCTGTCCGATGCGGATGGGACCTGCGCCCAGCACGACGCGCTTATCTTTGCCTGTGACGATTGAGGCGTTCTCTCCTTGGTAGCTGGAGTAGAAGTTGGGGATGTAGGCGCCGGTGTGGCAGGTGTCCACCATGCGGAAGATGGGGAGGATGCCGTTGTTCTTGCGGATATTCCAGAGGTCTATCTCGCCGTAGCCCCAGAGCTTGGCGATGAACTTATCGCTGAAGCCCAGAGCTTTGGCTTCCTTGAGCACTTCAATGTTGCCAACATTGTCGGAGAGGACCTTTTCATAATCGGTGATACGCTTGACGCTCTCAAGGAAGTAGGGGGTGATGGCGGTGGCCTTGAAGAGGCTGTCTATGCTCTCGCCACGGCGGCAGAGCTCTGCCACGGCGTAGATGTTGTCGTCGCGGGTCTCGGAGATGTAGGAGTAGAGCTCCTGGGTGCTCATGGTGTCGAACTTGGCCATGTGGAAGTGGCAGACTCCGGTCTCGAGAGAGCGGACGGACTTCAGGAGGGCTTCCTCGAGGGTGGAGCCAATGCCCATGACCTCGCCGGTGGCCTTCATCTGAGTGCCCAGCTTGTTGCTCGCAGAGGTGAACTTATCGAAGGGGAAGCGGGGGAGCTTGGCCACAACGTAGTCCAGATAGGGCTCGAAGGCGGCGTTGGTGTTGGCAAGGGGAATCTCCTCAAGAGCCATGCCTACGGCTATCTTGGCGGTAACGCGGGCGATGGGGTAGCCGCTGGCCTTGCTGGCCAGAGCGGAGGAGCGGGAAACGCGGGGGTTGACCTCGATGAGGAAGTATTCGGAGGAGTGGGGATTGAGGGCGAACTGAACGTTGCAGCCGCCGGCGATCTTCAGGGAGCGGATGATCTTGATGGCGGAGTCGTTGAGCATCTTCAGGTCGTGGTCATTGAGGGTCATGATGGGGGCCACAACTATGCTGTCGCCGGTGTGGACGCCAACGGGGTCGATGTTCTCCATGCCGCAGATGGTGATGGCGTGGTCGTTGCCGTCGCGCATGACTTCGAACTCTATCTCCTTGTAGCCCTTTACGGACTTCTCGATAAGGACCTGGTGGACGGGGGAGAGCTTGAAGGCGTTGAGGCCTATCTCCTCAAGCTCGGCCTCGTTGTCGGCAAAGCCACCGCCGGTGCCGCCAAGAGTGAAGGCGGGACGGAGGACAACGGGGTAGCCGATGCGCTTTGCAGCTTCCTTGGCTTCCTCTATATTATAGGTGATTTCGGAGGGGATGACGGGCTCGCCAATCTCCTGGCAGAGCTCCTTGAAAAGCTCGCGGTCCTCGGCGCGCTCGATGGAGGCGCTGGAGGTGCCCAGAAGCTCAACCTGGCACTCGCGGAGTATGCCCTTCTTCTCAAGCTGCATAGCCAGGTTCAGACCGGTCTGGCCGCCGATGCCGGGGATAATGGCGTCGGGACGCTCATAGCGAATGATACGGGCCACATATTCAAGAGTCAGGGGCTCCATGTAGACCTTGTCGGCTATGGTGGTGTCGGTCATGATGGTGGCGGGGTTGGAGTTAACCAGCACAACCTCGTAGCCCTCCTCCTTGAGAGCGAGGCAGGCCTGAGTTCCTGCATAGTCAAACTCGGCGGCCTGACCGATGACGATGGGGCCGGAGCCGATTATCATTATCTTCTTGATGTCTGTTCTCTTGGGCATGATTTTTACCTCCAAAATCTATGTGAATCTTGTTACTTACTTATTATACTCAATGTCAATGAGTTCGCCGTTCATGGCGGTGAAGCGGTGGAGACCATATAGCTCCATACCATCGAAGGGACTGCTTGTGCCCTTGCCGGCGTGGCGGACCCTGGGCTCATATATATAGCTTTCGTCCAGCTCCCAGAGGCTGTAGTCCCCAACGCCCAGTGCTATACCGAAGCGGTGGCGGGGGGCGTAGACCATGAGCTCCATAAGGCGCTCCATGCTCATGCGGCCTGTTTTCACGAAATGGGTATACATCACGGGGAAGGCGCTCTCAAGGCCGATGATGCCGTTGAGGCTTCCTCTCAGGCCGCCGGACTTTTCCTCTTCGGAGTGGGGGGCGTGGTCCGTGGCTATCATGTCTATTGTGCCGTCCAGCACGCCTTCTATGAGTGCAGAGCGGTCCTCCGCGGAGCGGATGGGGGGATTCATACGGAAGCGGCCTTCATCTTGAAGGTCCGCGTCGGAGAAAACAAGGTAGTGGGGAGCGGTCTCGCAGCTTACGTCCAGACCCTTTGCCTTGGCCTCGCGGATGAGCTGTACGCTCTCCTTGGTGGAAATGTGGCAGACATGGTAGGCACAGCCGGTTTCCTCCACAAGCTTCAGGTCACGGGCGATGGGGCCCCACTCGCTTTCGGAGCAGATGCCGGGGATGCCGTGAGCGCGGGCATATTCGCCGTCGTGGATGCAGCCGCCGTGGAGCAAGCTCTCATCCTCGCAGTGGGCAACTATCATTTTGCCCAGAGCCTTGGCACGAAGCATAGCCTCACGCATCATGTCCTCATTCTGCACGCCCTTGCCGTCATCAGAGAAGGCCACGGCGTTGGGGGCGAGAGCTTCAAGCTCGGCAAGAGCCTCGCCCTTCTGGCCCACGGTGATGGCGCCGTAGGGACAGACATGGATGACTGCGGAGGACTCTATGGCCTCAAGCTGTGCTGCCAGATTTTCGGCGCAGTCAGGCACGGGATTTAAGTTAGGCATGGAGCAGACGGCGGTGTAGCCTCCTGCGGCTGCGGCCATGGTGCCTGTGCGGACAGTTTCCTTATAAGAAAAGCCCGGCTCGCGCAGATGAACGTGAACATCTGCGAAACCAGGCAATAATACGCCGTTATTGAGGGCGAAAACGGGGAGGGAAACATCAGAGGTATCGGCGACAAGCTCAATATGACCGCCGCGGATAACCGCTGCAGCTTCTCTCAGTTCGCCGTTTTCAAATACCTTGATGCCTTTTATGGCAAAGTTTTTGGAATCGAACATAGCTTTTCTCCCTTTTCCAGAAAAAACAAAAAGTCCTGCGATTTCTGGCCGCAAGACTGCAAAAACACAGGATAGATGGATGCACCTATCCCACAAATATGCTTTTGAAAATCTTGTCGGCATCTCTGTACCGCCCTTAAAGATCGACATATTATACAATCTTTCGGGGCGGGTGTCAAGGCCACAGCGGGATTTTTTGCCGGGGTGTCCTTAATTAAATAGTATAGCATTTTTTGTGATGAAATAAAAGTGTAAATAAGTCGAAAGATGTAATTTTTTGTGAGGGGAAAGCCGCTATGTGTTTTCCGAGGGGCCGTGCGGACTGTGGGTGCATACTGGGCGGCGCGCCCTAGGAATTGTGCAGAAATTTGCCACCCGCAGGGCGTGACGAGCCCGACACGCCCTACTTCAATAATGCTTTGGTAATTTATCAGCCGATGCTGTCCAGATACACGGTGCTGGTGTAGCCGTCCCAGCTTACATTGAGGCCAAGGGCCTCGCCTATGATGCGCAGAGGCAGATAGACGCTGGAATTTTGGTTGAGGATGAAGGGCTCAACCTTGTTGCCGTCGCGGTTAACGAGCTCAAGCTCCTCCCCGTTGAGGAACACTCTTATCTGGCGGTAGGTTATCTGGGTCCAGCACAAACCCATACTGCTGCCTGCAGGGCCTGCACCGGTCTTCACGACTCCGCCGGAACTCAGGTCCACGGTGTTGGCCACGCCGTCCCAGCTGACATTCAGGCCAAGAGCCTGACTTACGGCACGAAGGGGCAGATAGGTTGTGCCGTTGGAGGCCATTATAAAGGGCTCAACGGTAGCTCCCGCGCCGTCGCAGGGGATTATCTCCTCTCCGTTGAGGACTATTTTAATCCGGCGGTAGTTTATGCTTACGGTTTCGCTGTAAGCGGCAAGCTGTCCGCACCAGAGGCAGGAATTGTTGAAAAATTCGTGGCTCGTCTTTGGTGTCTCCACGGTGATGCGGTGGCCGCAGTCGAGGCACACCTTGGTCTCGCTGCCGGGATAAGTGCAGCTGGCAGGATACCAGGTGTAAAGATAGTAATCATGGTTTGTGGGCTCAAGCTCTTCCTGCTTTTCTTCGCCGCAGTGCTTGCACCGGGAAAACTCATAGCCGGGCTCGGTGCAGCCGGGGACTTCAGAGTCGTAAACGATGAAATCGTGGTCGCCCGTCTCTCCGAAGTCGGTGAAGCTCTGGCCGCAATTGACGCAGCGATACTCGGTGCGGCTCTGGCTGATACAGGTGCCGGGGTCGGTTTTGTAAAGCTTCTTTTCGTGCTCAAGGGCGGGGATGATTTCAACATCTGTTTCATCGCCGCAGCTGCTGCATAATAGACAGCTCTTTCCCGGCTTTGCACAGCTGGGCTCTGTGCTGTAGCTCTCGTATGTATGCCCTGTGGGCTCTATGATATCATCTTTCATCTGGTGACCGCAGACGACGCAGGCGTAGAGCTTGCAGCCCTCTGTGACACAGTCGGGCGCCACAGTTTCAGAGAAGCGATACAGGTGTTCTTTGGCCTCCAGAACCTCGCTGTAAGTGTATCCGCAGGTCTTGCAGACATAGGAGGCGGTGCCGGGCTCGGTGCAGATGGGCTGGTCTTTGCTTTCCTCGCAGTCGTGACCAAGGGCGGGGAGGGTGACGGTGAAGCTCTTTACGCAGTGGGTGCATTTATAGTACTTGTAGCCATCGTTCACGCAGTCGGGAGCCTTCTCGCTGAGGATGTATTCGTGCTTAATGCTCAGGCGGTAGAGGTTTGGGACGCCATCACTATAGGTCACCCACAAAACGTCTCCGTCAACGTATATGGGGGCGCAGTCGGAGAGATAGCCCTCCACGGTGGTAATGTCGGAGTATCTGTATCCCTGACCGTTGAGGAAGCACATATGTATTTCGGACTTACCTTTTACGCTCCACATAAGAAGGAAATTGTTATTGTCTATCTTCACAAGGTGGGGAGTGGTGACGGACACATTGTCCTCGTCCGTATAGTTGGTGATAAATGTGGTGGTAGTGCCGCCGGCGCTGAAAAGGCTTTTCGAGGTGGAGGTGACAAAGATATTGCGTGTGGCAGAACCCTGATTGATGCCGCCGGTCTGGGGGCAGCTGTTGCCTGCCAGAATATAGTGGCTGTCGGACACCTCGAAGCCGCCCACGGATACGCCGGTGGTGTTATAGTGTCCGGTGTTTTGGGCAATGGGAAATGCCTCCACGTAGCTGGATCTTCCGGATACGGCGAAGTCGTTGTACCTGCTTATAACAACGGAGCGGGGAATGGCGTCGCCGTGGTCTGCCGCAACAATGGTGCCGCCGTCCATCTGGATGAACTGGTTGAAGGAGTGGCTCACATAGCCGTGCTTGATGTTGGATACGCCGTAGAGAGCGTCGGTAATACGCATCTGGCTTGCGCTGACAGCCATGGTCAGATTGGCCTGATGGCACAGACCGTCACTGCTGCGGTACATTTCATGGCAGGTGCGGATGAGGATGGTGTCACCGTAGCGGGCGAAACGGAGACTGCCGGCGTCGACAGCGGCGGTGGTGTTGGCGCCGTAGAGGCCGCAGTGGACAGGGTTATCCCAATTCTTGGTGTAGCGTATTACGCGGTATACCTCTTTGGAATTGTCCTCTTCCTTGTTGTTCTGGGCGCAGACCACGAAATTATAGTCGTCGCAGATATAAACACCGCCGTAGATGGGCAGAGGCAGGTCTATGCTCTTCTGGGAGAGGAGGCGGAAGGATTCGTCATACTGCTCCACATTGAGACCGCCGTTATGGCCGGTGACCAGTGTGTAACCCGCGCCTTCCTTCGCCAGAACGCTTTTCACCGGAGCAGCATATGTGGTGTAATTCTGGCTGTTGGGGCTGCTGCCGCCTCGGGGCATAGTGCCGTCCTGGGCGACTGTGGCGGGAGTGACAATAATGTTTGATTCCTGCGTCTCGGCGGGAGCTGCCATGGCGGTAGGGGCCGCGCTCAGCAAAAGCACAAGGCACAAAAGGGTGGAAATTATCCTTTTTTTCATATTCTTAGCCTCCTGAAGAGGGAATTTTTTATACTTACAGATTAGCACAGCAAGCTATGCTTTACAAGGAAAATCAACTTTGCCCGGCCTGGGGCATAGTATGTTCCGGGCCCGGTTTGCGGGCCGACGCTTTCTTGAAAGGGAGATATATATATGGAAAAGTCTTATTGCGAGGCTCTGCCCCTGGCCATCGCCACGGTGCCCATGCAGAGCTTTGAAAAGCTATATCCGCCGGAAACGGCCCTTGAAAAGGGGACCATGTTCCACGAACTCTGCCTCCCCTTTGAGGGAAAGGAGGGGCGCTGAGATGATGAGCAAGCGTGCTCTTGAAAAGGAGATTGCCCGGGTGAGCTTCACCATGGATGAGCTGCGGCTCTTTCTGGACACCCACCCTTGCGAAAAAGAGGCTATCGCCGCTTTCTGTGAGCTGAGAAAAAAGAGGGAAAAGCTCCTTGAGAGCTACGAGAATCTCTACGGTCCCATGGAGGCCTACCGCGCAGGGGGCAGCGAAAAGTGGAACTGGCTCCGCCAGCCCTGGCCATGGGAAAAGGAGGCATAATAAATGTGGAGCTATGAAAAACGTCTGCAGTACCCGGTGAAGATAAAGCGGCCCGATGCCCGGGCAGCAAAAATAATTATAAGCCAGTTCGGCGGGCCCGACGGTGAGCTCGCTGCCAGCCAGCGTTATCTCAGCCAGCGCTACGCAATGCCCTGGCGCAGCGCAGCGGGGCTCCTCACGGACATCGGCACAGAGGAGCTCAACCACATGGAGATCGTCTGCGCCATAATCCACCAGCTGACAAGGGACCTGAGCATAGACCAGATCAAGGCTCAGGGCTTCGACCCCTATTTTGTGGACCACACCCTTGGTCTCTGGCCTCAGGCAGCGGGGGGCACTCCCTTCTCCGCCACCGTGTTCCAGAGCAAGGGAGACGCCATCACCGACCTCCACGAGGACATGGCCGCGGAGCAGAAAGCCCGCACAACCTACGATAATATCATCCGCCTTGTGGATGACCCCGATGTGCTGGACCCCATCAGATTCCTCCGCCAGAGGGAGATAGTCCACTTCCAGCGCTTCGGCGAGGCTCTTGAGAATGCAAAGGATGATCTGAACAAGAAAAACTTCTATGCCTATAACCCCGGCTTCGACAGGAGAATGAAGAGATAAACTCTCAATAAACAAAGTGTGCAGGAGGCTGGTGCCTCCTGCACGTTTGTTTTTTTGTGAAATCGTGCGCTCCGCACGGGTTACACTCGGGTGAAATCGAAACTGCGGTTTCGGTGAAATTAATTCCGCCTCCAAAAGCTTTCCCGGATGGATTTAGTGAAGTGTGAAAGAGTGAAAAGGTGAAACCTTCCCGAACTCCGTCCGAGAAGTCTTTTGGCAGCAGTAATAAGATGATACAATGTTACAGCTTGATACAATCTATAATCCAAAAGAAATCGAAAATTGCTTGCCACAGATTACAGCTGGTGATAATTGCAAATTAGTGTTTTTTGTGCTATACTCAGCTGAATAAATGTTTCGAATTTCATGAGGAAAGGGATATCGAATGGCTAATGATTTTCGGTTTCTGATTTATAATTCCCCGGAAGAAGATGTGTCCATCAACGCTATTGTAAAGGATGAAACCATCTGGTTATCCCAGAAGGCAATGGCAGAATTATTTGGAGTTCAAACACCCGCAATCAGCAAGCATCTCAAAAACATTTTCGAAGATGGAGAACTGAATGAAAAAGTGGTTGTTTCCAAAATGGAAATAACCACTCAGCATGGTGCAATCGCTGGAAAAACTCAGGTGAATGTCGCCCAGTTCTATAATCTGGATGCCATCATCTCTGTCGGCTATCGCGTCAATTCCCGCAGAGCCACCCATTTCCGCATCTGGGCAACCGGTATTCTGAAGGAGTACATGATCAAAGGCTTTGTCCTGGACGATGACCGTCTGAAGCAGGGTAAGACCGCTTTTGGCAAGGACTACTTTAGAGAACTGTTGGAGCGTGTCCGCTCGATCCGAGCCAGTGAGCGCAGAATCTGGCAGCAGATCACGGATATTTTTGCTGAGTGCAGTATCGATTATGATAAGAACGATCCCATCACCCACGACTTCTATGCCATGGTTCAGAATAAGTTCCATTATGCCATCACCGGCCAGACTGCTGCTGAAATCATTCACTCCCGGGCCGATCACGAAAAGGATCACATGGGTCTGACCACCTGGAAAAATGCCCCCGAAGGACGCATTCTGAAATCTGATGTGACCGTTGCCAAAAACTATCTGGACGAAAAGCAGATCCGCCAACTGGAACGTACGGTGTCCGGTTATTTCGATTATATCGAAGATCTCATCGAGCGGGAAAACACCTTCACCATGGAGCAGTTTGCTTCCAGCATCAACAAGTTCCTTTCTTTCCGGGAATACAAGATTCTGGAAGGAAAAGGCCGCATCTCCAAAAGAGCTGCTGATGAAAAGGCCAAGGCTGAATATGATGTATTCAACCGTACCCAGCGCATTACTTCCGACTTCGACTTGGAAGTAAAACGACTGCTGGAATCCCAGTAACCGCACAAGCACCGGACTTCACATCATGGAAGCCCGGTGCTTTTTTGATTTATATTATCTGAACGATAGCCTATGATTGAACGATAGGATTACCCCTTCTGACATCCCGGACAACACCAACCGCCGCTTTATCCCAGAATACAGAACCACACAGAAAACAAAAGTTGGAATCACCCCCATTCCCGGGCATAATTCCAACTTTTCTTGCGAAATAAGAAGAACCTGATTTGACTTTGTATCAAATCAGGTTCTGTTTCTGGTTGCGGGGGCCGGATTTGAACCGACGACCTCCGGGTTATGAGCCCGACGAGCTACCGAACTGCTCTACCCCGCGATATTGCGCTCACTTGGAGCTTGAATATAATATCACATTGAATACTATTAGTCAAGCCCCCGGGAGCAAAAATTTTACGACTGAATATTCAGTGCTTTGCGCCACTGGGCGTTATTTGTGCCTGTTACGACAAAATCCTCTCCCACCAGTATGGGGCAGACAATGTGCTCATGGGCGGCGGAGATGATGAGGGCCCGGGTGTGGCGCTCGGCAAGGGCCATCTGGTTATTGAGCATAATCATGCGGAAGCTGAAGCGTCTGGGCTGCAGAAAATTCTTGAGGCCGAAGTGTCCTCTGTCTGCCCAGGCCAGAAGCTCCTCGGCGTCGGGAGGCTGGGTGTTCATATCCCTCTCCTCGTAAACCACTCCGTGCTTATCCAGCCAGTCCTTGACCATGATGCAGTATTTGCAGTCGGGTCTGTATAAAAAAGTCATGTTGCTGCCTCCGGGTATAAAGATAAAGGGACGGTTGCCCGTCCCTTTTGGTGTTTGGAATCAGTCGTCCTCTTCTTCGTCATCCTCGTCGAACTCGAACTCCAGCATTTCGCCGCAGTTGGGGCACTGGATGGCGCCGAGATTTACAACGTCCTCGTCAACGGTGATGGTGTTGTCGCAGGCGGGGCAGGTGACCTCAAAGAAAAGGGGCTCCTCGTCCTCGTCCTCGTCATAGTCGTAGTCATCATCGTCATCGTCATCATCTTCGTCCTCGTCCTCGAAGAGGTAATCCTCAACGTCGGAGAGGTCGTCGCTGATGGCGTCCACATCTTCGCCGAGATCGAAAACATCGCTCTCCAGCTCCTCGATATCGAGAGCCACATCGTTGAGGATGTCAGCGATAACGGAGAAGAGCTTGCCTTCGCCGCTCTCGCGGTCGATGTTCATGCCTTCCATAAGGCCTTTGAGGTAAGCAACTTTTTCAGCAGTGGTCATGATAAAACCTCCTGTTTTGGTGCGTAGTGAGATATTTTACTTCTTGGCTCTGGAGAGATACTCGCCGGTGCGGGTGTCGATCTGGATAACTTCGCCGATCTCGATGAAGAGGGGAACCTTGATCTCAGCGCCGGTCTCAACGGTAGCGGGCTTGAGAGCGTTGGTAGCGGTGTTGCCGGCGAAACCGGGGTCGGTATCGGTGACTTCGAGCTCAACGAAGAAGGGAGGCTCAACGTTGAAAACCTTGCCCTTGTAGCTGAGGACGGTGCAAGTCATGTT
>JAZSFJ010000054.1:0-13850 GCA_045532145.1 Oscillospiraceae bacterium
TCGGGGACGGGAGCGGAGAAAACCTCTCTCTCCTCCGGGGGCGTCGCGGCCTCGTCAAAGTATATCTTTCTCTTTATCTCCGCCTTGGGACGGGGCTTTTCCTCTTCCTCAGGCTCCCGCATAAAGGAGGGGACATCCAGATCAAAGGGGACTTCCTCCTGAGGCACGAGGCGCTCCGGTACCTGGCCGGAAAAGCTCATGAGAGCGGCCCGTCTGTCCTCCGGGTTTTCCCCGCCCACCGGGTCTCCGGGAAGTGGCGGCAGCTCGGGAATGGGGGGCAGCTCCGCGTAAAGGTCAAATTCCTCGGGGGGAGCGTCCCTGTCGTCGGGTACATATTCATCTTCGGGCTCATCAAGGTCAAAGGGGGGAGCGTCGTATTCCGGCACTGCGGGAGCATGGGCCTCAAAGGGAGGGACGTCGGTGGGCGGCACGCCGGGGTCGTCGCGCCCTACGGGTTCGGAATATGAGGCCTCCTCATATTCCGGGTTAGCCTGCGCAATGGGGGCCTGCACCACAGTGACCGGGCGCTGGGAGAGCTCCTTTATGCTCCGCTCTATTCTGGATATTCTCTCCCGCATAAGGGGGAGGTCGTCTCCGAGATCCGGCTCGCAGAGGGTGATGAGACAGAGCTCGCAGATGGTGCGGGCCTGGCCTGCGCGCATATCCCCGAGAGCGGACTGGATTATGTTTATACTGTTGACAAGCTCGCCGGTGCTGAACTTCCCGGCGAAGGAAGCGAGGGTCTTTTCGTCGTAGCAGCCGCTGAGAAGCTCCCGCCCGCCCTTGGGGGCAACGGCGCGCATGAGTATCTCCCGGAGAAGGCTGCTGAGCTCGCCAAGAAGGGTGCCGGGGTCCTTGCCGCCCTGCCATAGCTCTGTGAAAAGACCGATGGCTGCAGGGGTATCGTGGCTGTGGATGTGCTCCAGCATGGCGCATATGTGGCGTGTGCCGGCCAGACCCATGGCGGAATACACGGTGTTCGTATCTATTTTATCTCTGCCGGAGCACTGGTCCAGCATGCTGAGAGCGTCTCGCATACCGCCCTCGGCCAAACCGGCTATAAGGGAGGCTGCGTCGGAACTCAGCTCAAGACCCTCCTGAGAGGCCACATACATGAGGCGGCCTTCAATGCTCTTGGCGTCCAGACGCTTGAAGGAGTGGCGCTGGCAGCGGGAGAGTATGGTGGGGAGCACCTTGTGAAGCTCCGTGGTGGCAAGGATGAACATCAGATGCTCGGGAGGCTCCTCCAGTATCTTCAGCAGAGCGTTGAAGGCGGAGGCGGAGAGCATGTGCACCTCGTCGATGATGTAAACACGCTTTTTGGCGCTGGCAGGGGAGAAGATGGCCTCGTCGCGAAGGGCGCGGACGGAGTCAACACCGTTGTTGGATGCGGCGTCCATTTCCACCACGTCCATGACGGAGCCGTCGTCTATGCCCAGACAGCTGGGGCAGCGGTTGCAGGGATTGCCGTTTACAGGGTTATGGCAGTTTACGGCCTTGGCCAGTATCTTGGCGCAGCTGGTCTTGCCGGTGCCACGGGTGCCTATGAAAAGGTAAGCGTGGCTGAGCCTGTCTGTGGCAACCTGATTTTTCAGAGTTTCGGTAATATGCTCCTGACCCACAACATCGTCAAATGTCCTGGGCCGCCATTTGCGGTATAATGCCTGATACATGGCTTTTACCTCCTCTGAGTTTTTATGATGATACGGCGGGAGCAAGCCCCCGCCCTACGGAAAATGCAAGAGATTAAGGTACCTGAGCAGCGGGGGGGTGTGAGGGGGCAAGGCCCCTGCACGTTTTAATAATGCCGCTTTTTGTTTTTCTATTTGAAAAATAAAAAGCGGCCCCAGGCAAGACTGCACACCCTTCTTCGGGAAATGTGACCCATCCGTTACAACGGCAGCCAACTCCGCTCCGGCAACCTCGCGGCACACGAAGCGGACCGCTTAATGCTGCTCGGTTCCCCGCCTGACATGGTTCACGGCTCTTCGTTGCGCAAGACCGAAGCGTCAACGTCGCTTACCGAGGTCAGTCGATACATCACATACCCTTGGTTGGGAATTCATCCCTGCTATAGCGGATTGCAGGTTACAGGGCACCGCTGGCTCCCCGACTAGTGCAGCCTTGCCTGGGGCCGCCGAATTATTTTACTACATTTTCTATGGATTATCAAGAGCAAATAAAATTCTTTACAAATTTACCTTCGGTGGTATAATTACTCTCGTCCTTGGGCCCGTAGCGCAGCTGGGAGCGCGTTCGGTTCGCATCCGAGAGGTCGAGGGTTCGAATCCCTTCGGGTCCACCATGAAAAAACACTCTTTTGTCTACCGGACAAAAGAGTGTTTTCTTTTCAACTAAATCCACCCTGTCGGGTGGGTGAAATCATCTTTGATGATGAAATCCGCCTCGACGTCAGATGAAGAGGGCGGCGATGGTGGTGATAAGGCAGAACACAACAAATATTATCATACCCGGATTCAGGTAAACAGTTTTGAAGCCGCTGCCCACGGGCAGGGGCTTTTCTGCTTCCTCCCAGCGGAGCTTCTGCACTTTCATGATGAAAAGAGCAAGACCCCAGAAGAACATTACGGCGACAAATACGGTGAAAAGACCGTAGGCGGCAAGACCAAGGGCGTTCTCGGTGAGGATGTTGAGAGCCTCCTCGGGAGCTCCCATGGGATCCAGAGCAGAGATGGCCTCAATGTCCACGTTGGTTAAAAGCCATGGGGCGATAACGCTGCCCACAAAGTTTATGATGCAGTGGAGAATTACGGGGTAACGGAGTCTGCCTGTGCGAATATAGATATAGGCAAAGAGCAGACCCAGAGCAAAGGCATAGAAAAACTGGAAGAGATTGGCGTGAAACAGCCCGAAGCAGACGCCGGAGAGTACCACAGCCCACTTCTCGCCATACTTTCTGCAGCGGTCAATAAGCTGCTTTCTGAAAACAAGTTCCTCGAGAAGAGGAGCCAGAATCACAATCACCAGAACTTTGATGGGATTTGTATCCATTGCGTAGTTCAAAAGGGCGTTCTGAGCCATGCCGCCGGAAAGCAGAGAGGAAAGAATGGTTCCGATAAAGCTGCCCGTATACATCATAAAAAAGCAAAGAGGAATGTAGGAAAGAAAGCGTTTTGCCCCCAATTTCTCATCCACGGGCTTTTTGGCGGGGAGCTTTTTCAGTATGAGAAGGCCGATGGGAACGGAGATGAGATAAAGGGGAACAAAGGTGATTATCCATAATCCCCATGAGGAAGTGCTGAGCCAGTTATCCTCGCCCCAGATAAGCGGGGGCAGAGAGACACAAAGAGCCTGCAGCACAGAAGCTATAAGCAAAATCAGCAGCAGGGCCATACCTATGCGGGAAAAACTTTTTCTGGCTGTTTTGAAGTCAAAAGGCTGTTCAAGGGCTTCGTTTATTTCGTTCATTGTTCGACCCTCCTTTGTATTTTTTACGGCTTAATTATAGTTGGAAAATATTAAGTAATATAGTGGGAAAATGTTAAAAATTGCGGGATAGAGTCAATGTGTCCTCATTCGGTCAGACATTTGTCCTTCCAGTTTGCGGTGAGGAAGAACACTGCAGTGCCCATAGCGGCCATGACCACGCCTGCCCACAGCATTGCGTCCACGCCCATATGCTCTATGAGCACGCCGCCGGTGAAGTTGCCTCCCGCGCAGCCCAGAGAGTAGGCGGCGGTTATAAAGGCCTGTCCCTTAACCATGTCGGCGGGGAGCACTTTTTTCTCGGCGTAGAAAACCTGAGTGGGAGCAAGGAAGCTGTAGCTTGTGGCCTGGAGCAGCTGCACAATGTAAATGCCTTCTATGCTGCCTGTGGAAACGAACAGCAGGCCTTTCAGCAAGAAAGAAATTCCCGCTATTTTCAAAAGCCGGCCCTCGGTAATGCGCTTTCTTATGGGTTCATAGAAAAGCAGCACAAAGGTTTCCACGAAGGTGGCGATAAAAAGGGCCACGCCCACCTCGGCGCTGCCGCCCCCCAGACGGTCAAATATCTTTATCATATAGTTTTCCGTCATGGCGTGGAAAGCGCCAAGCAGCAGAACGCCCAACAGGGAGAGGCAGTACCGGCGGTAGCGGCTGAAAAACACCCTTATGGAGCAGCAGCTGTTTTCTTTTTTATCCCTAGCCGCGCTGACTGCCAGGGAGGGATAACCGAGACTTATTATAATATTGGCACCCAGCAGGCCGACAATGGCCCATATCATGTAGTCCTCGCCAAAGTCTGCGATCAGCCTGCCAAGACCAAGGGCGGCAAGGGAGTAGGCCAGAGAGCCGAGGCCGCGGCCAACTCCGTAGTTTATCCTCAGTCCTGCGCCGTTGCAGCTGACGCTGACGGCGTTGAGAAGGGGCATCATGGCGTCGAAACTGAATATTCCCAGAAGATACATAAGGCCCATTGCCGGAGCACTCAGGGGAAAGACCGGAAGAACTCCGAAAAAGACCATGCTTGCGGCGGAAAGGCCCACGATCATATATTTGATTTTTCCGGCCCCCACCCGGTCTGCCCTGTCCGCCAGCAGAGGCTGCACGGCGCAGGACAGGAGGCTGCCCAGTGCAAGCAGCGTTCCCACAAGGGAGGCACTAAGTCCCTTTGCCAGAAGATAGGCGCTGGCAAAGCTCATCACTCCCGCAGCTGCGGCCCAATAGGCCATCTGCTGGAGAGTGTATCGTAAGGTAAGGCTTCTTTTTTTCACGCTTCCTAGTCCTCGGTATAGACGGATTTGTAATGAGCAATGGCGTTTTTCAGCGTGGCAGGATTCTGACCCGCAGCGGCAGCCATGTGGGCGTAGCGCTCGGATTCGGCCTTGTTATCCCATATGGCGTGGACAATGGCCAGAAGAGATGCCGCCTGATGGCAGTTTTTGTCGGCAGCCAGCGCGGCCTCTGCTCTTTCCTGAGCTGCATAGAGCTCCCCTTCTCTGAAATAAAGCTGGGCAATGTTGTTGTAGCCCACTGCATAGCCGGGGTCGGTATTCACCGCAGCTTCGTAGTTGTCCAGGGCCTTGTCCCGGTCTCCGCAGAGGGCATACTGCTGGCCCAGATTGCTGTAAATAGTGGCGGAGATCACCCCTCTTGCCAGCAACTGCTCATACTCGGAAATTGCCTTTTCCGGCAGATGCATTTCCGTGTAGGCAAGGGCGGCAAGCAGATATACAGCCTCTCTGTCGGTATTGTTGAGGCAACGCTCCTTCAGCTTTTCGGCTGTGCGCAGAACCTTTTTGAGCTTATCTTCGTCATAGGCTCTGTAGCCCTCAAGAAGCTTTTTGCGGGCGGGGGCATCATCCTTGAATGCTGTCTGTATATGTTCGCGGTAGGCGTTTTCGTAGAATTTCAGGCTTTTGCGCCTGCGGCTGCCACGGCCGGTGCGCAATATGGCAGCCACCGCGGCACAAATCACACAAAGGGCGCGGATAAGGTTTTCCGAATAGGGCGTGCCCATTACGAACACCTCGTAGCAATAAAAGCCGATAACGGCAACTATAAGCAGTATGCATATCAGCCTTGCAATTTTAACACCCATTTTTCTACCTCCGTTAATTGTCTTTATTCCACGATACCAAAATTCCCAGTTTATTTCAACAACATATTTATGTCAGCTTCCGGCGTTCAGGAAGCAGGAGAAAAAACTGTGAAATGGTCCTATTTGCTTGATTCATAGACTTAAAAGGTATATACTTGATAAGTTGTAAAATTCTAACGAACGGTGTCTTATTATGGTATTTTCCAGTCTTTTATTTCTATATGCCTTTTTCTCTCTGTCGCTGCTGGCCTATGCCCTTTGCGGCAGCCGCCGCAGCCAGAACACCGTGCTGCTTGTGTTCTCCCTGGTCTTTTACGCCTGGGGTGAGCCCAAGTATGTTCTGCTGCTGATGTTCATGGCCCTCACATCATGGCTTTGCGCATTGGGTGTCAGCAAAGCCACGGAGGGGGGCAGAAAAAAACTGTGGCTGGCTGTGGCTGCGGTCATAGATATTGGCCTTATAGGCTTTTTCAAGTATTCCGGGCTCATATGCAGCATTTTCGGCCCTGTGCCGGAGTTTGTTGCCCGCGTGGCCCTGCCCATAGGAATATCCTTTTATACCTTCCAGCTTCTCACCTATGTGGTGGACGTGTACCGGGGTGAGGCTCCCGCCCAGAAAAGCTACTGGAATGTTCTGCTGTATGCCGCCCTTTTCCACCAGTGCATAGCGGGTCCCATAGTCCGATATAAGTCCATAGACGAGGAGCTCTTCGGCTCTCAGCCCCGAAAAAGCGAGTGGGCCGGAGGCGTGTCCCGCTTCTGCGCAGGTCTCGCCAAAAAGGTGCTGCTGGCCAATCCCTGCGGCGCTCTGGCCGACGCCCTCATTTTGCAGGAATCCGCCGCCGGCGACATCGGTCTTCTTGCCCAGAATGCGGAGGCCCTCTCCCAGCTCAGCGTCCTTGGAGCATGGGTGGGCGTAATTGCCTACTCCCTCCAGCTGTATCTGGACTTCTCCGCCTACTCAGATATGGCCATAGGTATGGGCCGCATGCTGGGTCTCCATTATCCTGAAAACTTCAACTATCCTTACATATCCAAATCCGTCACCGAGTTCTGGCGGCGCTGGCACATTTCTCTGGGCACATTTTTCAGAGACTATGTTTATTTCCCTCTGGGGGGCAGCCGCAAGGGCGTTGGGCGCATGGTCTTAAACTGCTTCGTGGTCTGGTCTCTCACCGGACTCTGGCACGGGGCAGACTGGAACTACCTCCTCTGGGGTCTTTACTTCTATGTTTTCCTTATGCTTGAGCGCTTTGTCCTGAAGAAAAAGTGGCTGGATAAGCTGCCGGTCATCAGCAATCTCTATCTCATATTCGTGGTACTGTTGGGACGTGTCATCTTCCGCTTCACGGAACTGGAGCTGGTGGGGGTACTCTTTGGCAGCCTCTTTGGCCTGAATGGCAACGCCCTTTCCTCCCTCACCGCCGAAAGCCACCTTATGAGCAATCTTTTCCTGCTTGTTGCCGCCTGCGTGGCCAGTACACCCCTTATGAAGGGCATAAAAGAGCGCCTTGAGGCCCGCGCCGCTTTGGGCGGAGCCTTCGGGAAGGTCTGGAGCGTGGCTTTCTATTCCATTCTCCCCGTGCTCCTTCTGCTGCTCTCCACCGCCTGCCTCGTGGGGGACAGCTATAATCCCTTCATCTATTTCCAGTTCTGAGAGGTGAAGCATGTTTAAATTCAAAAGTAATAAAGGTCTCCATGCTTCTCCGGAAAAGAAGGATGATGGAGGAATTAAAAAAGTCATTCCCTTCTTTGTGACTGTCTATCTTCTCACCATCGCGGCCTTTATAATCCCTCTGCGGCCCACTTATTCCACTATGGATAAGCGTGAACTCAGCACTTTTCCCAGGTTTTCTGCCGAAGCTCTGCTTTCCGGCGACTATTTCGATGATATATCCACCTGGTTTTCCGATACCTTCCCCGGGCGGGACAGCTGGCTGAGCCTATCCATGACTATCGAGGGTCTCCACGGCCACTCCCACATAGCCATAGCGGGAGAGCCCACGGGCAGCACCGTGGTGGAAGTGCCCGAGACACCCACTACACCTGCCCCCACACCCTCTGCTCCTCCCACGGAAAACCCGGCACCCCAGGAGGGCGAGAGCCCCGCTCCCGCGGGAACTCCCCCTCAGGGCTGGGGCGGCGTTGCCATAGACGAGAACGCCTCCATTTCCCTTGGCCCTGTAATACAGATAGGGGACACCGCCTTCAATCAGCTGGGCTTCTCCCAGGGCTACAGCGAGGTATATGCATCCTCCCTGAACACCCTGGCCGCCAAGCTGGAGGGCACAGGTGTACGCCTCATTTCCGCTCCCGCCCCCACTTCCATAGGCGTAATGGTGGAGGGAGACAAGCTCTCGGATCTGGGCTGCGCCCGTCAGGATGAGATGCTCGGCTATATCCACTCCCTCGTGGATGACAGCGTTATAAAGGTGGATACGGTTTCTCCTCTCATTGCCCATAACAGCGAATATATCTATTTCCGCACCGACCACCATTGGACGGCTCTGGGCGCTTACTACTGCTACGAGGCCGTTATGGAGGCCGCCGGAATGGAGGCTGCTCCTCTGGATTCCTTCACCGAATGGGACCAGGGCGAATTTGAAGGCACAATTTACTGGCAGGCCAGAAATCCCAGAAAACTTACAAGGGACAATGTTATGGCTTATGTGCCCGAAGGGGACATCAGCATGATGGTCTACGGCAACAGTGACTATGGCTGGGAGCAGTCCCTTATCGAGGACCGCGTCAATGACAGTGCGCCCAATAAATACCTCTGCTTCATTGGCGGCGACAATGCCCTCAGCGTTATCACCAACGAGAGCATACCCGATGGCCCCAGCTGCGTGCTGCTCAAGGGCTCTTTCGGCAACTGCTTTGCCCCCTTCCTGACCCAGAACTATCACAAAATCTACGTGGTGGACTATCGCAAGTATTACCGCTATACCATGAGCGATTTCGCCGAGGTCTACGACGTGGACGATATAATTGTCCTTCCTTACCTGATGGCAACTCAGGGCGGCGAGGGCACGGATATATTCAAATATCTGCTCCAGTAAGTAAAAAGCACCTTGCCTCAGGCAAGGTGCTTTTTGGTTGTCATTAATGTGAGTTGTTCCGGGGCGACTGCGAGGTTTTGCGGGATGTGCCCGGGCCGGCCAGGTGTCCGGCCCCTACGAAGAACTGCGTATTCATCGTAGGGGCGAGCATCGCTCGTCCGCGCAGCTTAAACCTAAACCCAGCGCCGTACCCCGGCGAATTAGCACAGTCCCAGTCTTACACACAGCCAAATATCTCCTGCGCGGCAGAGAGATACTCCTCTGCGCTGCGGGCTTTTTTTATTTTCTTCAGCTGCTTCTCACAGCCGGGGAAGCTTTTTGTAAGATAAGTCCAGAGCTCCTTCATCCGCTGCATCGCATTGTTACGGCTCTGGAAATCCCGGGCGCATTCCTCGAAAAGGGCGTCGTGAAACTCCTTTATGGTCTCAACGCCGCCGCAGTCAAGGCCCTTGGCACCGGCTGCCAGAAAGGGGTCTGCCATAAGCCCCTGACCCAGCATCACAGCCCGGAGAAGGGGCCAGCGTCCGATCACTTCGGCAAAGTCCGCGGGGCTTTCTATACCGCCGTTGTAGCTGAGAGGCATAGCGGCGCTTTTGTACGCTCTGTCAAAATACTCCCGGCGCACATTTTCACGGTAGAAATCTTCCCGCACCCGGGGATGGATTATAAGCTCATCCATGGGATACTTATTGTATATTTCCATAATGGGCCCGAATTCCTCCGGGTCCCGGAGACCAAGCCGGGTCTTGACAGACACCCGGCAGGGGGCATTTTCAAATATCTCAGCTAAAAAGCGGTCCAGAGCTTCGGCGTCTGCAAGCAAGCCTGCTCCTTTGCCCTTGGCGGTGACCGTGCCTGAGGGGCAGCCTGCGTTCAGGTTAACGCAGTCATAGCCCATGGCCTTGAGCTCCCCGGAGCACCAGAGAAAGTCCCCGGCGTTTTTGGTGAGTATCTGGGGCACCAGCACAAAGCCCTCGTTATTTTCGGGAAGCAGCTCCCTGAGTTCCTTGGGAGTAAACCGGCGGTCCGCTCCCGGAGAGATAAAGGGTGCATAGTATCGGTCCACACCGGGAAAAAATCTGCTGTGGCAGCGCCGGAAGGCTGCCCCGGTGAGCCCCTCCATGGGGGCGCAGTCAATAAGTATGCTCATCCCAGCAGCACGTCGCTTACAAGCATCAGGCAAAAACCGGCCAGAAGGGTGTATGTGGCACCCCGCTCCCCGCCGTCGCCGTGGGTTTCAAGGACCATTTCGTCGCTGACCACATAAAGCATGGTGCCTCCGGCAAAGGCCAGGGCAAAGGGCAGCACAAAGCTGGCTACGCTGACAGCCAGATATCCCAGAAGAGTTCCGGCCACTTCCACAAGACCGGTCATAAGGGCGCAGACAAAGGTGCGTCCCGGCTTTATGCCTGCGGCCAGCATGGGACCTATTATGATCATGCCCTCGGGAATATTCTGCAGGGCGATGCCGCCTGCTATCAGCAGAGCCTCGCTCACATTGTCGGAGCCGAAGCTGACACCTGCCGCAATACCCTCGGGCAGATTATGAATGGCTATGGCGGTGACAAAAAGGAGCACCTTGCTCAGACTGCCGTTTTTGTGGGGCTCAATGTCACTGCCCACCATGCGGTGGAGGTGAGGCACCAGCTTGTCCATAAGGCTCATGACCACGGCTCCCGCAAAAATTCCCACAACGGTAATTATGAGGCCGTATTTGCCGCCGTATTCCACAGAGGGCACAATAAGCCCCAGTACCGCCGCAGCCAGCATGATGCCCGCCGCAAAGGACAGCATCAGGTCGGAAAAACGGTGGGAAATATTCTTGAATATAAAGCCCAGCGCGGCGCCGAACACCGTAGCTCCGCCCACGCCTATGGCTGTAAGCAATACCATTTCCATATCTTTGTCTCCTTGGCTATATATCTTTTTATTTAAGTATACTTTCTCTGCCGCTATTGTCAAGTTCCCCATGAATTAATCCGGCCGGAATAGTCTTATGGTGATTTTATCACGGAATATGCCCCTTCTGTTCCGTATAATAAGACCATAACAATACCATAACAATACATAGGAGGAACTAATATATGAGACTTAAGGACAAAGTTGCAGTTATCACCGGAGGCAGCCGCGGCATAGGCTACGCTACTGCCCAGCGCTTTATCGAAGAGGGCGCCGCCGTAGTTCTCACTGCCAGCTCCCCCGCTTCCGCCGAAAAGGCCGTGGCCAGACTGAAGGAAAGCTATCCTGAGGCCAGGCTTGAGGGCATCGCCCCGGATCTTGGCTCTCTTGCCTCTCTGCAGGAGGCCTTTGCAGCCATTGTTGAAAAATACGGACGTATAGATATTCTGGTAAACAACGCCGGAGTTTCCGAGAGCACCCCCTTCGACAAATATACCGAGGAGCTTTATGACAAGGTCATGGACCTGAATGTGAAGGGCGTTTTCAACGCAAGCCGCGTTGCCGCCGAATATATGATAGCTCAGGGCAGCGGCGTTATCCTCTCCACCTCCTCCATGGTCAGCAAATATGGCCAGCCCAGCGGTTTCGCCTATCCCGCAAGCAAGTTTGCCGTCAACGGCTTTACCCTCTCCCTTGCCAGAGAGCTTGGTCCCAAGGGTATCCGTGTCAACGCCGTGGCCCCCGGAATCACCGAGACTGATATGATGAAGGCCGTTCCCAAAGCAGTCATCGATCCCCTCATAGCCCAGATACCCCTCCGCCGTCTGGGCCAGCCCGAGGATATAGCCAACGCCTTCGTATTCCTGGCCAGCGACGAGGCAAGCTACATCACCGGCGTAGTCCTCAGCGTGGACGGAATGGCGAGAAGCTGAAATATTTATACTGAAAATAAAATGTCAACGGGGGTGTCGCATTTTGCGACACCCCCTCAGCCTGTCAAACACCCCGTTATTGCGACCGTAGGGCGGGTGCTTGCTCCCCGCCGCTGCACTGGTGCGGCACTCCCTTCTCCAAAAGGTTCCGATAGCTGCTTATTTGACACCCATTCTTTTCAGTGATTTTATCACGGAAGAAATGTCCTTCTTTGGTTATACTAAAACCAGAAAAAGATAAAATAACACAAAGGAGGACTTGAATATGTCTGCAATAAATGTGAACAAGAGCAATTTCCATCAGGAGGTCATCGCCTCCGATAAGCCCGTCCTTCTGGACTTCTGGGCCCCCTGGTGCGGCCCCTGCCGTGCGGTAGTGCCCATCATCGAAGAGATCGCCGGAGAGCGAAACGATGTGAAGGTGGTCAAAATAAATGTGGACGAGGAGCAGGAACTGGCAAGGGAGTACCGGGTGATGAGCATCCCCACCCTCATGGTCATGCGGGATGGTCAGGTGGTGAAAAAGGCTGCCGGCGCCAGACCCAAGGCCCAGATTCTCGAAATGCTGCAGTAAATCTATCCGGATAAATAAAAACCTCAGGCTGAGCTTTCAGCCTGAGGTTTCAGTTACAATGGGCTGCGTAAATAACAGCAGATGATAAAAGCGATTGAAGCAAAGTTTACGGGAGTTAAAATCATCCGCGCCGAGCCGGCAATAGCGCAAGCCGCAGCCGGCGACTATCTCCCGCCGCAAGGCGGGCTGACACAGAGCGTCAGCGGAACATTTAAAACCCCCGGAGTCCAGAGGGTCGCAACCCTCTGGTGCGTTTTTGCCTACTTTTGTCGCATAACAAAAGTAGGCCCCCGGAGGGCTCTGTACCAAAACTTTGCTGAAATGTGGATTACCACACCAGTGTGGTGGCGGGAGCAAGCCCCCGCCCTACGGTCGCGAAAAAAGTTAATGAGAAGCATCTGTCCAGTCTTGGAAGTGTTTTGAAGCCTGAGATTTTTTTATTGCGCCAAAGCTCTCAGCTTATCCTCGTCCACTATCTCCACAGAGCCCCGGGTGAGCTTCACCATACCCTCGGTCTGGAAATAACGGAGCATACGGGTGACCACCTCCCGGGCGGTACCCATGTGGTTTGCTATTTTCTCATGGGTTATCTTGAGAGAACTTGCGCCCTCCAGCTGCACCTCTTCCACAAGGAAGGCGGCGAGGCGCTTATCAAAGCTGCGCCACATTATCTGCTCCATGAGCCACATGAGCTCGGAGAAATTGCTGCTCATAAGGTTGCTGGCAAAGCTTGCCACGGCGACGGATTCCTCCATGAGATTCTTGAAAAGGCAGGCGGGGATGGACCAGAACTCGCTGTCCTTTTCCGCCTCTATCATCACGTTCAGCTGCAGGTCCGGCATAACGCAGGAGGCGCTGAGAAGGCTCACATCGTAATCAAAAAGGCGGCTGATGCTTATCTCCCGCCCGTCCTCGGAGAGGATATAGGTGCGAAGCTGCCCTTTTTTCAGCACCACAAGGCCCAGACAGTCTGCGCTGGAATCGTGGATATGGGTACCCTTCTCCACCTTGTGAAATTCCAGCACCTCCACTATCCGCTGCTGCTGGTCGGCAGTGAGCTTGTTCCAAATGGGGAAATAGTTTCTGAATTCCACGGCATTCACCCCTCCTTTTTGTTAAGTATAGCACTCGGGCGGAATATGTCAAACCTTTAATTGACAAAGGGTGGGATGTAGCCGTATAATTATGGAGCCCAGGAGTATACTCTCTTTGGGTGATAAAGTCACGGTAAGAATTATTGATACCGTGTATTATTAAGCTATGAAGAAAAACAATTACTTAATACGGAGGTACACAAAATGGAAAAGTGGAAATGCAAGGTTTGCGGATATGTTCACGAGGGTCCCATGACCGCCGATTTCGTTTGCCCCAAATGCAAAAAGGGCGCCGAGTTCTTTGAGCAGATAGAAGCTCCCAAGACCGCTTTCGCAGGCAGCAAGACCGAGAAGAATCTCTGGGAAGCCTTCGCAGGTGAGTCCATGGCCCGTAATAAATACACCTACTTCGCATCTGTGGCCAAGAAGGCCGGTTTTGAGCAGATCGCTGAGATATTCCTGAAGACCGCTGAGAACGAGAAAGAGCACGCAAAGCTCTGGTTCAAGGCTCTGGGCGAGCTGGGCGACACCGCCGAGAATCTCCTCCACGCAGCCGAGGGCGAGAACTATGAGTGGACCGATATGTATGACCGTATGGCAGCCGATGCCGAAGAGGAAGGCTTCCTTGACCTGGCAGCACAGTTCCGCGGCGTTGCAGCCGTTGAGAAGACCCACGAAGAGCGCTATCGCAAGCTTCTCCACAATGTGGAAGCCAAGGAAGTTTTCGAGAAGAGCGGCGTAACCCTTTGG
>JAZSFJ010000090.1:0-6938 GCA_045532145.1 Oscillospiraceae bacterium
AAGGCGGGCTGTCACAGAGCGTCAGCGGAACATTTAAAACCCCGGAGTCCAGAGGGTCGCAACCCTCTGGTGCGTTTTTTCCAACTTTTGGCGCACAACAAAAGTTGGCCCCCGGAGGGACCTGCATTGATTGTTTACTGAAAGATAAAAGATTCTGGCAAAGGTGAGACGGATTGCCACACCAGTCTGCGGACTTACCTCGCAATGACGGGTAGGATTTATCTCGAAGCATCTATCCAGATTCCTGCGTGATTCTCGACAGTCTGAAGTCCCCCGGGGGCGTTTTTCCCTACTTTTGTCGCATAACAAAAGTAGGCCCCCGGAGGGACCTGTACCTAAGTTTTGCCGAAAGGTGGAGGAGTTTTGGAAATTGAAACGAATTGCTTCTCCAGTGTGGCGGCGGGGGCAAGCCCCCGCCCTACGGTTGCAATGACGAAGAAAATTTAATGCGGAGCATCTATACTCGTTCAAAAACTTAAAAAGGGATGTGCCACAGGCACATCCCTTTTTAGTTATAATACTCCGGGTAGTTGGAGCAGCAGAGGTATGTATAGCCCAAAAGAGGGTCGTAGAGGGTGGTGTGGACAGAGGAGCCCTGGGGAAAGTTGGCCTGAAAGACCACGCTGGGGTCGCAGATCACCCGCTCGCCCTCCAAAAGCCGCTTGGCCGCCTCCACGCTTTCCCGGGAGGGCAGGAGAGAGCGGAAGTAGGGGCTGTCTCCGGCATAATACTGGCCAGGCTGGGATATTACCTCGGAGATGCTGTCCGGAAATTCCGGGGAGGCCACCCGGTTCAAAACCACCTCGCCCACCGCCATTTTCCATTCCCGGCTGAGCCAGAGGCTGCCGGCCTCGGCCTCAATCAGCTTTGAAAGCTTTTCAAGCTCAGCATAGCTCACTAAGGGGTAATCAAGGCCCAGAGCGGAGATTTTCTCACTGCGCAGTGCCTCCGCCTCCCGGCCCCTCTCCGCCTCGCCGGCGCATACCGCCTCCATCATAATGAGCATATAGTCTTTTTCAGGGGAATAATCCGCACTTGCCGGGAGGCATAGGACGGGCAGAAGCAGCAAAAGAGCAATAATATATCGAAGCATAGTGTTTCCTCCCAAATTATATTGCATAGGGTATTATATTGGGAGACGGGCGCAAATCCCCACGAAACCTGGCGGCAGATGCGTGGCAATTGGCGCGGTGGACAGCCCACGGCATGGGAGGGACGTTAATCGTAGGGCGGGGGCTTGCTCCCGCCGTGCAGTAGACACCCAAGCCATGCGCTGCACCTGGGCGAATACCCATGCGGGCCGTCGAGGACGCCGGCCCCTACGAAAACAGCAGCCCCGAAGAAACGGGGCTGCTGTTTATCATATCTTTTTCAATATTGCGTCAACTTTGTCCATTTCCACCTTGGTGGGGGCTTCGGTGGCGGAGAGGGTGTATTTTCCCTCTTCCCACTTGTGCTCGCCAAGCTTGTGGAAGGGCAGAGGCTCTATGCGCTTTACGCAGTTATAGCCGTCAAGAAAATTCCGAAGAGCCCGGAGCTTTTCTTCCTCCATGGTGAGACCGGGGACGACCACATGGCGTATCCACACATCCTTGCCATGCTTTTCGCAGTAGTCCAGAAGCTCCTTTTCGTTGGCAAGGCACATATCCGAGCCGGTGATGCGCTTCGACAGAGTGGGGTCGAAGCTCTTAATGTCCAAAAGGAGCATATCCGCTGCGTCCACGGCCTTTTTGCATATCCTGAGAGGCACGCCGCCGCTGGTGTCGATGGCGGTGTGTATGCCCTCTTTTTTCAGGGCGGTGATCAGCTCATATACAAACTCGTGCTGCAGCATGGGCTCGCCGCCGGAGATGGTGACGCCGCCGCCACCTTTATAGAAGCCCCGGTAGGGCAGCACCTTGGCCACTATCTCGTCCACTGTGGTCTCGGTGCCGTCCTTTGTGTCCCATGTGTCGGGGTTGTGACAGTAAAGGCAGCGCAGAGGGCAGCCCTGCAGAAAGACTATGAAGCGTATGCCGGGGCCATCCACGGCGCCGAAGGTCTCGTAGGAGTGAACTTTTCCGGTGGTCATAGGGGCGCTCCTTTTTAATAAGATACAATACCTTTTTGACTCCCCTCTCAGGGGAGCTGTCAGCGCCGTAGGGCGGGCGCTTGCTCCCGCCGTTACTGAGAGGTCAGATTAGTTTTCAGCAATTTTAACCTCTCCGGCCCTTCGGACCACCTCCCCTGAAAGGGGAGGCGCCGCCTAATAATTACATCTTCTCGTGGAAGGTGCGGGAGATAACGTCAAGCTGCTGCTCGCGGCTGAGCTTGATGAAGTTTACGGCGTAGCCGCTGACGCGGATGGTCAGCTGGGGATACTTCTCGGGATGCTCCATGGCGTCCATCAGGGTCTCGCGGTTGAGAACGTTGATGTTGACGTGCTGGCCGGTGGCTTCCATGTAAGCGTCGATGAGGGTGATGAGGTTCTGGCTGCGGTCAGCATCCTCCTTGCCCAGAGCAGAGGGAGCCATGGAGAAGGTGTAGCTGATGCCGTCCTCGCAATCCTCGAAGGGAATCTTGGAAACGGAGAGGAGGGAAGCCAGAGCGCCGTTGGTGTCGCGGCCGTGCATGGGGTTTGCGCCGGGAGCCAGGGGAACGCCGGCCTTGCGGCCGTCGGGAGTGGTGCCGGTGTTCTTGCCGTACTCAACGTTGGAGGTAATGGTGAGGACGGACTGGGTTGCGATGGAGTCGCGGTACATCTTGTTCTCGCGGATAAAGTTCATGAACATACGGGTAACGTCCACGGCGATGGTGTCAACGCGCTCGTCGTTGTTGCCGTACTTGGGGAACTCGCCTTCGATGACGAAGTCCACGGCGATGCCCTTCTCGTTGCGGATGGGCTTTACCTTGGCGTACTTGATGGCGGAGAGGGAGTCGGACACAACGCTGAGACCGGCAATGCCGCAGGCGGTGGTGCGCTTGATTTCCTCGTCCATGAGGGCCATCTCGATGCGCTCGTAGTTATACTTATCGTGGATATAGTGGATCATGTAGAGGGCCTTGGTGTAGACATTGGCCAGATACTTTGCCATGTCGGTGAACTTGGCCATGACCTCTTCATAGTCCAGATACTCGCTGGTGATGGGCTCGGTCTTGGGGCCAACCTGCTTGCCGGTGCGCTCGTCCACGCCGCCGTTGATGGCGTAGAGCAGGGCCTTGGCAAGGTTTGCGCGGGCACCGAAGAACTGCATCTGCTTGCCTATCCGCATGGGGCTGACGCAGCAGGCAATGCCGTAGTCGTCGCCAAGGTCGGCGCGCATCAGGTCGTCGTTCTCATACTGGATGGAGCTGGTCTGAATGGAGATATTGGTGGCGTACTTCTTGAAGTTTTCAGGAAGAGCGGGAGACCAGAGTACGGTGAGGTTGGGCTCGGGAGCGGGGCCCAGGTTCACAAGGGTGTGGAGGAAGCGGTAGCTCATCTTGGTGACCATGTGGCGTCCGTCAAGACCCATGCCGCCGATACTCTCGGTGACCCAGACGGGGTCGCCGGCAAAGATATCATCGTAATCGAGGATGCGGAGGAAGCGGACGATACGCAGCTTCATGATGAAGTGGTCAACCATCTCCTGAATCTCTTCCTCGGTGTAGCGGCCCTCATTAAGGTCGCGCTCGGCGTAAATGTCAAGGAAGGTGCTGGTGCGGCCAAGGCTCATGGCAGCGCCGTTCTGCTCCTTCACAGCGGCGAGGTAGCCAAGATAGGTCCACTGGATGGCTTCCTTGGTGTCCTCGGCGGGACGGCCGATGTCGAAGCCGTAGATAGCGCCCATTTCCTTCAGCTCCTGCAGAGCATCGATCTGCTCGGCAAACTCCTCGCGCTTGCGGAGAAGCTCTTCGGTGAGGTCGTGAGCATCGTAAGTGTCTCTTGCGGCCTTCTTTTCCTGAATCAGGTAGTCAACGCCGTAGAGGGCAACGCGGCGGTAGTCGCCGATGATGCGGCCGCGGCCATAGGCATCAGGCAGACCGGTCAGGAGCTTTGCGCTTCTGGCGGCGCGAATGTCGGGGGTGTAAACTGCGAAGACCTGCTCGTTGTGGCTGTGGCGATACTTGAAGATCTTCTTAACCTCGGGATCCATGTGGAAGCCGTGCTCCTCAAGGCTCTGCTCAACCATGCGGAGGCCGCCGAAGGGCATGATGGCGCGCTTCAGGGGCTTCTCGGTCTGGAGACCTACGATAACCTCAAGGTCCTTGTTGATGTAGCCTGCGTCGTGGGCGGTGATGCCGGAGATCACCTTGGTGTCTGCATCCAGAACGCGGCCGGGGGCCTGACGCTCGGCCTCAAGGAGAACGCAGAGCTCATCCCAGAGCTGGCGGGTACGGGCGGTGGGAGCGGCAAGGAAGCTCTCGTCACCGTCGTAGGGGGTGTAGTTATTCTGAATGAAATCGCGGACATTGATGCCCTCGTTCCATGCGCCTTTTACAAATTCCATATTTATCCCTTTCTGCCTCGTGGGCACATATATCTTGTACCAATAACACTTATATTATTTACCGTGGAAATTGTATCAAACGTTTGTTATATTCGGAAGTGATGAAAAAAGCATGGAGCTATTCCATACTGTGATAGCAAGATTGCAAAAATGCGCATAAACGCCTTCGAATATTGATAAAAAAGGCATTTATGCGCATTTCAGTATATAGATGTTGTTATAGCATTAACGCAGTTCGGAGACGGTCTCCTTCACCTTTTCCACAAAGAGCTTGTCCTCCCTTGTGAGTCGGTAGCCCTTGCGGAAGATAAGGAGGTCCTTGTATTCGTTGTCCGGAAAGTCGCAGTTTTTCTCTATGAGGGGGTAGGTCTCGAATACGCTGCGGGGTGTGGGAGATGCCCACATGTAGGTTTCCGGCATGGCGCAGAGGAGCTCAAACTGGCTCTGCCGCTCGTAGACCACAATCTCCCGGCGGTTAGAGACCTTGGTGCGCAGCTCGGTGAGCATACTGGCGGAGAGGGCTGGAATGGTGGGGTCGCCGTGGCTTATTTCCACAAGACCCTGGAGGTCGTCGGTGGAGATGTGCTCTTTAGCGGCAAGGGGGCTTGCCTTGCTCATGACAAGGTGGTAATTGAATTTCCAGATGGTTTCCGCCACAATGTCCTTGCTCTCCATATATCGGAGGTAATAGTCCTCGAAGGCGGTCTGGACGCGGGCTATGCCTATGTTGCAGTCACGGGCGGCCACATGGTGAATGGTGCTCATGGTGTTGGTCTCCCGATAGTCTATCTTCATGTCCTGCCCCTTTTCCAGCTCCTTTACAAAGTCCACAAAGGCGTGGGAGATGTAGCAGGCGATGGGGACGCTGATGGCGGAGCGGACGGACTCCGAGGAATTATTGCGAAAGCGATTTTCCAGAGCCTCCACATCCGCCAGAATGTCCTTGGCTCTCACGAGAAATTCCTCACCCAGCTTGGTGGGCACAACGCCCCGGCTGGTGCGGTTGAAGATGGTGGCCCCGATGTCCGCCTCCAGCTCCTTTATGGCCTTGCTGAGAAAGGGCTGGCTGACATAGAGCTTCTCCGCCGCCTTGGAAATGGAGCGGTGGCGCTCTATCTCAAGGGCATATTTCAGATGCTGAATATCCATGGATGGGGCCTCCTTGGTGATTAGATACCGGGGATATTTTAATATAGTGCGGGAGATTTGGCAAGAGGGGGACCGCTTAAAGGCCCTTTTTCGCACCGCCTGTAGGGACCGGCCTCCCGGACGATCCGTGGATACATTGGCGGCAACATAATGCGGCGGGCTGAGGTCAGCCCGCCCTACGGGGTGCGAAATTGAACCATGCTCGTTCAACGCACCACATCGTAGGGCGTACATGACCTCACCCCGCCGCAAGGTGGGTGCAATCACGGCGGGGGCAAGCGCCCGCCCTACCTATGATTTTGTCCACGCCATGCAAAGAAAAATCCTCCCTTTCCGGGGAAAGGGAGGATTAAATCTTATTCCATTATGAACTCAAAAAGTTCAGAGCCGAAGTATCGGAGCACGGCGCTGCGGGTGGCAGCGAAGCTGCTCTCGGATATGGTGATGACAACCTTGTCTGTGCCAACTTCGCAGGAGACCACGCCCTCAAGATGGGGCAGCACATTGGCCTCAAGCTCGGTTTCAAGCTCGATGAGATGCTGGGAGTAATACTCCGTGCTTTGGGGAGCTTCGTAGCCCTTCACGGGGTCCTTGCCCGCGGTGAAGCAGATGATGAGCATCAGCACCATAAGGCCAAGGCAGAGTATGCAGCCGAAGGGCTTCAGGTTTTTCCAAAGCCACTGGCCGCTTTGCTCCGGCTTTTTCTCCTCAAAGCGCTCAGGAAGCTTTTCTATATCCATCAATACTTGATGCGCTGGAGGATGTAGTCCTTGACCTCAGAGATGGGGATGCGGACCTGCTCCATGCTGTCGCGCTCGCGGACGGTGACGCAGCCGTCGGCCTCGTCGGTCTCGGTGCCAACGGTGTTGAAGTCGAAGGTAACGCAGAAGGGAGTGCCGATCTCGTCCTCGCGGCGATAACGCTTGCCGATGGAACCGGTCTCGTCATAGTCGCACATGAACTCGCGGCTCAGCTCCTCGTAAAGCTCCATGGCGGGGCCGGTGAGGACTTCCTTCTTAGAAAGGGGCAGGATAGCGCACTTGAAGGGAGCAAGTGCGGGGTGGAGGTGCAGAACGGTGCGGATATCCTCCTTGCCCTTCTTGTCAACGCCCACGACCTCTTCGTCGTAAGCTTCAACAAGGAAGGCCAGAGTTACGCGGTCTGCGCCCAGAGAGGGCTCGATGACATAGGGGATGTAGTGCTCGTTGCGCTCCTGGTCGTAGTACTCCAGGTTCTTGCCGGAGGCTTCCTGGTGGCGGCCCAGGGCGTATACGGTACGGGCAGCAATGCCCCAGAAGTCGGTGCGTAGCCAGGTGGTTC
>JAZSFJ010000162.1:0-6849 GCA_045532145.1 Oscillospiraceae bacterium
TTGGGATGTGGTCGGCAAACCTGCTCCCATTGTATCGCTGGAGGTTTATCTTTTCTACTCATAGGCATAGCCTTTTTTGAACCATGGGCACAGCCCATGGTTTTCATGTTTCACAAAAAGAGGGCTGTTGCAATTTCGCAACAGCCCTTTCAGCTTGTCAAAAAAGTGGCTAAATAACTAGAGTTATTGCGAGGAGTCGATGCGTTAAGAAAACATGCCGGTGGCATGTTTTTAGCCATCGACCGCAGCGGCTATGCCGCGAGGAGGGAACTAAGACGACGTGGTAATCCGCCCCCCTTTCGCGGGCGGATGTGGGCATCCGCCCCTACGGCGCACCATTTCACACCGCCCGTAGGGGACGGCGTCCTCGACGTCCCGCAAACGGCGTACGGCAAGCTCCCGCCCTACAACAGGTTCTTTGACAGGCTGAAATGCGGTGCGGCTTTAATAGCCGCACCGCATTTATACTTATTCCTTGGAGAAATGGTCCTTGCCAACCATGCACAGGGGACAGTCGAAGTTCTCCGGAAGGCTCTCCCACTTGGTGCCGGGTGCTATGCCGTTTTCCGGGCTGCCCAGAGCCTCGTCATATTCCCAACCACAGTCACTGCACACATACTTCATAGCTATTTCCCCTTTCCTCAGTTCAGTTCGGTCTTCCAGAGACCGTGGAGATTGCAGTAGGCGTATACAGCCAAGGGCTTATCATCCTCAAGAGCGAAGCTGACTTTGGGAGCCTCGCCGGGATTGAGATACTTTCTGCTGCTGCCCTTCTCGGTCTCAAGCTGCACCCACTCTATCCAGTGTACATCCAGCATGGGATGGTCCACAGTGCCCACATTCACCTCAACGGTCTTGTCGGTCACGGTGACAGCGGGGACGTGCTTCTCGCCGCTGGCCTCAACGGTGTTGGGCACAAGCTCTTCCATCTTATGTCCGCAGCAGAAGGGCTTCACGCCCGCATCATTTACCATCTCTACAATATTGCCGCAGTGGGGGCAAACATAAAACTTAGTATTTTTCATATATTATTCCTCCTGTATTTGAAGTGGTGTTTGTTTTTCTTTGTGGCTTAATAATAACAGAGACAAAAGAAATCTTCCGTGACTTTCTCACGAAAATAAATATTGTTTATTGCCTGAATCCGGGCGTATAATGTGAAAAAAGCGGCTTTTGCCGCCGGCAATATAGTTCGCTATGCAGGAAGGAGATAAATATGAAGCCCAATTTTCCCCAAAAGCTATCAATAGGCATTTTCCCCACCCCCATACATAAGCTACAGAATATAAGCCGCCTGCTGGGTACCAATATATATGTGAAGCGGGACGATATGAGCGGACTGGCTCTCGGCGGAAACAAGGTGAGGAAGCTGGAGTATCTCCTTGCAGAGGCCAAGGCCAGGGGTGCAGAGATAGTGTTCACCACCGGCGGCGCTCAGAGCAATCATGCCATGCTCACCGCCGCAGCCTGCAGAAAGCTGGGGCTCACTCCCATACTCATTTTGAAAAAACGTGGAGTTACAGAGCGTCTTGGCAACCAGCTTCTCAATAGCCTGATGGGCGTTGATGTTCGCTTTATTGATACGGATTCCTATGATGATATTTACGCCGAAATGGACCGTGTGGGCGCAGAGCTCGGCAAGCCCTATTACAAGATACCCTGCGGAGGCTCCAACGGTCTGGGCAGCCTCGGCTATGTGGACTGCATAAAGGAGATAAGCTCTCAGGGTATGGAATTTGACCACATCATTTGTGCCGAGGGCAGCGGCGGAACTATGGCAGGCGTTGTACTGGGTGCAAAGCTCTATATGCCCGATGCCGCTGTTACCGGTATGATGGTGGACACAGACCCATTCGACGAGATAACCCCCGCACTTATACATGAAGCCGCAGCCATTCTCGGCGTGGACAAGGAAATAAGCCCCGACGGATTTGCCCTTCGGGATATGTGCGGCCCCGGCTACGCCATACCCTCCGCTGAGGGCAACGCGGCTGTGGCGCTGATGGCAGAGCAGGAGGGTATATTCCTTGACCCCGTATATACCGGCAAGGCTTTTGCGGGACTTATCGCCATGGCAAGGGAGGGCGCTTTCAAGGCCACCGACAAGGTTCTTTTCCTCCACTCCGGCGGAGCAGGTGGTCTGTTCGCCCTGAGCGGAAACGAATAAACCCAATGGCGGGTGGACAACACAGGTCTGCCCCTACGGCGATGATTTTGTGTTTTTCGTATTCGCCAAAGTGCGCTGCAAGGCATGGGTGCGTGCTGCGTGGCGCGCCGGGGGCGACGCGCCCTACGGGTGGTGCGATGAATGGGCTGCGGTCAAAAATTTTCATCTGTAGGGACCGGCGTCTCCGACGGTCCGGCGGTATGCACGTATTACACGAACGAATCCCCGGCGAATCCGCAATAGTCCTCGTTTTCACCGTAGCCTGACGAAAATAAAATATTCTCTGATATGCTTAAAACCGCCCTCTGTTGTCAATAACTACAGGGGGCAGTTTTTACTCTTACGATCGGCAAAATTTGTTTACATTTTTTCTTTAAGATTTGATTGACCTTGTATCAAATGTATGGTATGATTGGTACGTAAGAAATTGTTAATTTTTTATCAACATTGGAGGATATATCATGAAAGGTTTCGCAATGCTCAAAATCGGCGCTACCGGATGGGTAGAGAAGGACATTCCCGCTTGCGGTCCTATGGACGCCATCTGCAAGCCCCTGGCACTGGCACCCTGCACATCTGATATACACACCGTATGGGCCGGCGCTATCGGCGACCGCAGAGATATGATTCTGGGCCACGAGGCTGTGGGCGAGGTCGTTGAGGTGGGCGCTCTTGTTCGGGATTTCAAACCCGGCGATCGCGTTCTGATTTCCGCTATCACTCCCGACTGGAACTCCCTCGAGGCACAGGGCGGCTACGCAATGCACTCCGGCGGTATGCTTTCCGGCTGGAAGTTTTCCAACTTCAAAGACGGCGTATTCTCCGAATACTTCCATGTAAACGACGCTGACGGCAACCTTGCCCATCTTCCCGATGGCATGGATATTGCTGCCGCTGCAATGATTGCGGACATGGTCCCCACCGGCTTCCACGGCGCAGAGCTTGCTGACATTCAGTATGGCGACAATGTTGCCATCATCGGCATCGGCCCTGTTGGCCTCATGTCCGTTGCAGCTACCGCCATCCGCGGCGCCGCCGAGATTTATGCTGTGGGTTCCCGCAAAAACTGCTGCGACCTGGCTCAGGAATTCGGCGCAACCGCCATCATCAACTATAAAAACGGCGGCATAGTGGAGCAGATCATGGATAAGACCCACGGCAAGGGCGTTGACAAGGTCATCGTTGCCGGCGGCGACAATGACACCTTTGCACAGGCTATGAAGATCCTGAAGCCCGGTGGAATCATCAGCAACGTCAACTATCTGGGCGAGGGCGACAGCGTTGGAGTTCCCAGAGTTGAATGGGGCTGCGGCATGGGCCACAAGCAGCTTCGCGGCGGTCTGATGCCCGGCGGACGTCTGCGTTCCGAAAAGCTGGCCCGCCTGGTCATGACGGGCAGAATCCATCCCGAAAAGCTCATCACCCACCGCTTCACCGGTCTTGAGAGTGTTGAGCCCGCTCTCATGCTCATGAAGGATAAGCCCAGAGATCTCATCAAACCCCTGGTTATCATCGAATAATTTTTTCTTACTCCCTTTGAATAAGACCGGAAGCAAAACTGCTTCCGGTCTTATTTAAGCCTTCTTTACTTGACGGCAATTTTGATATATAATGATTTCTGCAAAACCCACTTAAACGGATGGAGAAGCGCATTATGAAAATTACCGATACCATTAATTACATAGGCGTAAACGACCGCAGCCTTGACCTTTTTGAGGGTCAGTACATCGTGCCCGAGGGCATGGCTTATAATTCCTACATTATTATTGACGAGAAAATCGCCGTTATGGACTCCGTGGGCGGGGAATTCGCCGGGGAGTGGCTCAGTAATATCTCCGCCGCTCTGGAGGGCAGAAAGCCCGATTACCTTGTGGTGCAGCACATGGAGCCCGACCACTCCGCCAACATCACCGCTTTCACCGAGACCTATCCCGAGGCCACCATCGTAGGCTCTGCAAGGGCCTTCCAGATGATGAAGAACTTTTTCGGCACCGATTTTGCCGAGAAACGCATAGTCGTGGGCGACGGTGACAGCCTCAATCTGGGAAGCCGCTCTCTCAGCTTCGTAACCGCTCCCATGGTCCACTGGCCCGAGGTCATCATGAGCTACGACCCCAAGGACAAGGTTCTTTTCTCCGCCGACGCCTTCGGCAAATTCGGCGCTCTGGACGCCGACGAGGACTGGGCCTGCGAGGCAAGACGCTATTATTTCGGTATTGTGGGTAAATACGGCGTCCCCGTTCAGAACCTACTGAAAAAGGCAGCAGGCCTTGATATACGCTGCATCTGTCCCCTCCACGGACCCATGCTCAGCGAGAATCTTGAGTACTATCTGGACCTTTACAACACCTGGTCCGCCTATGAGAGCGAGGATCAGGGCGTGACCATCGCCTACACCTCCGTTTACGGCAACACCAAAAAGGCCGCTCTGCTTCTGGCTGAAAAGCTGGAGGAACGGGGCTGCACTGTGGCAGTACACGACCTGGCCCGCTGCGACATGGCTGAGGCTGTGGAGGACGCCTTCCGCTACTCCGCCCTTGTGCTGGCCACCACCACCTACTGCGGCGATATTTTCCCCTTTATGCGCACATTTATAGAGCATCTCACCGAGCGTGGCTACCAGAACCGCAGCATCGCCCTCATCGAAAACGGCAGCTGGGACCCTGTGGCCGCAAGGATAATGAAGGGTCTTCTGGAAAAGAGCAAGAACATCACTTATGCAGAAAACAACGTTAAGATAATGTCCGCCCTCAGCGAGGATAATCTGGCTCAGATAGAGGCTCTGGCAAAGGAACTTGCCTGCTGCACCGACCCCAACTCCTGTGCCTTGGGTGAAGAGGGTTCCGGCAGCTATGCCTGCGGTATCTGCGGCTGGGAGTATGACGAAGCCGTCGGAGACCCCGACAAGGGCATTGCCCCCGGCACTCCCTTCGCCAGCCTCCCCGAGGATTATGAGTGCCCCCTCTGCCGCGCCGGCAAGGAGCAATTTGAAAAAATATGACATCTAAGCTATAAAAAACACTCCTGAATCCTAAAACGGATTCAGGAGTGTTTTTTCACTTATTCAGCCCCAGCTCTTCGGTCATGAAGCTCTGGAAATCGACGCCCGCCTGGGTCAGGTATTTCTCCCTCTTGAAGCAGATCATTATCCTGCGGGAAAAGCGCTCGTCCCTTATGGGCCGCAGACAAATGCCCTTGTCGTTTCTGTACTGGTCGGCGCAGCCCTCGGGCACGAAGCCCAAAGCCACACGGGAGGCTATGAGCTGACGGTGCTGTTCACGGGCATTGGTAAAATACAGAGCCTTCAGCCGGAGATTCAGTCCCGCGCAGAGATAATAGGGCTCCTCTATGTAGCGCTGCTCACGGCTCATAAACACAAAGTGCCTGCCCTTGAGCATGGCCGGGTCTATGCTCTCCTCCCGGGCGAGGAAATGGCCGGAGGGCAGGGCCAGATAGTAGGGCTCATTTCTCAGGAAAAAGCCCCGGAACTTCTCATATCGGTTGCCCTCAGGATAGAGGAGCATATCATACTTGTTTATATCCAGCTTTTCGTCGGAGTCTATGAAGCAGTTCATATCAAGCTCCACATCCGGGTTCCCGGCAGCAAAGCGGGCAATAGCCTCCGTCACCCTCTCATCGGGCTGGTACATACCCACGCTGAGACGGGCAGCGGAGCCCACTATGCTCATTTCGCTCAGGTCCAGCATGGTATTGTCCACATGGCGGAGTATGACCCAGGCGCTCTCCAGAAAACGGCGGCCCTGGTCGTTGAGGGCTATGCGCTTGCCGTTGCGGACAAAAAGCTCCGTACCCAACTCCTCCTCCAGCTTGGCTATGCTCTTGGACAGTGCGGGCTGGCTCAGATGCAGGGCCTCCGAGGCCTTGGACAGATTCTGCAACTGGGCGGCCGTGACAAAATAACGTATCTGAGATATGTTCATCCCTTGTTACCTCTTATTCATCTTGGTTATATAAAACAAAGGCAGCTTTGTTAAATAATAGTCATTTCCGGTGTTTTCTGCGTCAAAAATGGGTTTTTTTATTAATTTCAGCCTTGTTTCTTTCACCATTATATAACCGTTTGTAAAAAAAGGCAAGAATGTTCCCTTGCCGCCCCTGGCTTTCGCCCTCCCTTGCCCCACTTTTTTCCTTCCCCCGGCCATTGATTGGGTGCCATTCTATAAAAATCAGAAATAAGGCCTTGCCCCCTGGGTCTTGATGGAATAAAGAAAAATTAATATGATGGAGACACAGAGAATAAACATACCACCATAAATGTTAAGAAAGGGAAAGATGTACTATGATCACTTCCTACGAATGCTTTGTTCCTCCCATTATGGGACCCGGAGCCTCCAAGCGCATAGGTATAACCCTCCGCGCCAAGGGCTACAAAAAGGCCTACGTCATTTTTGACAAGGGCATGATGGACTTCGGCATCGCCGGACCCATCATCGAGAACCTGAACATGGCAAACATCGAGACCGTTTGCTTCGACAAGGTCACCTCCGATCCCCCCGACGAGATGGTTGAAGCCTGCGCCGAAGAGGCCCGCACCGCAGGCTGCGACGTTATCGTTGCCATAGGCGGCGGCTCCCCCATGGACACCGCCAAGGGCGTTAACGTCCTCATCAACAATCCCCCTCCCATCCGCCAGTATTTCGGCGTGCAGAAAAATCTGCGCC
>JAZSFJ010000002.1:0-4097 GCA_045532145.1 Oscillospiraceae bacterium
ATCCCCAAACACAAGGAGGTAAAGACTATGCTGTACGCAATAGTAGCTGTCATAGCCCTCATAATCGATCAGGCGGTCAAGTATTGGGCCACCGCAAACATCGTGCTGAACACCGGAGTGAAGGAATTCATCCCCGGCTTCATCCGCCTCACCAACATCCACAACACCGGCGCCGCTTTCTCCATTCTGGAGGGCGCAAGATGGTTCTTCGTGATCCTCTGCCTTGTGTTCGTGGCGCTCATCGTCTATGTGCTCATCACCGACATCATCACCGCTCCCAGCTCCCGCTGGATGGCCGTTATCGTCATGGCCGGCGCTGTGGGCAACTGCATCGACCGCATCATCTGCGGCTATGTTGTTGATATGATCGAGTTTGAGTTCATAAACTTCCCCGTTTTCAACGTAGCTGATATTTACATCACCGTGGGTGCTCTCCTCTTCGTCCTTTTCACTTTGCTTGAAAAGCCCGCCGAGAAAGCTCCCTCCAAGGCAGGCGCCGCCAACGCTCCCGCCGCAAAGGCTGGAAAGCTGGGCTTCTCCCTGCCCATAGGCAAGAAAAAGACTCCCATCCCCGATTTCCCCAAGCGCGAGCACAAGGTGGAGACCGCCAACATTGACCCTGTTGACCCCTTCGCCGAGTGGGAACGCAGAGCAGGCGAAATCAAAGCCGCCAACGAAAGCAAGCCCCAGGTGGCCGAGCCTGTCCAGAGCTATGTTAAGCCCGAGCCTCCCAAAGCTCCCGCCGCCCCAAAGGCTCCCGAAGCTCCTGCTGCCCCCAAGGCTCCTGCCCGCCCCGCCGTCAGCTATCCCGCTGTCAGCGCCGAGCCCGTGGCCCCCGCCGCCCCTGCTGCCCCCGCAGCTCCTGTGGCTCCCGCCGCACCCAAGGCCGCACCCAAGGCTGCTCCCAAGGCCGCAGCCGCTGACGACTTCGACTTCGACCTTGATTCCATCATGGCCGAGTTCAGAGATCTATGATAAATACAATCAGCTTCACCGCTGACACCGCAGGAGAGCGCATTGACGCTCTCCTTGCGCGTAATGTGGCGGATTTAAGCCGCTCCGCTGCCCAGCGTCTCATTGAGCAGGGCGATGTTGCGGTAAACGGTGCTCCCGTCAAGAAAAACTACAAGGCCAATGTGGGCGACAGTGTGGAAGTTTTCCTCCCTGAGCCTGAAAATGTGGAAATTATTCCACAAAACATCCCCCTTGATGTGGTTTTTGAGGACGAGGACGTAATAGTTATCAACAAGCCCCGTGGAATGGTGGTGCATCCCGCACCCGGCCACCCGGACGGCACGCTGGTGAACGCCCTTTTGTGGCACTGCGGCGACAGTCTCAGCGGCATAGGCGGGGAGAAGCGCCCCGGCATTGTCCACCGCATCGATATGGACACCTCCGGCCTTCTCATCGTGGCGAAAAACGACTTCGCCCACCAGTTCCTCTCCGCCCAGCTATCTGACCACAGCCTTTACCGTGTGTATGAAGCGGTGGTGTATGGCAGAGTGAAGGAGGACGAGGGCACGGTGGATGCCCCCATAGGCCGCCACCCCATCGACCGCAAGCGTATGGCTATAGTCAGCAAGGGGGGCCGGGAGGCTGTCACCCATTATGAGGTGATAGACCGCTACCGTGGCTACACCCACATCCGCTGCCGACTGGAAACCGGCCGCACCCATCAAATCAGGGTGCACATGGAGAAGCTGGGCCACCCTCTTGTGGGAGACATGGTCTACGGCAGAAAGCGCCCGGAAAAGGGTCTGGAGGGCCAGTGCCTCCACGCCCGGGAGCTTAGATTCATCCACCCCCGCACGGAAAAGGAAGTCCGCCTGAAAACGGAGCTGCCGGAGTATTTCCGGGAAGTTCTCGCAAAACTGGGCGAAAAAGAATAACTGAACAAAGGCCCTGCTATAATGACAGGTGTTCATAAAATAATTATTAGGCGCAATAGAAACTATTGCGCCTGTTTTTATCCCCTTTGACACAATCACAATAAAGTAATATAATTAATTATAACGACAAACCTGAATCTGTTGAAATTCTATACATTTGAAAGGAGTGCTATTTTATGAACAACGAATTTGTGTTATTGGTTGAAAAAGAGGAAATGTGGGCCAAGATGCTTATGCAAGTACTGGAAGATAACAGCATTCCCTGCGCAGCACTCCCTGTTTATGGAGCAGGATTTACCCTCAAAACAGGTATACAGGAAAGGTTGAAAGTATTTGTACCTTCCGAAAACCTGCCGCAGGCAAGAGAATTATTGCAGGAACTGTTTTCAGCAGATTTTGTCTGTGAGGAAGAATAAATACTCCCCTCTCCCCCAATGGGTGAGGGGTTTTTATTTTTATTCCCTTTGTAGGGGCCGGCGTCCTCTACGGCCCGCCGCAATACGGACCGTCCAGGAGGCCGGTCCCTACAACGCTATCCCTCGTAGGGGCGATTCATGAATCGCCCGCTGCATAATCCCCCGCACCCGGAGGGGCCGGCGTCCTCGTCGGCCCATTCTCCACGGTACGTCCGGGTGGCCGTCCCCTACGAAAGCCGCATTTATCAAAGCGACGCTTACTCTTGCATACAAACATATTTTACGGTATAATATCAGCAAATTGACTACACTTGGAGGCAGAGATATGAGCCGCGCAGACGAAATATTCATCCAAAATTGCAAAGACATTCTTGAAAACGGCGTATGGGACACAGACCTTGATGTCCGCCCTCGCTGGGAGGACGGCAGCCCCGCCCACACCGTTAAGAAATTCGGCATAGTTAACCGCTATAATCTCAAAGAGGAGTTCCCCATCCTCACCATCCGCCGCACCTTCTGGAAAACCAGTCTGGACGAGCTGCTGTGGATTTGGCAGAAAAAGAGCAACAATATAAATGACCTGCGTGGCCACATCTGGGACGAGTGGGCCGACGAAAGCGGCAGCATCGGCAAGGCCTACGGCTACCAGCTGGGCGTGAAGCACCACTACAAAGAGGGCGACATGGACCAGGTGGACCGCGTTATCTACGACCTGAAAAATAACCCCGCCTCCCGCCGCATTATGACCAATATCTATAACTTCGCCGACCTCAGCGAGATGGCCCTCTACCCCTGCGCATACTCCATGACCTTCAACGTCTGCGGCAACACCCTCAATGCCATTCTCAACCAGAGAAGCCAGGATATGCTGGCCGCCAACAACTGGAACGTGGTGCAGTACGCCATGCTCACCATGATGATGGCTCAGGTTGCAGGTCTTGAGGCAGGCGAGCTTGTCCACGTCATCGCCGACGCACATATCTATGACCGCCATGTGCCCATTATCGAGGAAATGATAAAGAACGCACCCCTGCCCGCACCCAAGATGACTCTTGACAGCGAAGTTCGGGACTTCTATGAGTTCACCCGTGACAGCTTCACTCTGGAGGGCTATGAGTTCCATCCCTTCACTGCCAAAATTCCGGTGGCCGTATGATGGAAGCCATAGTCGCTGTTTACTCTGACTGGGGCATAGGCTGCGGCGGAACCCAGCCCGTGGTTGTCCCCGAGGACAGAAAGCATTTCCGCTCTGTCACCGCCGGAGCCGCCGTAATCGTTGGCCGAAAGACTCTTGCCGACTTCCCCGGCGGAAAGCCCCTGAAAAACCGTGTGAATATTGTCATTACAAAGCAGGACATTGAGATAGAGGGCGCAATAGTTGTCCACAGCGTGGAGGAGGCTCTTGCTGAGGCCGAAAAGACCCAGCGCTGCCTCTGCATAGGCGGCGAGAGCGTCTACCGCCAGATGTTCCCCTATGTGGATAAGGTCTATGTGACAAAAATTGAGGCCCGCCCTGAGTCTGACGCCTTTTTCCCCAATCTCGACACCGACGAGGCCTGGCACATCACCGAGCCCGGCGAGAAAAAAGAACACGAGGGCATAGCCTACCGCTTTATGGTGTATGAGAGAGTATAAATAAATCCCCGGCTGCAAAGGGCGACACCCCATAGGGATTTATTCGCTCCAAAGCGGCCCTTTTCCAGCAATACTTCGCTAAAAAAGCGCGGTAGGCGTCAGCCTTACCGCGCTTTTCTATCTTGTCTTGCAGAAAAACTCCTCGCTTTGGAGTGCT
>JAZSFJ010000058.1:0-6072 GCA_045532145.1 Oscillospiraceae bacterium
CTCCTCCTCCCCCTCCCCCTCCCGTAAGTCTCTCCGGCAAGCTCAGCATTGTTAAGCACGAAAAGGGCGACACTGCTGCTGTCCTTGAGGGTGCAGAGTTCGAGGTATACCGCCGCGCGAAGGATGGCGAGACCGCCACCGACACCATAATCTTCGACGGAGCGGAGATTGCGGTGGTGAAGGCTACTGACAAAAATGGCAATAGCTTTGTGCTCGTCACCGATGAAAACGGCGCTGCTGTGTCTCCTGAAATGGAATGCGGCACCTATTTCGTGGTGGAGACCAAGGCGCCTGTGGGCTATAGTCTCCTTGATGAGGCTGTTGTGGTGGTGGTAACTCCCAATGCCACCGGTGTTGTGGAGACTACCTACATAGCCAACGAACGCGGCGCCCTGCTTCCCGAAACCGGCGGCGTGGGTACCACCATGATGCTTGGAATCGGCGCGGCGCTGTTCATTGCAGCCGCCGTTGTGCTGGTATCCAAAAGACGCATGGCCTCCGCAGGAGAGGCAGATCCTGATATCTGGTAAAACAGAAAAAAGCAAGTAAATCAAATAAAGTAAAAACCCTTTGCTGTCCGTAAGAACGGCAAAGGGTTTTTTGTTATTCTATGTGTTCGCTCACTTCATATACAATTAGCTCGCCGTTTCTTCCGCTGGAAGTGATGGCAAAAAGTCGGCTTGTACCGTTTTCGTCTTTGAGGAAAACTCCGTAGGTGGTGAAGTCGCCCCAAAAGATTATCTTGGTCAGCAGAGGCTCCATAGCGTCCAGATTCCCAAAGCTGCCATAGCTCTCTGTAACTTTATATTCAAAAGGCTCCAGCATCACAAGTTCCAGACCGCTCACAGGAGCGGTGACACGAATATCTGTCAATATGGAATATTCACTGTCCTCAAGAGGGTAGAATTCCCGATAATCGCTGCCGACCCGGTTCATATCGGCAAAATTGGCGGTGAGAAGGGGAGGAGAACCCTCGAAGGCACGGGCGGAAGTGAGGTCCACCCAGCCAATGCCGGATTTCAGCCTGCCCCAGAGATTGCCCTCGTCATCTGTGGTCTCCTCCATGATGGTGTAGCCTGTGGCCTGGAGGATGATGCCCACCTTGCCGCAGTCATAGGAGGGACCCTCATAAATGCCCTGAGCTGGGTTCCTGAGGATTTCGATATAGCCCTCGGCAGGCTCGGGGGAGGATTCAGGCGCAGGCTCCGGAGCAGGCAGAGGCGCAGGCTCCGGAGTTGTTTCTGGGGTGGGCAGAGGTGTAGGCTCCGGGGAAGTGGGGATGTTTTCGGAAATAGCCTTGTCTCCGCAGGCTGCAAGCCCAAGGAGCAGGCAGACTATGAGCAATATGGAAATGGAACGCTTCATGAAAAAAGACCTCCTTTTCCGGGAAAATTATTAAAATAAGAAGAAAACCGAAACGAGCAAGGAAATACCTCCCTCTGACGAGGGAGGTGCCCCCAAAGGGGGCGGAGGGAGAGAATAACTGAGATGAGAGAGAAAAAATAAGAGTTGATGTATCGCTGCGCGAAGATTAATAAGCTGGCTTTGACGATGCCATTCTTATTATCTATTCTCTATTATTATTTATCTATTTCTGTCTCTCCCTCGGTCAGCTTCGCTGCCAGCTCCCTCGTCAGAGGGAGCTATGGCTTTGTGCGTATCCTGATGATGTTGCCTCTTCCGGGAGGTTCACTTATCCGAAATACTTCTTCACAAAATCTATGTCCGTGACCTCAAATTCACGGCCGCGGAGATAATTCAGGATACCGGCATCAGTGGGGAAATCGAAGCGGAGCTTATAGGAATAAAGGGCCTGTCCCTCGGTCTCGCCGAAGCTTTTGTTCTTTCTCTCGCTGCCATACTTGCCGTCGCCGAGAAGAGGCCAGCCGGCGTGGGACATCTGGGCGCGAATCTGGTGGGTGCGGCCTGTGTGGAGGGTGCATTCTACAAGGCTCAGTCCACCGGCGCTTTTGATGAGCTTATAGTCCGTTACGGCAGTTTTTGCTCCCGGCTCCGGGCGGTCCTTCACATACACCTGATTTTTCTTGGCGTCTTTGAATATATAGCCCTCCAGCCGGCCCTCCGAGGGCTTGGGGCGGCCATGGACGATGCAGAGATACTTTTTGTCTATCTCCCGGTCGCGAATCTTGTCGTTGAGTATGCGCAGGGCCTCGGCGTTCTTGGCTGCTATTACTATGCCGCCGGTATTCCGGTCTATGCGGTTGCAGAGAGCGGGGGAGAAGCTGTTTTCCTCCCGGGGACGCCACTCGCCCTTCTGGTAGGCATAGGCCTGAATGTTGGCAATGAGGGTGTTATAGTCCCATTTTCCTGCGCTGTGGCACAGCACTCCGGGCTTTTTGTCCGCAAGGAGGATGTTCTCGTCTTCGTAGACAATGCTGAGCCGGGGAGTGGAAACCTTGAGATAGGAATTTTCCTCTTTGGGCTTTTCAAAAAACTCATCGTTGATGTATAATTGGAGGGTGTCCCCAAGGCTCAGTCTGGTGTCCCGCTTGGCGCCTTTGCCGTTGAGCTTGATGCGCTTGAGGCGGATATATTTCTGCAGCAGACTTTCGGGCAGCAGGGGTACAGCCTTGCCCACAAAACGGTCAAGGCGCTGGCCTGCGTCATTTTGTTTTATAGTTATTTCTTTCATACATTTTTACTCCTTAATTTGTCTATATTATCTGCGAAATATACGGAAATGTCAATAATTTTTGTATTGACAAGAGGCCTTAGATAATCTATAATACTAGAGCGACTGTGTGAGGTGCGATATGTGGCTTGATTTGATAAACATCATAGAGATGCCCGGTTCCCGCAAGGCCTTTGAGTGCCAGCTGGATACTGAGGCCCTGGATTTTCCCTCTGTGGAGAGTTTCAAGTCTGCCCCCAAAGCAAAGGGAGAGGTGGTCAACACCGCCGGACTCCTGACCCTCAAAGCCGAGATAGAAGCGGACATGGTCTGCACCTGCGACCGCTGCGGAAAGCAGTTTGAGAGCACCAAGGTGCAGGAAGTGGAGCTCACCCTTGCGGATAATCCCGAGGATGACGAAAACCCCGATATTTATGTTATCGAGGGTAACGGCATAAATGTGAGCGAGATACTTGAAACCGCCTTCGTTCTCGATATGGAAACCAAGTTCCTCTGCACCGAGGACTGCAAAGGTCTTTGCGGTACTTGCGGAAAGGACTTGAACGAGGGACCCTGCGATTGTCGCAAACCGGTAGATCCAAGATTGGCTGTATTAGGACAGCTTTTGGATATAGAATAAACGCTGTTCTAACCAGCTGTTAACGTAGGAGGTGTCACCATGGCAGTACCCAAGAGAAAAACTTCTAAGGCAAGACGCGATAAGAGACGTTCCAACGTTTGGAAGCTCGAGACCCCCGGCATCGTCGCCTGCCCCAACTGCGGCGCTTATCACCTGCCCCACCGTGCTTGCAAGGCTTGCGGCATGTATAACGGTCGTCAGGTGCTCAAGGTCGAGGAAGCAAAGTAATCTCGAAAAAACAGGAGGCGCGTGTTGCCTCCTGTTTTTTCATTATGTGGGGAAATAGTTTTTCCCCTGCGCATTTGTAGGGACCGGCGTCCTCGACGGTCCGCGCAGTAAACCCCCGATTCATACACACGCCTTGGCGAATTGGTGATGTGCGTAGGGCGTGACGACCCCGACACGCCGGCGGTAAGCAGCTCAAGACAGTATTTCCCCGGCGAATACGCAGTTATGTCCATTGGCTTCACAATTCGGGTATCGTAGCTCGGCGATGGCGGACCGTCCGGGAGGCCGGTCCCTACAAAGCAGTACAAAATTGTGGGAAGCCTTGAAAGGGAGATTTTTATGGCAGCGAGAAATGTTATAAAGACAATTGAAGCGGGAAGCCCCATCTTTGGCAAGGTGAAGGCCGGAGACTCTCTTGTGTCCATCAACGGCAATCCTATCAAGGACGTGCTGGACTACAAGTTCTACGGCTATGACAGAAAGCTGAAGCTTGAAGTTCTCACTGCTGAGGGCAAGACCAAAACTCTCCGGGTGAAAAAGCCAGAGGGCATGGACCTTGGCCTTGAGTTTGAGACCTATCTCATGGACGCCCCCAGATCCTGCGCAAACCGCTGCGTATTCTGCTTCATAGACCAAAATCCCATGGGTATGAGAAAGAGCATTTATTTCAAGGACGATGACGCCCGGCTCAGCTTCCTCATGGGCTGCTACATCACTCTGACCAACCTTTCTCAGCGGGAAATTGAGCGTATAATCGCCCTTCACATTTCCCCTGTGAATATCTCTGTCCACACCACCGACCCCGTTCTGCGCCAGGAAATGCTCCGCAGCAAGAGGGCGGGGGAGATAATGGATATAATGGGCCGCTTCGCCGAGGCCGGTATCACCATGAACTGCCAGATAGTCTGCTGCCCCGGTATAAATGATGGGGAGGCACTTATGCGCAGCATGAGAGAGCTTCGCGCCTTGTACCCCGCTGTCCACAGCGTGTCCATCGTGCCTCTGGGACTCACAAGGCACAGAGAGGGTCTTGAGCCCCTGCGGCCCTTCACCCCCGAACACGCCGGAGAGACCATAGACCTTGTGGAAGCCTACGCCGAAAAGTGCCTTGAGGAAACGGGCACAAGGCTTTTCTTCTGCTCCGACGAAATGTATCTCAAGGCCGGAAGAGCTCTGCCCGAGGACGAGTTCTACGAGGAGCATACCCAGCTTGATAACGGCGTCGGCATGATAAGACTTCTGGAGCGGGAATTTGCTATGGCACTTGAATTCTCCGATGAGTGCGACGCAGTGCCATTTTCCATGGCCACGGGTGCAGATTTCGCCCCATTTCTGGAAAATCTGCTCTGTACGGCGGGAAAAAAGTATGATAATATAAAAGGACGGGTATATTCCGTCAAAAACGATTTCTTCGGCGAAAGCGTAACTGTGGCAGGCCTCATAACAGGCCGGGACCTGATAAACCAGCTCAGGGACAAGGAACTGGGAGAAAGACTTCTTATCTCCGCCAATATGCTCCGTCAGGAGGAAATGGATTTCCTCGACGATGTGACGCTGGAGGAAGCGGAGCGGGAGCTGGGTGTGAAGATTTACCCCATTTCTCAGGACGGCGGCGAGCTTTGCGACGCTATGCTGGGACTGCTTCCGGAAGTGAGAAAGCCCCTCGCCGATGCCGAGGATACCGAATATAACAAGTATAACCAATAAGAAAAGGAGGCTTTGAGAGAATGTCCAGACCTCTTGTAGCCATAGTAGGCCGCCCCAACGTGGGCAAAAGTCTGCTCTTCAACCGCCTTGCGGGCCGCAGACTCTCCATCGTGGAGGATACCCCCGGCGTCACCCGTGACAGGCTCTATGCCGAGTGCGAGTGGAGCGGAAGAACCTTTGATATAGTGGATACGGGCGGCATTGAGCCCACCACCGACAATGAAATACTCATGTTCATGCGTGAGCAGGCCAATATTGCCATCAACGCTGCCGATGTTATCGTGCTTGTAACCGACATCACCACCGGCGTCACCGCTGCGGACAAGGATGTTGCCAATATGCTCCTTCGCAGCAAGAAGCCTGTTGTCCTCTGCGTTAACAAGGTGGACAATCCCTCCCGTGTGGACCCCACCATTTATGAGTTCTATTCTCTGGGCCTTGGTGACCCCATAGCCCTCTCCGCCGTTCACGGCCACGGCACCGGCGATATGCTGGATGCCTGCCTTGAGCACTTCCCCCCCGAGGGCGAGGATGACGGCGACCCTGACCGCATCAATGTTGCCATCATCGGTAAGCCCAATGTGGGCAAAAGCTCTCTTACCAACCTTATCGCCGGTGAGCAGAGAGTTATAGTCTCCAATGTGGCGGGCACCACCCGTGACGCCGTTGACAATCTTATTGAAACTCCCTGGGGAAAATTCAATCTTATCGACACCGCGGGAATAAGAAAGCAGTCGAAGATTGAAGAAAATATTGAGAAATACAGCATTATAAGAGCATACTCCGCTATTGACAGAGCCGACGTTGCCGTTCTTATGATAGATGCAACCGAGGGTCCCTCGGAGCAGGATACCAAGATAGTCGG
>JAZSFJ010000074.1:0-9600 GCA_045532145.1 Oscillospiraceae bacterium
CCTCGCGAAGGGGAATAGGTGCCCGCCGAACAGGGGGGGCATATGGAGCTGCATACTGTCGGCGCGCGGGGGGCGCTCCGCCCTACGGGGCGGGGGGCCTTTAAGCCCCCAAACGCCCCCCGAAAAAACTTGACAAGACACCTTATATATGTTTTAATAACTCCATCGTTTTAATGTGCTAAATGCTATGACGGAATTATGCAACTGTGGGAGAGTTTCAGAGAGTCGGCGGCAGGTGAGAGCCGATACCCAGCACAGATGAGCAGTCTCTTTCCCGAGCAGGTCGCCCGAAAGTTTTTACGATTAGTCCGACCCGGCAGGCCCCGTTACAGGCCATGGGCTTACATGAGCCCGAGAGTGATTATTTCCCGCAAGGGGATAATAATCAGGGTGGTACCGCGAAATTATTTCGTCCCTGAAGCTGTGTATTTCACGGCTTCAGGGATTTTTGCTTTTAGGAGGAAACAGTAATGAGAAAGATTTTTATCAGTGACATCAGCATGCTTCTGCCCGAGGGCGCAGCCCTCAGCTTCAGGGAGAAGATAGAGCTTGCCAAGATTCTTGACAAGCTGGGAGCTGACACCATTGAATGCGCTCCCATTGAAAAGGTGAAAATCGATTCTCTTCTTATAAAGTCCATCGCCTCTGCTCTCCGCAGCGCCGCCCTTGCAGTGCCTGTGGGCCTTTCTGCCGAGGGCGTTGAGACTGTGTGGAACGCTCTCAAGGAGGCCAAAAAGCCCAGACTGCAGGTGGTGGCTCCTGTTTCCAGCGTGCAGATGGAGTATTTTCTCCACAAAAAGCCCGCAGCTATGCTTGCGGCCGTTAAGGACACTGTGGCCATGTGTGCCGCCAAGGGCTGCGAGGTGGAGTTTGTGGCCGAGGACGCCTGCCGCGCCGAAATGGACTTTCTGGCCGAGATTGTGGCTGCCGCCATTGCATCCGGTGCAAATGTGGTCACAGTATGCGACACTGAGGGCGCAAAGCTCCCCAACGAGATTGCCGCCTTTGTTACTGCTTTGAGAGAAGCTGTTCCCGCCCTTGAGAGCGTGCGTCTCGGCGTGAAGTGCGCAAACGACCTTGCTATGGCCGACACCGCCTCCATCGCCGCCATAAACTCCGGAGCCGATGAGGTCAAGACCTGCTGCGGCGGCGCCACCGCCGATATGGCAAATGTCTCCCGCATTCTGGCTGCCAGGGGGGACAGCATGGGCGCATACTGCGCCGTCCGCACTACTGAGCTCAGCCGAGGCATTGCCCAGATAAAGCGTATGTTCTCCGGCAAGAGCGGGGCAGGACAGGATAGCGGCGCAGACAGCGAGGCAAGCGACCTTGTGCTCTCTGTCCATGACGATGTTTCCTCTGTGGCAAGGGCTGTGGCCGCTCTGGGCTATGAGCTCAGCGACGAGGACGTCACCCGCGTGTTCGAGGCTGTGCGCCACATAGGCAAGGAAAAGGTCAGCGCCAAGGAGCTGGACGCCATTGTTGCCACCGTGGCTTTGCAGGTGCCTCCTACCTACCGTGTGGAGAGCTACATGGTCAATTCCAGCAGCGGCATGAAGGCTGTTGCCCAGATTAAGCTCATAAAGGATGACAAGAGCCTTCAGGGCGTGTACGCCGGAGACGGCCCCATCGATGCCGCCTTCGTTGCCATTGAGCAGATAATCGGCTGCCACTACGAGCTGGACGAGTTCCAGATTCAGGCTATCACCGAGGGCCGGGAGGCCATGGGCGAGACCGTTGTAAAGCTCCGCAGCGGCGGCAAGCTCTACTCCGGCAGAGGCATTTCCACCGACATAATCGGTGCCTCCATCCGGGCCTACGTCAATGCCGTGAACAAAATCGTGTATGAGGAGGGTAACGAATGAAACTCTCGTTTTCCACCAGAGGCTGGTGGCAGGAGGGCTGGGAAGAGCTTGTAGCCACCGCCGGGGAGATGCGCTTTCAGGGCATCGAGATATACAATGTGCTCCGCCGCAGCGAGCTCATCGGCAAGGGCGGACCCTTCCATAAATACAATGTTATCGCAACGGCCCGTGAGCTGAAAAACAAGGGCCTTTCCATCCCCGTGTTTGACACGGACTGCGACCTCGCTACCACAGCCGGCGCAGCCGAGCTTCGCCGCTGCATGGATATTGCCGGGGATATGTCCGTTGAGTATGTGGCCGCCGACTGCAAGAGCGAGGCCATGGATACCATCTACACCAATATTGAGTCTCTCATCCCCTTTGCAGAGGAAAAGGGCGTCACCATACTCATCAAGACCCGTGGCATTTATTCCGACACTGCCCGTCTCCGTGACCTTATGAACCACTTCGCCAGCGACAGTCTGGCCGCCCTCTGGGATGTGCATCACCCCTACCGTGATGCTGCCGAAACTCCCTCCACCACCATCACCAATCTGGGCGCCTACGTTAAGCACGTCCACCTCCGTGACAGCGACGACGCTGAGACCTATAATCTCATTGGCGAGGGAAGCTTCCCTGTGGACGATGTTATGCGCGCTCTCAAGAGCGTGGACTATGACGGCTTCATCTCCCTTATGTGGAAGACCGAGTGGATGGAAGATCTCCCTGAGCGTGAGGTCATCTTCCCCCATTTCGTCAACTATATGACCCGCTATGAGCGCACCGTCGGCAAGCAGCGCAAGCTCTACCCCAACCATGACGGTACAGGCGAGTATGTCTGGCAGAAGGACGAGCTTATAAATCTCACCTTCCCCCAGGTGCTGGACAGAATTGTGGAGGAATTCCCCGACCAGTACGCTTTCAAGTATACAACCCTTGACTATACCCGCACCTATGAGCAGTTCAGGGAGGACGTGGACAACTTTGCCCGGGCTCTTGTGAGCATGGGCGTGAAGGCAGGAAGCAAGGTTGCCATCTGGGCCACCAATGTGCCTGCATGGTACATTACCTTCTGGGCCACCACCAAGATTGGAGCAGTCCTGGTCACCGTGAACACCGCCTATAAGATTCACGAGGCCGAATACCTTCTCCGCCAGAGCGACACCCACACTCTGGTTATGATAGAGTCTGCTCTGGACTCCAACTACGCTAAAATCATAAACGAGCTCTGCCCGGAGATAGCTTCCACCAAGCACGGAAAGCCCCTCCACTGCAAGAGACTGCCCTTCCTCCGCAATGTTATCACCGTGGGCTTCCGCCAGAGCGGCTGCCTCACCTTTGATGAGGCCATGGAGAGAGCGGATATGGTATCCTTGGAGGAGGTCAAGCGCATGGCTGCCGCTGTAAAGCCCAGCGACGTATGCAATATGCAGTATACCTCCGGCACTACCGGCTTCCCCAAGGGCGTTATGCTCACCCACTACAATGTTGTGAATAACGGCAAGTGCATAGGCGACCGCATGGGCCTTTCCACCGCCGACCGCATGATGATTCAGGTGCCCATGTTCCACTGCTTCGGCATGACTCTTTCCATGACCGCCAGCATGACCCACGGAACAACCATGTGCCCCATGCCCTATTTCTCCGCAAAGAACTCCCTTGCCTGCATAAATCAGGAGCGCATAACCTGCTTCAACGGCGTGCCCACCATGTTTATTGCCATGTTCAACCACGCCGATTACCGCAAGACGGACTTCAGCTATATGCGCACGGGTATCATGGCGGGAGCGGGCTGCCCTCCCGAGCTAATGCGCAGAGCCGCCCAGAGAGATGAGATGAATATGCGCGGCATAGTCAGCGTCTACGGCCAGACAGAGTGCGCCCCCGGCAATACCATGAGCTCATGGACTGATCCTCTGGATGTCCGCACCGAGACTGTGGGCTACGACTTCCCCCATGTGGAGTGCAAGATAATTGACCCTGAGACCGGCGAGGAGTGCCCTGTGGGTGTCAACGGCGAGTTCTGCGCCCGCGGCTACAACACCATGAAGGGTTACTATAAGATGCCCGATGCCACCCGTGACACCATCGACGCCGAGGGCTGGCTCCACAGCGGCGACCTTGCCTGCAAGGATGAGCAGGGCAACTACCGCATCACCGGCAGACTGAAGGATATGATAATCCGCGGCGGTGAGAACCTGTATCCCAAGGAGATTGAGGAATTCATCTATACCCATCCCGCAGTGCAGGATGTTCAGGTTATTGCCGTTCCCGATAAGCAGTACGGCGAGGAGGCCATGGCCTGCATCATCCTCAAGGAGGGGGAGAGCCTCACCGAGGATGAGATGCGCGCCTACTGCATGGCAAGCATGGCCCGCCACAAGGTGCCCAGATATATAGACTTTGTGGACTCCTTCCCCATGAACGCCGCCGGCAAGATTCTCAAGTACAAGATGCGCGAAGCCGCCGCCGAAAAGCTGGGGCTGAAGTGAATGATGCTCTGTACACCATTTAAAGCCTCCCTTGTGTCGGTGCGTTAAGAAAATGTGCCGGTGGCACATTTTTAGCAACCGACCGCAGGAGCTATGCGACCAGGAGGGAACCCGGTGGCTTTTGAAGCACCTTTAAAGCCTCCCTTGTGTAAAGGGAGGTGCCCCGAAGGGGCGGAGGGATTGTGCGGCAAATGCTTTAGAATTTGTTGTGAGCTTAGGCGAATTGGAACAATCCCTCAGTCAGCTTCGCTGACAGCTCCCTTTACACAAGGGAGCCTTTAAAGCGGTAAATTTGACATTTAATTTCAAAGGTATATAATGGGCCAAAAGCCCTTTTCAGGAGGTAAATTAATATGGAAATCAAGGTAACTGTTAATCCCAACCCCAATCCCAAGCCCGCAGACGAGAGCAAGCTGGGCTTTGGCAAGGTTTTCACCGACCATATGTTCATCATGGACTGGGACAAGGCAAATGGCTGGCATGATGCCCGCATTGTGCCCTTCGGCAATCTTTCCATCCATCCTGCCTCCACCGTTCTGCACTACGGCAGCGAGATCTTCGAGGGTCTCAAGGCTTACCGCAATGCCGAGGGCGGTGTGCAGATGTTCCGTCCCATGGAAAACATCCGCCGCATGAACCGCAGCGCTGCCCGTATGGGTCTGCCCGCCCTCCCCGAGGAGGACACTCTGCAGGCTCTCCACGAGCTCATCAAGCTGGAAGCCGACTGGGTTCCCCACGGCGAAGGCACCAGCATGTATATCCGCCCCTTTATGATAGGCGACGATGAGCATTTGGGCGTACACGGCATTGGCCGTGCCCATTTCATCATCATCCTCTCTCCCTCCGGCAGCTACTACGCCGGCGGCATGGCCCCCGTGAAGATCATGATAGAGGACGAGGATGTCCGCGCCGTCCGCGGCGGCACCGGCGAAGCCAAGTGCGGCGGCAACTACGCTGCCTCCGTCCGCGCAGGCGACAGAGCCGAGGAAAAGGGCTATACTCAGGTCCTCTGGCTTGACGGCGTTGAGCGCAAGTATATTGAAGAAGTTGGCGCCATGAACATTATGTTCAAGATTGCCGGCAAGATAGTCACCCCCGCCCTCAACGGTTCCATTCTCCCCGGCATCACCCGCAAGAGCATTCTTGAGATGTGCGCCCATCTGGGACTTCCCGCCGAGGAGCGCCGCATCAGCGTGGACGAGCTGGTTGAGGCTATGGAAAACGGCACTCTGGAAGAAGCCTGGGGCTGCGGCACCGCCGCCGTTGTCTCCCCCGTTGGCACTCTGGCCTACGCAGGCAAGGAGTATACCGTCAATAATAACGAGATAGGCGAGACCACCATGCGCCTCTATGAGGAACTCACCGGCCTGCAGTGGGGCAAGAAGCCCGATCCCTTCGGCTGGGTATATCCTGTTAACTGAAAATAAAAGGGCGGATTTATAAAAATCCGCCCTTGCTTTTTTGATGCGCTGTCTGGGTGTGCACAGGGCTAAAACCAGGCCCTGTAGGGACCGACCTCCCGGACGGTCCGGCAGCAGTCACCCGGTTTCCATCGTAGGGGCGAGCATTGCTCGTCCGCTCATCGGCTGCGAATTCGCCGAGGCTGCGAACAAAAGCTCAATGCTTACCGCCGGACGACCGCTGGTCGCCCCTACCACATAAAGAAGTGTAAGCGTATTCGCCCAAGAACGGCACTAATTATGGAGCGCAGCGCGGACCGTCGAGAACGCCGGTCCCTACCTATCATTTTTATAATCCACTCCTGAAAGGAGTCCTTCCTATGAACAACAAAATGGTAACCATGGACGGCAACACCGCTGCCGCCCATGTGGCCTATGCCTTCACCGAGGTTGCGGCCATATATCCCATCACCCCCTCCTCTCCCATGGCGGGCAGCACCGACGAGTGGAGCGCCCGGGGACGGAAGAATATGTTCTCACAGACTGTGAAGCTCGTGGAGATGCAGTCCGAGGCGGGCGCTGCCGCCGCCATCCATGGCGCGGCCCAGACCGGCTGTCTTGCCACCAGCTACACTTCCAGCCAGGGTCTCATGCTGATGATACCCGTGCTCTACCGCATGGCGGGAGAACGTCTTCCCGTGGTGCTCCATGTGGCCGCCCGCACCGTGGGCACCCATGCCATGAGCATTTTCGGCGACCATAGTGACGTTATGGCCTGCCGCCAGACGGGCTTTGCCCAGCTTAGCTCCGGAAGTGTGCAGGAGGCTGCGGACATGGCGGGCATTGCCCACCTCTCCGCTCTGAAGGGTGGCATACCCTTCATGCACTTCTTCGACGGTTTCCGTACCAGCCACGAGATAAGCAAGATAAGCCTCCCCGATGAGGAAAAGCTCTGCTCCATGCTGGACACCGAGGCTCTTGCCGCTTTCCGCGCCCACGCCCTGAACCCCGAGCATCCCCTGCTCCGCAACACCGTTCAGAATGGCGACGTATATTTCCAGGTCCGCGAGGCCGCTAACCGCTTCTATGACTCTCTCCCGGAAATAGTGGAGAGCTATATGGCCGAGTTTAAGGAGGCTTTCGGACGGGAGTATCATATCTTCGATTACTACGGCGACCCCTGCGCCACGGAAGTCGTGGTGGCTATGGGCTCCGTTTCCGGCACTGTGAAGGAGGCTGTGGATTACCTCAACGCCCGAGGCCGCAAGGTGGGCTTTGTGCAGGTGCGCCTCTACCGCCCCTTCGCTGTGGATAAGCTCCTCTCCGCCATCCCCACAAGCGTAAGGAGCATTGCCGTCCTCGACCGCTGCAAGGAGATGGGCGCCGCCGGCGAGCCACTCTATCAGGATGTATGCACTGCATTTTCCGGCAGCGGCAGGGAAGTGAGCATTGTTGGAGGCCGCTATGGCCTAAGTAGCAAGGACACCGACCCCGCCCAGATAGTTGCCGCCTTTGATAATCTTCTCTCCGAAAATCCTGTAAACAGCTTCACCATAGGCATAAATGACGATGTGACCCATCTCTCTCTGCCCATCAAGCCCCTTGAGGGCTTTAGTGACGGGGCTGTCTGCTGCAAGTTCTGGGGTCTGGGCGGCGACGGTACCGTGGGCGCAAACCACAATACCGTAAATATAATCGCCTCCAATACCCCCCTCTACGCACAGGCCTATTTTGAGTATGACGCAAAGAAGAGCTACGGCGTAACCAAGAGCCATCTGCGCTTTTCTTCCAAGCCCATTCGCGGCAGCTACTATGTTAAAAGCGCCGACTTTGTGGCGGTACACGTGCCCGGCTACATACAGCAGTATGATATAGTGGAGGAGCTTCGCCCCGGCGGCAAGCTGCTCATAAACTGCCCATGGAGCGAAAGCGAGCTTGAGAGCCAGATTCCTCCCCATGTGCTGAAGATGATTGCGGAAAAGGGCATAGCCCTTTACACCGTGGACGCCTCTGCCATTGCCCATGAGCTTGGTCTTGGAAACCGCACCAATACTGTGCTGCAGGCTGCATTTTTCGCCCTCACGGATATGCTCCCCACCGCCGAGGCTGTGGAGCTTATGAAGGGCGCTGCCAAAAAGGCCTACGCCGCCAAGGGCGACGATGTGGTGGCCCTCAACTGCGCCGCCATCGACGCAGGTGCAGCCAATGTCCGTGAGATAGCCGTGAAGAAAGAATGGCTCTCCCTTGAGAAGGCTCCAGAGGAGGACTTCAGCAATCTGCCTGAGGCTGTTCGGAATATCCTCATCCCCATAAACCGACAGAAGGGTGACGACTTGCCCGTCAGCGCCTTTATAGGCCGTGAGGACGGCTCCATAGAGCTGGGCATGACCGCCTATGAAAAGCGGGGCATTGCCACATGGCTGCCGAACTGGGACGCAAGTAAGTGCATTCAGTGCAATATGTGCTCCCTTGTCTGCCCCCACGCCGCCATAAGGCCCTATCTCCTCAATGAGGAGGAAGCCGCTGCTGCCCCCGAGGACTTTGTTAGCATCCCCGCTATGGGCAAGAAGGATAGCCTCCGCTACTCCCTGCAGCTATCCAATTTCGACTGCACTGGCTGCGGAAGCTGCGTTAACTCCTGCCCACGCGAGGCTCTCAGCCTCGTACCTGCCAGGATGGACGAAAAGGACAAGGCACGCTGGAACTACGGCCTCTCCCTTTCCGACAAGGGCGACGTCTACTCTCCCGCCACCATCAAGGGCAGCCAGTTCCGCCAGCCTCTGGTGGAATTCTCCGCCGCCTGCGCGGGCTGCGGCGAGACCCCCTACGCGAAGCTCCTGACCCAGCTTTTCGGCGACAGAGTATACTGGGCCAACGGCACGGGCTGCTCTCAGGCCTGGGGCTCTCCCATGCCCGGCATACCCTACACCGTGAATAAGCGCGGCCACGGCGTTGCATGGACCAACAGCCTCTTTGAAAATAACGCGGAGCTTGCTCTGGGTATGTTCCTCTCTGTCCGCCAGCAGCGGGAGGCCCAGAAGAGCAGGGTGGAGGCCCTCATGTCCGGGGAAATACCCGAAAATGTTCGTGCTGTCTGCCAGACCTGGCTGGATACGTATGAGGACTTCGATTCTTCCCGTGCCGCCTCCGATGAGCTTATAGCCGCTCTTGAGAACCTCGGCGGAGACAAGGCAGAGGAAATTCTCACCGCAAAAGACCAGCTGAGCAAAAAAACCTTCTGGATGTTCGGCGGCGACGGTTGGGCCTATGACATAGGCTTCGGCGGTCTGGACCACGTTATCGCCAGCGGCGAGGATATAAACGTTTTTGTCATTGACACGGAGGTCTACTCCAACACCGGCGGCCAGAGTTCCAAGGCCACGCCCATAGGCGCTGTGGCCCAGTTTGCCTCCTCCGGCAAGCGCAGCCGCAAGAAGGATCTTGGCGCAATGATGATGACCTACGGCAATGTGTATGTGGCTCAGGTGGCCATGGGTGCCGACCCTGCCCAGCTTCTCAAGGCCGTTCGGGAGGCGGAGAGCTACCCCGGTCCCTCCGTCATCGTGGCCTACACCCCCTGCGCCGCCCACGGCATACGCCTCGGTATGGGCAAAACTCAGGAGGAGATGAAGAGGGCTGTCCGCAGCGGTTACTGGAATCTCTACCGCTATGACCCCCGCAAGGCCGAGCCCCTCACTCTGGACAGTAAGGCCCCGGATATGGATTTCCTTGACTTCCTCTCCGGTGAGACCCGTTACGCCTCCCTCCGCAGATCCTTCCCCGAAAACGCCCAGGAGCTTTTCGAGAAAGGCCGTGAGGATGCGGAAAAACGCTACGAAAAGTATAAAAAGATGGAAGAAAACC
>JAZSFJ010000009.1:0-12532 GCA_045532145.1 Oscillospiraceae bacterium
TTGGGGCGCGCCGGGGCGTCGCGCCCTACGGGTGCAAATACATCGGGCCGTAGGGGATGCCGGCCCCTCCGGATGGAGGTTCACGGGCGGATGTGGGCACCCGCCCCTACGGTAAAACCTGAAGTTTACACATAGTCCGTAGGGCGGGCGCTTGCTCCCGCCGTTTCCCTTGCGGGCGCGACCTGACGCGCCCCTACGGCTGGTGCGGAATTTGCGGCGCGATGAGGTCATCGCGCCCTACGGATGGAGGTTCACGGGCGGATGTGGGCATCCGCCCCTACGACGAAAAGCGAAAAGCTACAAAAATGCTGTAGGGGCGGACCGATGTGTCCGCCCGCATTGCTATTTCCGCATTCCTTCAAAAAACTCCCGAAGCAGTGCGGCGCTTTCCTCTGCCAGCACGCCGCCGTATATTGCGGTGTGGCCGGGGTAATTTTCCTCGAAGAGATTCAAAATGCTGGCGGCGGAGCCGGTGTGCTCCTCCCGGGCGCCGTAGACCAGCGTACCGAGGCGGCTCATTATCATGGCCCCGGCGCACATGGGGCAGGGCTCAAGGGTGACAAAGAGGCTGCAGTCATCCATGCGCCAGTCTCCCCGGCGGCGGGCGGCCTCCTCAAGGGCCTCTATCTCTGCATGGCCGGTGACGCTTCGGCGCTCCTCCCGGCGGTTGCGGCCCCGGCCTATTATCTCGCCGCTGCCGTCAACTATCACGCAGCCCACGGGTATCTCTCCCGCCGCGGCTGCCTTCCGTGCAAGAGCCAGAGCCTCAAGCATATATTTCTCCATATCCAAAACCATCACCGCCTTATTTGTTATATGTATTGTAACCAAGGCTGGGAGATTTGTAAAGATACCATAACCCGCCAGGCGGATTTCATTGAATAAAGCAAAATCGCCAAAGACCCGCAGAGGGCTTTGGCGATTTTGCTTTATTCTTCCTCCGCCATGCGGTAGCCTACACCGACCTCGGTGAATATGTACTTGGGCTCGGCGGGGTTTTCCTCGATTTTGCGGCGGATGTTTGCCATATGCACTCTCAGCACCTGGTTATTACCCCGGGCGGCGGGGCCCCAGAGCTCCTTGAGTATGGCGTCATAGGTGAGCACCTTTCCCGCGTTCTTGCCCAAAAGGGAGACTATGCGAAATTCGTTCTGGGTCAGGTGGACATTCTCGCCGTCGATAAGGGCCTGATGCTTGTTGTAGTCTACAGTCAGTCGGCCAACGGTGAAGAGGCCGCTGGGAGATATGCTGCCGCCGGCGGAGGAGCGGGTGTGGCGCAGGGCGGTGCGGATGCGGGCCAGAAGCTCCCCGGTGCCGAAGGGCTTGGTGATATAGTCGTCGGCTCCCGCGTCCAGAGCTTCCACCTTGTCCCGCTCGTGCATACGGGCGGAGACCACCACTATGGGCAGGGCAGTCCAGCTGCGGACAGAACGGATAATTTCTATACCGTCCATGTCAGGCAGACCCAGGTCCAGAATAACAAGGTCCGGGCAGTGGGAGCTTATCATGGAGCAGCTTTCCTTACCGGTGTGGGCGGTTATGACGTCATAACCGTTGGTGGAGAGCACTGCGCTGATAAAGTTGGATATGCGCAGCTCATCCTCAACTATCAATATCTTGGAACGGATCTCCATTTTCGTCCTCCTTAATAATCGGGAGAGTGAAGCTGAGCAAAGCTCCGCCCTCCGGGCGGTTGGCCGCACTCAGGCTGCCGCCGTGGGCGCGGATAATGGTGCGGCATACGCTGAGACCTATGCCCATGGTGCGGCGTGAGTCCTGACGTTTGGTTTCGGGGGAATGTATTATCTTGCCTTCAACAAGCTGACTCAGGGCTCTTTGGCTTATGCCCGCCCCGTTGTCCTCCACGCTGATGCAGGCCATGTCTCCCTCTCTTTGGAGGCTGAGCTTTGCCCATGTGGCGCCCTCGCCGTGGAGGACCACATTCACCAGCAGGTTTATGATGACCTGCTCAATGAGCATGGCATCAATGGGGGAGATGATGAGCTCGTCGGGGATGCTGGTTCTGACCGGAAGCTCCGGGTATTGCTTGCGGAAGCGGGAGAGGGCCTCGCCCAGCACTTCCTCCAGGGCCTGGGGCTCTGTATGTATCCGGGGTGCGCTGCCATCGCCTATGCGGGTGATGGAGAGGATGTTTTCCATCATGTTTATCAGCCACTCGGCGTCGCTGCGGGCGTCGGCCACGAGCCTGCTGCGGTCCTGGGGCGACAGGGGATTGTCCTTGTCCCCCAGCATACCCAGAGTGCCAATGATGCTGGTAAGTGGGGTGCGGAAGTCGTGGGATATGGCCCGGAGCAGATTGGCCCGCATTTTCTCCTTCTCCGCTTCAAGGCGCATCTGCTCGCCCTTGCGCACCCTGCTCATAAGGGTGCAGGTTATGACCGAGACAATAAACATACAGAAGAAGGTGAGGGGGTAGCCGGTCATGGAGAAATTGAAGTGGAAGTAGGGGAAGGTGAAGGCGTAGTTAACCGCTATGACCGAGAGCACCGAGGCCAGCAGGCCGTAGAAGTAACCATCGGTGCAAAGGGAGACCAGCAGTACCACCAGCACGAATATCAAAGGTACATGGAAGTCGGTGTCGCTGATAATCTGCAGGAAAAAGCAGGGGACAAAGCCGCAGGCCAGGAGACCCAGCGTTATGAGGCTGTCCCGAAGGGATATGGGAAATGAAGTGCGGAGAAAATCTCTGAAGCTCTTCCTTGGTTTTTTCATAGCTGCGCCTCCTTCTTTTTAGTCTTACATTACATTATACCATGGGGCGCAAGGGGGGCGAGGTAAAATTTCCGTTAAGAATGGCGAAGGGCTTAACGGAGCTTTAACGAGTCCGGCGGGTCTGCTTTGCACACAATTAACGCTCTGCATGATAAAATAATAACAGAATCAATTATAAAGGAGTTTGACCAAATGGCAAGAGAATTCACCGCTTCCTCCGCTGTTATGAAAGAACTGGCAGAGGACGAAAAGCTTGTATGGATGGGTGCACCCGAGGCCTTTCCTCTTATGAACGGAGACAACAAAAAGGGTCTCACCAGCCGCTGGCTGGGCTGCATAGTGGCCGCAGTTGCATTTATAGTGATATACATCCTGCTGAACGCTTCCATGGCCGGAGGCATCAATGTCTGGCTGCTGATAATTCTGCTTATAGTGGTTGCCTACATAGCAGCAATGCCCGTTCTCGACAGAAACAACATTTATAAAAACTGCAAGTACTATGTAACAGACCGCCGCGTGATTCTCCATCATGCAGACAAGGACATCTATGCCCTGCCCCTGAGCGGTGTGAAGACTGCAGTTGTTGCAGCAGAGCCCGGCTGTGTCCATGTTGAGTTGGGCGCCTGCGCCGGCATCAAGGCCAAAAAGCGCCGCACGGCCGCTTTCGTTCCCAAGAAGAGCGACAGCGACAACGTCATCGGCATGGTCCTCTACAATATCGAGGACAACGAAAACGTAAGAAAAATCTTCTCCTGATTTTTTTCCTCTTTTCAGCGGGTCGGCAGCATCTTCGGATGCTGCCGATTTTCGTTTTAAATAAGGCTCCCCCCTTCGACAGCTTTTTCTGGATATATGGTGTATATTTTCGGTATAAACTACAATATCTAGCATAAGGAGGCAGAAATAATGCCCTCAAAAGCAAGCAAGCGACTGATGCGCTCCGTTGCCTACATACCCGTGGAGGACATACTCCCGGGACAGATGCAGCCCCGCCGCCACTTCTCCCGCCAGGGGCTTGAGGAGCTGCGGGATTCCATAGCGGAGCACGGGGTGCTCCAGCCTCTCACCGTACGCTCCCGGGGAGATCGCTTTGAACTTATAGCCGGGGAGCGGAGGCTCAGAGCGGCGAAAATGGCCGGGCTTTATGAAGTGCCCTGCATAATCATGGACGTTGACATGGAAAAGTCGGGGATAATTGCCCTTATTGAGAATATCCAGCGGCGGGATCTGGATTTTGTTGAGGAGGCCGAGGGTATAAGAGCTCTTGTGCAGCTTTTCGGTCTCAGCCAGGAGGAGGTGGCCCGGGCTCTGGGAAAAAGCCAGAGCGCTGTTGCCAACAAGCTGCGGATACTGCGTCTTGACAGTACTGTGCTGGACAGGCTTCGCAGCGAAGGGCTTTCCGAGCGCCACGCCCGGGCCCTTCTCCGCCTTGAGGACCGGGAGAAGCAGCAGGAGGCCCTGGACTTCATCATTGACCAGCGGATGAACGTGGCCGCCGCCGAGGACTACATAGCCCGCCTCACCGCACCCCGCCCGGAGCCGGAGGTGAAAGCCATGCGCCGCAAAAGCCTTTTTGTCATGAAGGATGTGCGGGTGTTCATGAACAGCCTCAACCGCAGTCTGGACCTTGTGCGGCAGGGGGGCATAGATGCCACCCTCAGCCGGGATGAAACGGAAAGCGATTTGGTCCTGACGGTGAGAATACCCAAGGGGAAAAAGTAGGGGCGAGCATTGCTCGTCCGCGGGCGTCCACGTCGTCCCACTGTGGCGGCGGCAGCAAGCGGCCGCCCTACGGGTGCTGCGGCAATTTGAGGTTTTGCTTGTAGGGGCGGACCGATGTGTCCGCCCGCATGGCGGTGCGATGAGGTCATCGCGCCCTACGGATGCGTCAATATGCACATGGTTAAAAATTCATGCGTAGGGGCCGGACACTGGCCGGCCCGTTCGGATGGGCTGATTTAAGGCGGGCGACCACAGGTCGCCCCTACGAAAGGGACATGACCGCAAGGGAATAATATCCCAACTGTAGGGGCGAGCATTGCTCGTCCGCGGGCGACCACAACGTCCCACTGTGGCGGCGGCAGCAAGCGGCCGCCCTACGGGTGCTGCGGCAATTTGAGGCTTTGCTTGTAGGGGCGGACCGATGTGTCCGCCCGTGCCCTATGAGCCTGTTTTTTCGGCTGCGTGAAATAATTAAAGGGAGTGCCGCGTGATGCGGCACTCCCTTCGGGGTATATCACGAAAAAAGAGGATTCGTATTTACTTTACATCTTCCATGTAGCCAACGGTCTCGGGAATGATGAGCTTTGCACCGGTCTTGGCGACGACTTCGTCAATGGTGGTGTTGCGGCTGATCTCCTTGAGAACGGGGCCTTCGGGAGTGATCTCGATGACAGCCAGCTCGCTGACGATGTAGTTAACGCAGCGGTAGCCGGTGAGGGGCATCTGGGTCTTCTGAACGATCTTGGGGTTGCCTGCCTTGTCGCAATGAGTGGTCATTACGATGGTGGTCTTGGAGCCGGTAACAAGGTCCATAGCGCCGCCCATGCCGGCAGCAGCCTTGCCGGGAACCATCCAGTTGGCCAGGTTACCCTCGGCGTCAACTTCGTATGCACCCAGAACGGTGGTGTCGATGTGGCCGCCGCGGATGAAGCCGAAGGAACGGAAGGAGTCGAAGCAGACAGCGCCAACGCGCATCTTGCTGGGACGTCCGCCGGCGTCAACGATGTAGGGGTTGACCTCCTCGCCGGGGGCGGGAGCGCCGGTGAGACCAACAACGCCGTTCTCGGAATCGATCCAGATGTCGATGTCCTCGGGGAGGTAGTCCAGGCACTTGGTAGGCATGCCGATACCAAGGTTTACGATGTCGCCGTCATTGAAGAATCGGGCGGTGCGGTAAGCAATCAGTTCTTTTCCGGTAAGAGCCATTTCTAGTACCTCCTAATCAGACGTCGGTGGGAGCCTTACCCTGGACCACGGCGTCAACGATGAAGTGGGGGGTAAAGATGGTGTCGGGCAGAAGCTCGCCTACTTCAACGATCTCCTCGGCCTCAACGATAACATGGTCGGCGGCGTTGGCGAAAACGTTGTTGAAGTTGCGGGCGGTGTGACGGAAGTAGCAGTTACCGATCTTGTCGGCCTTCCATGCGTGGATGAAGCAAACGTCGGCACGGATGGGACGCTCGAGAATGTAACGCTTGCCAACTTCGGGCTCGTCGGGCTCAACGAAGACGTACTTGTGCAGGTCCTCGCGCCACTCGATGAGCTGCTTGCCTTCCTCCATGGGAGTGTGAACTCCGGTGGGGGTCAGGATGCCGCCGATGCCGGCGCCGCCTGCGCGAACCTTCTCGCAGATGGTGCCCTGGGGGATAAAGGTGACATCGATCTCGCCGGCAACGACCTTTGCGCAGGTCTCTTCGTTGTTGCCGATGTGGGAGCAGTTAAGCTTCTTGATGCGGTCAGCGTGGACCAGCTTGCCTATGCCGCGGCCCTTGACGCTGGTGTTGTTGGAGATAACGTTGAGGTCGGTGATGTCGGTTTCCAGCAGACCGTCGATCAGAGTCTCAGGGACACCGACATTGACGAAGCCGGGAAGCAGGATGCTCATACCGCTGAAGCAATACTTGTTGATTGCCTCAGAGACGCTCATAACCTTGGATTTCAGCATTCTGTGTTCCTCCTAAAAATTTTCGGGTAAATCAGACTTTTTCGAATACGGTGGCAACACCCATGCCGCCGCCGATGCAGAGGGTAGCAAGACCCTTCTTGGCGTCCTCGCGCTTCTGGAGCTCGTGGAGCAGGGTGACAATGATACGTGCGCCGGAGCAGCCTACGGGGTGACCGATGGCGAGAGCGCCGCCGTTGACGTTGACCTTGGCCATGTCGAAGCCCAGCTCGCGGGCAACAGCGATGGACTGTGCTGCGAAAGCTTCGTTAGCTTCTACGAGGTCCATGTCGTTGATGGTGAGGCCGGCCTTGTCCATAGCCTGGCGGGATGCGGGAACGGGACCGGTACCCATGATCTTGGGATCGACGCCGCCCTGGCCCCAGCTGAGGAGCTTTGCCATGGGCTTGAGACCGTACTTCTCAACGGCCTCTGCGGAAGCGAGAACGATGGCGGCAGCGCCGTCGTTGATGCCGGAAGCGTTGCCGGCGGTTACGCGGGCCTGACCTGCGTCAACAGCGCCTTCCTTGCAGGCAGCTGCTGCGAAGGTATCTTCTACGGTGCCGCCGTTTGCTACGAAAGCGTTGTCAGCGGAAACCTTGAATGCGGGACGGAGCTTTGCGAGGCCTTCCATGGTGGTGCCTGCGCGGGGGAACTCGTCAACCTTGAACTCAACGATCTGCTTCTTGACCTTTACGGGAACGGGAACGATCTCATCCTCGAAACGGTTGGCAGCCAGAGCGGCAGCGGTCTTGTTCTGGGAAGAAACGGCGAACTCGTCCAGATCCTGGCGGGTGATGCCCCAGATGTCGCAGATGTTTTCAGCGGTGGTGCCCATGTGGTAGTTGTTGTAAGCATCCCACAGAGCGTCGTTTACCATGGAGTCGACCATCTTGCCGTCGAACATACGCTGGCCCCAGCGAGCGGAGGGCAGAACGTAGGGAGCGGAAGACATGTCCTCGGTACCGCCGCAGACGACGATCTCAGCGTCCTCAGCGCAGATAGCGCGGGCAGCCTCGATGACAGCCTTCATGCCGGAACCGCAGACCATGTTGATGGAGTAAGCGGGAACGGATACGGGGAGACCGGCCTTGACGCCAACCTGGCGTGCAACGTTCTGGCCGAGACCGGCGGTGATGCAGCAGCCGAACATGAGCTCGTCAACCTGCTCGGGCTTGACACCGGCGCGATTGAGGGCTTCCTTGACGACAACGGCGCCCAGATCGGCGGCGGAGACGTCCTTCAGGCTTCCACCGTAGGAGCCGACGGCGGTGCGGCAGCAGTTTACTACATAAATGTCTTTCATTTTTATTTTCCTCCGGTTTTTTGCGGGCGTACCCGCATTATTTTTAACGAATACCTTAATTAGTATAGACTTTATAGCCCGATAAGTCAATCTTATCACCAAAACTTTTTTTGTGCATTTTTTACGAAAAAGGATTCCTGAAAATGGGGAAAAAGAGACGCCCGAAAAAATGCTTTTTTGAATCCCGGGGATACAAATTTGCGGCGAAGTCCGTGTATAGATATGGGGGCAAAACTGCTTCAAAGCCCTTGACCGCAGGCACTTTGCCGTGTATAATGATGGCGAATTATGTCTACCTATTTTAAAATAGAGGTGATTTATCATAAACAGACAGTCTTATCTGGCCGAGCTTGCCAAGCTTCTGGGCTTTATGTCCGCATGGGACAGGCGCGACGCCCTTATGAAGTATGAGGCCATGTTTGAGGAGGCCGAAAACGAAGAGGAGCTCATTGCCGCTCTTGGCAGCCCCACCAAGCTGGCTATCGGCCTTGCCCTGAACTATGTACCCTCTCCCGCTCCTGTGAGCATCCCCGTGGATACTGTGGAGCCCGGCGAAAATCTGGGAGAATTTGCCGCAGGCGTTCCTGAAGAAGCCCCGGGGGCAGAAAATGTGGAAAATGCCGAGGCAGCAGCTGGGGAAACTGCCGGGGATGAGGCCTCCGAAGTGTCTGAGGAAGAGGCCCCTGCCGCCCGTACATCGGAAGAGACTCCCCCTGCCGAAGCTGCTCTGGGCGAGGAGGAAACCGCCGCTGAGACTATGGAAGCGGCCGAGGCTCCCGTTCGCAGAAGAAGAGTGCGCCCCTTCGGCCTCATCGTGTCCATACTTTTCGGCCTGATTTTCGGCGTTCCCATTGCCCTTGTGCTTATCCTTGTTGGCGTTCCCTTCCTTGTCACCGGTGTGGCCACCGTTGCCGTGGCTGTGTGGAGCGTGCTGACTGCGGTTCCCGCCCTTGCCATGCTTTCGGATATTCTCGTTGTTGTGGGCGCGGGCGCAGTTATCTGCGGCCTTGGCCTGCTTGTGGCCTGGTTCGGACTTTGGCTCAGCTTTGAGCTGGGTTATCTCTGGATAGGCGGCGTGGTGCTGCGCCTGGGCAGGGCCCTCACCTATAAAAAGGAGGTGGCTGCCGAATGAGCAGAGCATGGAGAATAATCGGAACTATCATACTTATTCTGGTGGTGGCCGGCATCGTTGCCGGAGGCATAGGCCTTCTCACCGGAGCCAGCCTTGACCGCATGGTGGAAAATATCTTCGGCGGCTGGGAAAATGTGAATATGTATCTGGAACTGATACAGCAGCAAACCGGCCTTTTGGGCTGAAAATAATAAAAGCGCAGAGCAATTTTGCTCTGCGCTTTTTGCATTTTAAAGGCTCTCCTTTTCGTAGGGCGTGACGACCCCGGCACGCCGCAGGGAGCTGTCGCCGGAAGGCGACTGAGAGGCAGATTCAATTTCTACCTTGTGAAGGCTCTCCTTTTCGTAGGGCGTGACGACCCCGGCACGCCGTAGGGAGCTGTCGCCGGAAGGCGACTGAGAGGCAGATTCAGTTTCTACCATATGAAGGCTCTCCTTTCAAGGAGAGCTGTCGCCGGAAGGCGACTGAGAGGTTTTTGAAATATAACCTCTCCGCCTCGCGTTGCTCGGCACCTCCCCTTAAAAGGGGAGGCATACTAAGCGTCTACCATATGAAGGCTCTCCTTTCAAGGAGAGCTGTCGCCGGAAGGCGACTGAGAGGTTTTAATCTGCAAGTCAATGTATTCGCAGACGCCCCGAAAGTTGCGCATAACCTCATTATTTGGAATGCGTATAATTTTCAGGCCGAAACCTTCAAGGTAGGCACTTCTTGTGGCGTCTCTTTTTATACCCGTGTCCTCATAGTGTTGGGAGCCGTCAAGTTCTATTATCAGCTTGGCGCTTGGGCAGTAAAAGTCCACAATATAATTACCGATAATGCGCTGCTTGTATATGTGACATGGATAGCCTCTGAGAAAATCGTACCAAAGATGTCGCTCCTCCTTGGTCATGTTTCTTCTCAGGACCTGTGCGTTGGGAGGTAGATTTTTATTTTGCTGAGACATGGCTATATAACCTCTCCGCCTCGCGTTGCTCGGCACCTCCCCTTAAAAGGGGAGGCTTTAAATTTGTCGGATATCTTAAAATCCTCGGCCCAGATAGCCTTCCAGCATCAGTGTGGCGGCAACGGCGTCCACATTCTTGCGGTGGTCTTTCATTTTTCTGCCGTTTGCGTGGAGGATGCTGTGGGCCTCAATACTGCTGCGGCGCTCGTCCCAGAGTATGGGCTTCAGGCCTGTGGCCTCTTCAAGCAAGGCGGCGAATTCACGGGTCTTTTCCGCGCGGGGGCCCTCGCTGCCGTTCATGTTTTTGGGCAGGCCCAGCACAAGAGTGTCAACCTCACGCTTTTTGACCTCCTGAGCAATGGTCTCCGCGGCCCTTTCGGCGTTCCACTCGTGGAGAGTGAAGGCCTCGCCGCAGAGCATCTTCATAAGGTCGCTGACGGCGATGCCTATCCTCTGGTCGCCGTAATCTATTGCCATAACACGCATGATATTAAAAAGCTCCTTTCCTTATTGGCTCCCGTATCCGTAGGGCGGCCGCTTGCTGCCGCCACAAAACGGCGCGCCGGGGGCGACGCGCCCTACGGGGAGGAAGCCTTTCACTCCAGCCCCATACACTCCCGCACCGGGCCCATGAGATACAGTGAGCCGGTGGCGCAGACCACGCCGGATTTTCCCGCGGCGCCCTTTGCCATGCTGATGCCCTCGGCCACGCTGGGGGCGGTGAACACGGGTTTTTTATACTTCCTGAGCTTCTCGGCAAGCTTTTCGGCCTTCAGTGCCCGGGGCTGGTCCACAGCCACGCAGACAAAGGCGGCGGCGCAGGGAGCGATGGTGTCAATAAAGCCATCCACGTCCTTATCTGCCATCATGCCTATGAGAAAAACGGCCTTTTTGCCCTCGAAATAGTATTCGAGATTTGCTCTCAGAGCCTCGGCGCAGGGCACATTGTGTCCGCCGTCGGCCACAACATAGGGTTTTTCGCCGATTATCTCAAAGCGGGCGGGCCACTTCACCTCGGCGAGGCCCTTTTCCACGGCCTCGGGCTTTATCTTCCACTTTCTCTCCCGGAGAATCTCCACGGCCTCCAGCACGGCGGCAGCGTTGCGGCACTGGTGGTCCCCAAGCAGACCGAGACGCAGGGGGGTGTCGTCGCAGTAGCAGAACTCCTGGCCGGAGAGGTCATCGTAGAGAAGCTCAATTTCGTCGTCCTCGGCGATGCGGAGGCTGACCCCGCGCTCCCGGCACACAGAGGCCAGCAGGGAAATAACCTCATCGTCCTGAGCGGGATAGGTGGCAACGGCACAGCCGGGCTTGATGATGCCCGCTTTTTCAAAGGCTATCTCCCGAAGAGTGCTGCCCAGCATATCCGTGTGGTCCAGACCTATGGAGGTGATGAGGGCACATTCGGGGCAGTCTATCACATTTGTGGCGTCGAAGCGGCCGCCGAGACCCACCTCCAGCACCACAATGTCGCACTTATTCCGGGCGAAATACTCAAAGCCTATGGCGGTGACTATCTCGAACTCCACGCAGGGGCGGCTCATTTCCTCCGCTTTGCTTCGGACAAAGTCGGCTATTTCCCCCAGCTCGGCGTCGGGAATGGGCTTGCCGTTTATCTGCATACGCTCGTTGAAGCGGTGGATGTAGGGGGAGGTGTAAAGTCCCACCTTGTAGCCGGCGGCGCGGAGTATGGAGCTGAGCATGGCGCAGCAGCTGCCCTTGCCGTTGGTGCCTGCAACGTGGACATAGCGGAGACCTTTATGGGGATTGCCCATGAGGGCTAAAAGCTCTTCAATGCGCTCTAGCCCCGGCTTGGGCAGACCACGGGGCCGGGAGTGTATGTAAGTCAAGGCTTCGGTGTAGGTCATGGAGGGCGCTCCTTTTGAATGAAATATAAATACCTTATAAGGCTCCCTTGTGTAAAGGGAGCTGTCAGCCGCTGCGCGGCTGACTGAGGGATTGACCGAATTCGCCAGACACTAAATAAAGATATAAAGCATGAAGCGCACAATCCCTCCGCCCCTTCGAGGCACCTCCCTTTACACAAGGGAGGCTTTAAATTGCGGAAAAAGCCACCAACTTCCCTCCTCGGAGCATAGCTCCTGCGGTCGGACGCTAAAAACATGCCACCGGCATATTTTCTATGCGCGCCGACACAAGGGAGGCTTTAAATTGCGGAAAAAGCCAGCAACTTCCCTCCTCGGAGCATAGCTCCTGCGGTCGGACGCTAAAAACATGCCACCGGCATGTTTTCTATACGCGCCGACACAAGGGAGGCTTTGGTGATCGCAAAACGGTGCGAAATCACAAAATATAGTATATCATCCGGTCTATGCCTTGGCAAGTGTTGGGGTGGGCAAAAAAGTTCAAAAAAATCCCCTAAAACCCTTGAAAAATCAAGAAAAATCCTTGACCTTTGCCGGGGAATGTGCTATAGTATGTTTTACCTGTCGACAGATGGGTTTATTTTTGTGCGCTTTTTTTCGGGCGCACAGGGCTATTCCCGCTGACTCGAACAGGGAGGCATGGCCCCCGCGAGGGGTCAAATTTTACAAGGAGGTGCCGAAAATATGGCTAAGGCCGGTGCAAGAGTTAAAATCACCCTCAGATGCAGTGAATGCAAGCAGAGAAACTACAACACTATGAAGAACAAGAAGAATACTCCTGACCGTATCGAGATGAAGAAGTATTGTCGTTTCTGCCGCAAGCACACCACTCATAACGAGACCAAGTAAGCTTCACGAAAGGACGAAA
>JAZSFJ010000165.1:0-5589 GCA_045532145.1 Oscillospiraceae bacterium
CCGACGGCACGGTGATGTTCCAGAACCTCATGGAGATGATCTCCGCCTCCGGCCAGTGCCTTTTCACCTCCTACGCCTTCTTCCCCGGCTTCCTGCTGACAAGGCCCAACGGTGCCATCACCCGCACGGTGAACTTCCTCGTGCCCTATCTGGGCTGGGCTTTGCGCTTCCTCAACAAGTTCCCCCTTGTGGCCCACCTGCATCTGCCGGTATTCCATCACACCAAGATGTTCAAGCACGCTCTGGGCATGCCCATGACCTTCGGCAAATATATGCGCTGCGGCGAGCGTGGCTACAACCTTGAGCGCAAGATAAACAGCCGCTTCGGCATCTCCGCCAAGGACGACAGCCTGCCCAAGCGCCTCACCGACACCCCTCAGGACCCCAATGACCCCAGCACCAGGGTGCCTCTTGAGAAGCTGAAAAAGACCTATTACCACGCCCGGGGCTGGACCAAGGATGGCATTCCCACCCGCCGCACTCTCCGGAAGCTGAAAATAGACAAGTGAGGAGGGGCGAGAAAATGGTAAAAGTTAAGATTTTCGGCCTACTCCGTCTGGACACCGGACTGAAGGAGCTCCATCTGGAGGCCGAAACCGTGAAGGACCTCTATCCCCAGATACTGGCTCAGGCCATGCTGGCCCATCCCGGCACAAGGGTCTCCGCCCGGGATATAGACGGCTGCATAATCATGATAAACGGCGTTCAGGGCAAAAAGAGCAGCACGCTTTGCGACGGCGACACGGTGATGCTCATGAGCCCCGTCTGCGGAGGTTAGGATATGAAGAGCTATTATATTACAGATAAATGCATAGGCTGCACCCTCTGCGCCAAGGTCTGCCCCGTGGGAGCCATAAGCGGAGCTCTGAAGGAGCGCCACAAAATAGACTCCGGACTCTGCATCCGCTGCGGAGCCTGCGGCAGAGTCTGCGCAAAAGAGTGCATTCAGGACGAAAACGGCGTACATGTATCCAAAGGCCCCAAGCGCAGCGAATGGCCCAAGCCATATATAGACCCGGACAAATGCGCGGGCTGCTCCGTATGCGTGGAGCTATGCCCCAACGACTGTCTCGCCATCTCCGCCCCCGCCTACCACGGCGACATCCGCACCGTGGCTCAGCTGAGAGAGCCCGGGGACTGCATAGCCTGCGGTTTCTGCGCAAAAAACTGTCCCATTGACGCTGTCACCCTACTTTCCCCCGGTCAGAAGCTGGAGGACGTAAGAGGCAAGGAAAAAAGGAAGGAGAACAAAATGAGCAAACTTTGGTGCCGCACTTTTCAGGCCGTTATGAAATTCGGCCACTACTTCATGGGCTATCATATGCCCGACTATGTGGAGGGCCCCGGCTCTATCGCGAAGCTTGCCGACATGGTTAAGGACAAGGGCCTTGACAATGTTCTGGTTGTCACCGACAAGACCCTGCTTGGTCTGGGACTTCTGGACAGCATGCTGGACGGCATGGACAAAAAGGGCATTGCCTACACCATTTTCAACGACATTGAGGTGAACCCCACCAGCGACGACGTTGAGGCCGGTCTCAAGGCTTATAAGGACAACGGCTGCAAGGCCATCGTGGCCTTCGGCGGCGGCGCTCCCATGGACTGCGCCAAGGCCATTGGCGCCCGTGTGGTGCGCCCCAGAAAGAGCGTTGCAAAGCTTCAGGGACTTTTGAAGGTCATGAAGAAGATACCCCCCTTCTTCGCCGTGCCCACCACCTCCGGCACCGGCAGCGAGACCACCGTGGCAGCTGTTATCACCGACTCCGCCACCCACCACAAGGCCTCCATCAATGACCCCAACCTCATCCCCCATTACGCCATCCTCGACCCTGAGCTCACCCGGGGCCTGCCCCCCTTCGTCACTGCCACAACCGGCATGGACGCTCTGTGCCACGCCGTTGAGAGCTACACCAACTGGACCTACCTGACGAAGCTTGAAAAGAAGCTCAGCAAGGACGCCGTGAAGCTCATTTACGACAACCTTCTGGCCGCCTATCGCAACGGCGACGACATGGAGGCAAGACAGAATATGCAGCGTGCCAGCTTCTTCGCAGGACGAAGCTTCACCCGCGGCTGCGTGGGCTATGTCCACGCCATGGGCCACACTCTGGGCGGTCTCTACGGCGTGCCCCACGGCCTTGCCATGGCCACCATTTTGCCCCACGTTATGCGCCAGTTCGGCTCCGCCGCCCACAAGCGTCTTTCTGAGCTTGCAGAGGTCTGCGGCATTGAGGGCAGAAACAATGAGGAAAAGGCCCTCAAGTTCATCGAATGGATAGAGCAGCTCAAGCGTGCCATGGACCTGCCCGTAGGTCTGGATGTTATCAAAAGCGAGGACATCCCCCAGATAATCTCCTGGGCCAAGGCCGAGGCCAATCCCCTCTACCCCACCCCCGTGGTCTGGGGCGACGAGGATTTCAAGCGCCTTATAAAGAGCATCAGCGTTCCCAAGGCAAACTAAAAAATACAAAATCCCTGATGGGGCGGCTGCATGGCCGCCCCATCAGTCTGTGAAAAAGCTTCTGCTCCATTGCATCTGTATTTACATTTGGCCGGTGTCATTTTATAATGAAGAAAAGGCGTGAGGGCTATACCTGTAGGGGCGGATATTATCCGCCTGCGGGAGGCTGACAACCTCCCCCTACACCCTATATTGGCTCTTATTGGATAAACAAGCCATGTAGGAATCAGCAATGTTCCCCATTCGCTGTACTATGAGCGAGCCAGAGTGCAGACTGCCGGCGCGCTGAGGTCAGCGCGCCCTACGGGTGGTGCGGATATTTTCCAAGCCTCCCGTAAACTATATGGCAAAATTGGAGCCGGGGGCTTGCCTGCGCCGCCAAAACAATTCCAGACAGCCAGCCCCTCATCAGTCGCTACGCGACAGCTTCCCCCAGGGGAAGCCTTGAGGCTGGGTGCAAAATATACAATCCCTCAGTCGCTTCGCGACACCCTTCGGGCCGGGTCGCAATCATAGATTGCTCCCGCCTTTGGCTACAAACATGCAACCGGCATGTTTGCTTTACGCGTCGGCCCCTTTACACAAGGGAGCCAAAAAGGAACTTTTTATTAGAAGAGGTGAAGATATGAGACACAAAAAAGCATTGGCTCTTATACTCTCCCTCTGCCTTATTTTCACCACCGGCTGCGGACTTGTGGACTCTCTGGCAGGGGAAATTGAGGAAGCTATAACACTCTTTGCCCAGTCTGCGGAAGACATTCTCCCTGATGGCAGCTCGGCCATTTCCCAAGCCTTCGGCGGAGCGGAGGGAGAATACTTCGAGCACATTGAGCGCCAGGAAACCGACTTTGAAGACATGGAGTACACCCCTTACGATGAGGCGGACTTCACAGTCCTCTGCGACAAGCTTTACTCCATAGCGGAGCTGGGCGCAGGCCCGGAGGAGACTCTGGACACCATATCCGCCCTTTACACCGAGCTTTGCTTCCTCTTCACCATGACGGAGCTGGCCGCCATAGAGTATTACTCCGACCCCACGGACCAAAAGTGGGAGGAGGAGATGAACTGCTCCTCGGAGCTTTATTTCCGTCTCAACGACGAATATATGTACGCTCTGGGAGCCCTTGCGGCCTCTGAACACAGTGAGCTTCTTGAAGATATTTTTTATGAGAGCGACGTTGAATATCTGGCGGAATACTACGGCGAGAAGATACCCGAGAGCGACACTCAGGCCCAGATGGATATGTATTCCGAAGAAAACCGCCTGATTGCCGAATACTATGAGCTTATGAGCGAGGATGAGCCCGACGGCGAGGCCGTAGCGGAGCTGTTCGTGGAGCTTGTGAAGCTTCGCCAGGAAGAAGCCCTCTGGTACGGCTACGAAGGCTACGCCCAGTATGCTTACGAGAGCTTTTATTACAGGGACTACACCCCCTCCGATGCCGAAGACCTTTGGAATGGCGTGAAGGAAAACTTCGCCGGAGTAAGCGAGGACTTCTACTGGGCCACCTATGATATTGAGGACGCCGTTATCGAAAGCGGCACCGCAGAGCCCACCACCGAGGCCATACTGGGAGCTTTGGAGCGCAATCTCCCCAAGCTCTCCTCCGAGCTCAGCAAGGCCTTCGACTATATGAAGCGCAACCACCTTTATGACATAGATTACAGTGCGCAGAAGGCAAACATGGGCTACACCACCCGCCTTTATTACTACGATGTGCCCTTTATATTCAATGCGCCCTACGGCTATTTTGCGGACTATCTGGACATGATCCACGAATTCGGCCACTTTGCCAACGCCTTCTACACTTGGTCCGACCTTGTAATGGGCATGGCGGACAATGACCTGGCAGAGCTGCAAAGTCAGGGGCTTGAGGTGATCTTCACCGCCTTTTACGGGGATATTTTCGGTTCTCAGGCCGAAAATGTTGAAGATTATCTGCTTATGGACATGGTCCTCTCCGTGGTGGACGGCGCCATGCACGATGAGTTCCAGCAGCGGGTATATGCCGAGGAAAACCTGACAGCGGAAAGAGTCTGCGAGATATACGCCGAGGTTTATGAAGCCTACGGCTACGAGCCCTATGACGGCTATGAGTATGAGTGGATATACGTTGTCCACAATTTTGAGTATCCCTTCTACTACATAAGCTACGCCGTATCCGCCCTTTCCGCACTGGAGCTGTACGCCCTGATGCAGACGGACTTTGACGCCGCCGTGGAAAAATATCTGCGGATATGTGCCATGGACACGGAGTATTACTATTTCTCCGAGGCGCTGGAGGAAACAGGCTTCTCCAATATATTTGACAAAGAGCTCTGCCCCCGCCTTGCAGAGGATATTCTGAAAAAGCTTGAATCCTGATTACATAACGAGGTACACAGATGAAAAAGACTTCTTCTCCCCTCCTTGTGGTAGGGGCCTGCCTGTTGGTGCAGGTATGCGTTGGAATAATTTATATATGGAGCGTTTTCAAAGCCCCCGCCATGGCCTTCCACGGCTGGGCCGAGGGCAGCGTAAATCTGATTGCCAGCTTCATGCTCTTTTCCTTCTGCGCGGGCAACTTCGCCGGAGGAGCTGCTGCCGACAGTCTGGGCCCCAAAAGGGTCTGCCTTGTGGGCGTTATCCTCTTCGGCGCGGGAATTCTGGTCTCCCGCTTTATCCCCGCGGGAAGCCCCATTATACTTTTCTATCTGAGCTACTGTCTTCTGGGCGGTATGGGCAGCGGTGTCAGCTACGGCGCCATGCTCACCTGCATCCAGCGCTGGCTCCCTCACCGCCGTGGCTTTGCCACGGGCATAGGCGCGGGCGCTTTCGGTCTTTCCACCGTGGTTTTCTCCCCTGTGGCGGACAGCCTTATCAAAAATATTGGCTTCAACACCGCTTTGGGTGTGCTGGCCGCGGTGTTTCTGGTGGTAGGTCTTGTGTGCTGCTGCTTCGTACGTCTGCCCGATGAAGACTATCTTGCCGCTCTGCCCAAGGCAAACAGCAAGGCCGCCGCTATGCAGAGGGAGAGTATACCTTTTAAGAAGGCTGTCACAACTCTGCCCTTCTGGCTTTTGTTTTTGAATATTTTCCTTTTCAACGGCACATGGAATATGCTCAATCCCCTTATCAAGGGTCTGGG
>JAZSFJ010000070.1:0-17407 GCA_045532145.1 Oscillospiraceae bacterium
GGAGTTGGTTTTCCTAATTGTCTTCCTAAGACCGCTTGGCCTCCGACTTCCACCCCCGAACCCACTCCGGAGCCTACACCTGAACCTACCCCGGAGCCTGTGACAGAGTGGACCCTTTCCTTTGTGGGCGGCCTCACCATAGGCACCGTTCAGGACTGGCAGGGAGCGGCCGGCAAACATAATATGCTCCACGTGGTGGGCAGCGACTATGAGTATCCCTTCAGGAATGTGGCGGATATCCTTACTGCCGACGATTTCACCATGGGCAACCTCCGCTGCGCCCTCACCGAGTCCAATGCCCATAGCCCCAAGGCTTACAACATGAAGGGCGGCACGGCCCATGCCCAGTGCCTCTCCCTCGGCGGATTTGAGGCCGTGAATCTGGCCAATGACCATTCCATGGACTATCTCCAGAAGGGCTATGAGGACACCGTGGCTGCTCTGGCTGAGCAGTCTGTGGCCTATACGGACACCAAAAACCATCTTGTGCTTGAACTTGCTGACGGCATGAAGATAGGCGTGGTAGGCTATACCACCGTGGACAACACCATAGCCGTTGGAAATGTGGACGCCTATATGGAGGAGATAAAGCCCCTCTACGACAAGTGCATTGAAGAGGGTGCCCAGTTCGTAGTGGCCTATATCCACTGGAACTGGAACGGTAATGCTCCTGTGCAGTGGGTCAGAGATTTCGCCGGAGAGCTTGCGGAATGCGGCTTCGGCGCGGTCATAGGCTCCTGCGGCCATACCCTGCAGGAGATGGAGTATATTGATTCTGTGCCTGTGTTCTATTCTCTGGGCAACTTCTGCTACGGCGGCAACTCCAACCCCGACGATAAGGACAGCGTCATTGTTCAGATAAAGCTGAGCCTCGAGGAGGACGAGAGTCTTGCGTCTTCTCTGAGCCTCATCCCCTGCGCCCTCAGCGGCAAGACCGATTATAACGACTTCAGCCCCGTTACCTATGACGAGGGCAGCGACGGCTATAAGCGTGTTATAGAAAAGCTGAAATACGAAGAATAAATGACAATAAAGATAATAAATAATCCCCGGATTCATTGAATCCGGGGATTATTTAATCTTAACATTATTCAGGCTCCCTTTACACAAGGGAGGCTTCAAAAGTTGCTTATAAAAAATTATCTATCTGTTTTCTTCTCAAAAAACAGATAGACCCTTGTTCCAACAACTGAAACAAGGGCCTATCCTGCTGCTTTGGGTTCACTCACCTGGGAAAACCTCCCGATTTGAATTTACATCTTGTCCGCTGCGATCTCCGCCCAGCAACCAGACCGTTTATCCGCGCCCTCTTGGCCGGATCTCTTTCATTATAAGGTCTTGGTGAACAGTTCTCCGCTTTTAAGATGCATGAAAAAGGATAACTTGATAAGATTCCTAACCTCTTCCTTTGGCCTACACGAGCTTGCGGAAATTATCCTCAGCTCTCCACATCAGGTCACGGGACTCACTCCTTCCGGGTGACGGCCTTCTTACCATTTATCTCAAAAGTTCCTTTCGGAACTTCTTTGCTTTTCATGTCTGTATTATACCCAAATTCCTTGCTGCTGTCAACGATTTCTTGGTTAAAATGACGGCGTTAAAATGCGAAAAATATACCTATATTTTTTGTGAAAATGGGATAAAAAGCCTTGGATTTGATTAAAACGGGTCAATTACGTGCTCAAAATGTTCAGCTTATTACAAATGTATGGTACATCTTCCCCGAGAGCGGGAATTTTGTGCAAATTGTATGATATACGGGTTTGACAAAAGCGATTTAAAGTGCTATAATCTGCCTATAATTTTTCCATTGAAAAAGGGAGAAATGATATGAACCGTCTCACTGCAGCTTCTTACTTTTTTGGCTACTATTACTTTTTCACCAAAGAGTAATAGCGCTTTGTGCTGCGGTAATTTGGGAAGGGAAAAACTTTTCAAGTCAGTAATTTTTTAAGCTGCACAGGGCGCATGGCCCGGTGCAGCTTTTTCGTTTTCTTTTATCTTCGAAGGGGGAAATATAAATGATAGCCGTTTTGAAGCATAACGCCACCAGAGAGCAGAGAGACCATCTCATAAGCTGGTTGGAAGGGCAGGGGCTTGAGGTCCATATATCCGAAGGTGAGGAATACACCGTTCTGGGCCTTGTGGGCGACACCACTCATATAGATGCTGAGCTTTTGGAGAGTCTTGCCATAGTTCAGTCTGTCCGCCGGGTCAGCGAGCCTTTTAAAAAGGTGAACCGCAAGTTCCAGCCCAGCGACAGCGTTATCGATATAGGCGGCGGAGTGAAGATCGGCGGCGGCAATTTCTGCATGATAGCGGGCCCCTGCTCTGTGGAGACCCGGGAGCAGATAATCCAGGTGGCCCAGGGCGTCAAAACCGGAGGAGCCAATGTCCTCCGAGGCGGAGCTTTTAAGCCCCGCACATCCCCCTATGACTTTCAGGGCCTGAAGGGAGAGGGACTGCGTCTTCTCAGCGAGGCTAAAAAGGTTACGGGCCTGCCCATAGTCACCGAGATAATGAATATTGAGCATCTGCCTCTTTTCGAGGATGTGGATATTATTCAGGTTGGCGCCAGAAACGTCCAGAATTTCGAGCTTTTGAAGGAACTTGGTATGACGCGCAAGCCCATTTTGCTCAAGCGCGGCATTGCCGGAACCATCAAGGAGCTTTTGATGTCCGCCGAGTACGTTATGGCCGGAGGCAACGAGAATGTTATCCTCTGCGAGAGAGGCATTCGCACCTATGAGACCAGCACCCGCAACACCCTTGACCTTTCCGCAGTGCCAGTTTTGCAGGGCCTCACTCATCTCCCTGTTGTGGTTGACCCCAGCCATGCCACGGGACACGCCCATCTTGTGCCTCCCATGGCCCTTGCCGCTGCAGCCGCCGGCGCTGACGGAATCATGGTGGAGGTTCACAACAATCCCCTCTGCGCCCTTTGCGACGGCGCCCAGTCTCTGACTCCCGACCAGTTTGCTGAAATGGCCGAAAAGGTCAGGAAGATAAGGGAGGTTATCACGGCATGACAGTAGGCATAGTGGGCCTGGGCCTCATAGGAGGCTCCCTTGCCAAGGCCTTTAAGCGCAAGGATGGCATAAGAGTGCTGGCTGCCGACACAAACGCCCCCGTTCTGGGCTTTGCCATCATAAGCGAAGTGGTGGATGCAGAGCTTACTATGGACAATCTGGGAGAATGTGAGCTTCTGCTTCTTGCCACCTATCCCGCCGCTGCTGAGCAGTGGCTGAAAAATGCAGCGCCCCATATCCCTGCCCATACTCTCGTTATAGACTGTCTGGGCACAAAGAGAGATATATGCGCCATGGCCTTTCCTATGGCGGAGAAGTACGGCTTCACCTTTGTGGGAGGCCACCCCATGGCGGGCACACACAACTCCGGCTACAAGTATTCCCGGGAGGACCTTTTTGACGGGGCTCCCATGGTGATAGTGCCCCCGGATTTCAACGATATTGAGCTTTTGGAGCGAATAAAGGCCGCTCTTGCTCCTGTGGGCTTTGGCCACATCACCGTGACCACCGCTGAGGAGCATGACAGGATGATTGCCTTTACAAGCCAGATGGCCCACATTGTCTCCAACGCCTATATAAAAAGCCCCACCGCCGGCAGCCACAAGGGCTTCTCCGCAGGCTCCTATAAGGACCTCACCAGAGTTGCATGGCTGAATCCCGAAATGTGGGCGGAGCTTTTCCTTGAAAACGGAGATAACCTTATAAATGAACTGGACTTCCTTATAGAAAAGCTGGGCGAATACCGCGCAGCCATCGCCGGGGAGGACCGGGATACACTGGTGCGCATCCTTGACGAGGGACGCAGAAGAAAGAAAGAGATCGACGGATGAGAGAAGTTGAAGTCAGAGCCTCCACAAAAACATATAGCGTATATATGGGCGCCGGCATCATCTCTGAGGCGGGGGAGCGCATCCGCGCCATAGCCCCCAAGGCGGAGAAAATAGCCATCGTCACCGACGACAATGTGGACTCTCTCCATGCCGGAAAGCTTGAAGCCTCTCTCCGAAACGCGGGCTTTGAAACTGTAAAATACATTCTGCCCCACGGGGAGGAGAGCAAAAACGGCCTTAATTATCTTGCAATCCTCTCATTCCTTGCGGAAAAGGGCCTGAGCCGCAGCGATGTGCTTGTGGCTCTGGGCGGAGGCATGGTGGGGGATATAGCCGCTTTTGCCGCTGCCACCTATCTTAGAGGCATTAAATATTTCCAGCTTCCCACAACGCTGCTTGCTATGGTGGACTCCTCCGTGGGAGGCAAGACCGCCATTGACCTGCCTGCCGGAAAAAATCTGGCGGGGGCTTTTTGCCAGCCGGAGGCGGTTATATGCGACACCGCCACTCTGGACACCCTCCCCGAAAATGTGCTCCGGGAGGGCTGCGCCGAGGTGCTGAAATACGGCATTCTGGGAGACAGGGAGCTTTTTGAGCACATGGCGAAAAAGGGCCTGGGCTTTGATCGGGAAGAAGTTATTTTCCGCAGCGTTGCCATGAAGCGTGACTATGTCTGCGCTGATGAGTTTGATACCGGTGTGCGCAGAAAGCTGAATCTAGGCCACACCTTCGGCCACGCTGTGGAAAAGCTCAGCGGCTTTGCCCTCAGCCACGGAGAGAGCGTTGCCATAGGCACTGCAGTGGTGGCCAGAGCAGCTGCGAAGACCGGATATTGCGCCCAAGGCTGCGCCCACGAGATAGAAGCGGCTCTCAAGGCTCTGGGCCTGCCCACGGAAAGTGGGCTGAGCATAGATGAAGCTATGCCCGTGATGCTCTCGGACAAAAAAAGGACGGGCAGCCTTGTCAATATAATCATTCCCCGGGATATAGGCCGCTGCGAGATAGTGCCTATGGATGCGGGGACATTGAAGGAATTTATGAGCAAAGGACTCTGAAAAACATGAAAGCTGTTATTACACCCGGCCCTCTGGGGGGCACCATCAAGGCCATACCCTCCAAATCCCAGGCCCACCGCCTGCTTATTTGCGCGGCCCTTTCCAGAAACGAGAGCCGGATAATCTGTCCTGCAAGCTCTCAGGATATAGAGGCCACTGCCAATTGTCTCCGGGCTCTGGGCGCGGAGATAGAATATGAGGGTGGGGTATACACCGTACGTCCCATAAAGCGGCCCACGGAAATGGCGGAGCTGGACTGCGGAGAAAGCGGCTCCACTTTGCGCTTTCTGCTGCCTGTTGTCTGCGCTCTGGGCTGCGGGGCGAGGATAAAAATGCACGGCAGACTGCCGGAGCGACCCCTGAGCCCCCTATGGGAGGAGCTCCAGCGCTGCGGCGCTGAGCTCAGCCGTCCGGAAAAAGACATTATTGAGGTTCGGGGACGGCTTTGGGAAAATTGCTTCTCCATAGCCGCCGATGTTTCCTCCCAGTTTGTAAGTGGACTCCTTTTCGCCCTTGCCATCATGCGGGGCGGCGAGGTGGAGCTTCTGGGGGAGATAGAGAGCGCACCTTATATTGAAATGACCATTCAGGCCCTTATCGACTTCGGGGCCCACATAGAGCTGGAGGACTCAACTCTCCGCTTTTCTACCCCTGGCCTGCGCTCCAATGGTGAACTGACCGTGGAGGGCGACTGGTCCAACGGAGCCTTCTGGATGGCGGCAGGTATGCTCAGCGGCGGCAAGGTATACTGCAGCGGTCTGGATATGGCCTCTGCTCAGGGAGACACCGCCGTTATGGAGGCTGCCGAGGCTATTATGATGGGCAACGCCACCATAGATGCCCGGGATATTCCGGACCTTGTACCCGTTCTGGCTGTTCTGGCTTCCGTCAGCCCCGGCACTACCCGCTTTGTAAACGCCGGGCGGCTGCGCCTTAAGGAGAGCGACCGCCTTGCAGCGGTGAGGGAGATGATAACTGCCCTCGGCGGCAATGTAGAGGAGACCGAGGACGGCCTCATCCTACGACGTGTGAGCATGCTCAAAGGCGGCAGCGTGGACTCCCATGGGGACCACCGCATAGCCATGTCCGCCGCCGTGGCGGCCATAGCCTCCATCGGCGAGGTCACCATAGAGAACGCGGACTGCGTCAGCAAATCCTATCCCGCCTTCTGGGAGGACTACGCCGCCCTTGGAGGTCGGGTCAGACTGGAGGAATGATAATGGGAAATTCTTTCGGAAATATTTATAAATTCACCATCTTCGGCCAGAGCCACGCCCCTGCTATAGGCGTCACCATAGAGGGCCTGAGAGCCGGAGAGAAGATAGATTTTGAGGCTTTGCAGAGCTTTCTTGACCGCCGGGCCCCCGGAGGAAAATATTCCACAGCCCGCAGGGAGGCGGATAAGATAGAATTTGTGGCGGGTCTGACTCCCGATGGACTGAGCTGCGGAAGCCCCATAACGGCAATAATAAGAAATACTGACGCCCGCTCCGGGGACTATTCCTATCTGGAAAATGTACCCCGCCCCGGCCACGCGGACTTCCCCGCCATGGTGAAGTACGGCGAGGGACGGGACTACGCCGGAGGCGGACAGTTTTCCGGCAGACTGACAGCCCCCTTGTGTATAGCGGGCGGCATAGCGAAGCAGATGCTTGAAAAAATGGGCGTGAGAATATCCTCCCGCATAGTCGACCTTGGCGGCGAGACAGACGAGAAAGCCATGTTTGAGCTTATAGACTGCCTTCGCGCAGAGGGGGACAGCATAGGCGGCATGATAGAGTGCGTGGCCGAGGGAGTCCCTGCCGGTATAGGCGAACCCATGTTCGGCGGCCTTGAAAACCGCATTGCCCAGGCCGTATTCGGCATACCCGCCGTGAAAGGCATAGAGTTCGGAGCGGGAATGGCTGTGGCCGGTATGAGAGGCAGCGAGAATAACGATGAATTTTACATGGATGAGGGGCGGGTAAAAACCCGGAGCAATAATCACGGGGGTATACTGGGCGGTATAAGCACCGGAATGCCTATAGTTTTCCGGGCAGCCGTGAAGCCCACCCCTTCCATTGCAAAGGAGCAGCGCAGTGTGGACATGGAAAAAGGGGAGGACACCAGCCTCTCCATCCGTGGACGCCATGACCCCTGCATAGTGCCAAGGGCTCTGCCCTGCATGGAGGCCGCCATGGCGGTGGCTCTTTATGATGCAGTTCTGGAAGCCAAGTCTGGAGGCATGAATTATGGATATTAAAGATCTGAGAAAAGACATAGACAGCGTGGACGGAGAGCTTATAGATCTTTTCCGCCGTCGCATGGAGCTGAGCGGGGAGATAGCCCGGTGGAAAAAGGCCGAGGGACGAGCTGTCTACGACCCTGCCCGGGAGCGGGAGAAGCTGGCTGAAATCGCCGAAAAGTCCGGGGAGGATATGCGGGAATATTCCACCATCCTCTGGTCCTTGCTTATGGACCTGAGCAAGACCTATCAGCAGAGCCTCAGCGCCGGGGAAGGGGAGCTGGGAAAGCGCATAAGTGCCGCTATTGAAAATACTCCCAAGGTGTTTCCCGGCTTTGCCAGCGTGGCCTGTCAGGGAGTGGAGGGCGCTTACTCCCAGATAGCCTGCGAGAAGCTCTTTTCTGTGCCCTCCATCATGTATTTCAAGACCTTTGACGCGGTGTTCTCCGCTATAGAGCAGGGCTTCTGCCAGTACGGCGTTTTGCCCATTGAAAACTCCACTGCAGGCAGTGTCAATCAGGTCTATGACCTTATGATGAAGCATAAGTTCCACATTGTACGCTCTGTGCGCATAAAAATCGACCACTCCCTTGTGGCCAAAAAGGGCACGAAGAAGGCAGACATTCGTGAAATAGTTTCCCATGAGCAGGCTCTGAACCAGTGCGCGGGCTACATAAAGAGCCTTGGCAAGGTTAAGGTCACTGTCTGCGAGAATACCGCGGAAGCTGCAAAGCTTGTGGCTCAGTCGGAAAGAGGGGACATTGCCGCTCTTTGCTCCCATAATTGCGAGGACCTCTACGGCCTTCACTGCATAGAGGAATCGGTACAGGACAAGGGCAGCAACTTCACCCGCTTTATCTGCATATCCAAGGACCTTGAGATATATCCCGGCGCGGATAAGACCAGCATTATGGCGGTCACCGCCCATAAGCCCGGCGCTCTCTATAAGCTTATGAGCCGCTTTTTTGCCTACGGCATCAACCTGACAAAGCTTGAAAGCCGCCCCCTCCCGGATAGAAACTTCGAGTTCATGTTCTACTTCGATTTGGATAAATCCGTCTGCGCACCTCAGCTTGTCCGCCTCATGGACGAAATGGGGGAGATGTGCGAGAGGTTTGAGTATTTGGGCAGCTACAGCGAGGTGGTATAAGTGGGCGGATACGGACTTTTGGGCCGGAAGCTGGGCCACAGCTTCTCCCCGCAGATACACGCTGCCCTTGCCGATTATGAGTATGGCCTGTATGAGCTGGAACCGGAGGCTCTGGGAACATTTCTGGAGACCACCGCTCTTGACGGCATGAATGTGACCATGCCCTATAAAAAGGACGTGATGGCCCACTGTGCCAGTCTTTCCCCTGCTGCGGAGGCCATTGGCAGCGTGAATACCCTTGTGCGTATGCCCCATGGCTGGCATGGGGATAACACGGACTACGCGGGCTTTGCATGGATGCTTGATAGTCTGGACGTGGATGTGAAAGGCAAAAAGGCTCTTGTCTTTGGCTCCGGGGGCGCCAGCCTCACGGTGAAAAAGGTGCTTGGCGACAGGGGAGCGGGGGAGATAGTCACCGTCTCCCGCAGCGGGGAGAATAACTATGATAATCTCAATCTCCACGCCGACGCTGAAATAATCGTGAACGCCACCCCTCTGGGTATGTACCCCAATGCAGGCGTTGCGCCTGCAAGCCTTGCGCTGTTTCCCAAATGCGAGGCTGTGCTGGACCTTGTGTATAATCCCGCCCGTACAGCCTTGCTGCTGGACGCGGAGGAAAGAGGCATAGCCAATTGCAGCGGTCTCGGTATGCTTGTGGCTCAGGCCCATGCTGCCGCAGAAATATTCTTGAATAAATCTCTGGACAGGTCTATAATCGAGGGCATCCGACGTAGCATTGAAAATGAGACCCGGAACATAGTCCTCATAGGCATGCCCGGCAGCGGCAAGAGCAAAAAAGGAAGGCTCCTTGCCCAAAGGCTTGGCCGGGACTTTGTGGACGCCGATGAGTATTTCGCTGTTGTCCATGGAATAAGCCCCGCCGAGGCCATAGGAACTCTGGGCGAGACTGAGATGCGGAAAATGGAGACCCAGGTGCTTCGTGAGCTTGGACAGAAAAGCGGCCTTGTTATCGCAACAGGAGGCGGCTGTGTCACAAGGGAGGAAAACTACCCCCTTTTGCACCAAAATGGCCTGATTATTTGGGTGAAGCGGCCCCTTGCTGAGCTTCCCACCAAGGGACGGCCCCTCTCCCAAAGCTGCGGAGTTTCGGAGCTCTACGCCCGGAGAGTTCGCCTTTATGAGGGCTTTGCCGATGTGAACATTGAGGTCTCGGACACGGTGGAAGCTGCGGTAGAGGCCATAATGGAGGCTATAAAATGAAGATACTTGTGATAAACGGCCCCAATCTCAATATGCTGGGCATCCGTGAGCCGGAGCTTTACGGCAAGGCGGACTACGCAGCCCTTGTGGCCTTTGCGGAAGAGGCCTGCCGGGAGGCGGGCTTTGACTGCGAGGTTTTCCAGCATAACCATGAGGGGGCGCTGGTGGACAAAATTCAGGAGGCATACGGGAATGTGGATGGCATCGTCATAAACCCCGCTGCCTATACCCATACATCCGTGGCTATTCTGGACGCTTTGAAGGCGGTGGCCATCCCCGCTGTGGAGGTGCATCTCACCGATGTGAACTCCCGGGAGGACTTCCGGAAAATATCCTACCCCGGCAAAGCCTGCCTTGAAACATACGCGGGCTATGGCTTCGAGGGCTACCGCATGGCGGTAGAGTTTCTGAAAAATTATTTAAAGTGAGCTGATATATATGATGTTTCCCGAAAAAACAATGAAATGGGGACGCAGCCGCAACTGCATCCGTGAACTTTTTGAATACGGCGCTGCCCGCAAGGCAGAGATAGGCGCAGAGAATGTGTATGACTTTTCTCTGGGCAACCCCAGTATTCCCAGCCCTCCCTGCGTCAATGAGACCATCGCCCGCCTTATCCGTGAGCAGGATCCTCTGGCCCTCCACGGCTACACCTCTGCCCCCGGCAGGCCCAGCCTCCGCAAGGCCATCGCCGATGATCTGAACGCACGCTACGGCACCGCCATGGCCCCCGGCGACATCTTTGTCACCTGCGGCGCCGCTGCAGGTCTCGCTGCCTTCCTTCGCGGCCTGCTTATGCCCGGCGACGAGGTAATAGCCTTTGCCCCCTTCTTCCCTGAGTACACCGTGTTCACTGAGGCTTCCGGCGGCAAGCTTGTCACCGTACCCCTTTCTGAGCCCGATTTCCAGATGAACTTCGAGGGTCTTGCCTCTGCAATCACCGAGCGCACCCGCTGCGTCATTGTCAACTCCCCCAATAACCCCTCCGGCGTTGTCCTCACCCGGGAGAGCATTCAGGGTATGGCGGACATACTCAATGCCGCTCAGGAGAAGTACGGCCAGCCCATCTACATCCTCAGCGATGAGCCCTACAGAGAGCTTGTGTATGACGGCGTGGAAGTGCCCTGCATCATGAATTTTTATGATAACACCGTTATCTGCTACTCCTTCTCCAAGGCCCTCTCCATCCCCGGTGAGCGCATCGGCTATCTGGCTGTCAGCGATAAGCTTGCTTATCGGGAGGACGTGAACTTCGCCATTGCCGGAGCTTCCCGCGCCCTTGGTCATATCAACGCCCCCAGCCTTTTGCAGCAGGTAATGGAGCAGTGCCTGGGCGCTGTGTCCGATGTGAGCGAGTATAAAGAGAACAGAAATATTCTCTATGGCGGACTTACTGAGCTTGGCTACAGCTGCGTTAAGCCCGACGGAGCTTTCTATCTTTTTGTCAAGGCTCTCGAGCCGGATGCCAAGGCCTTCAGCGAGCGCGCCAAGGCCCACGAGCTTCTGCTCTGCCCCGCCGATGACTTCGGCTATCCCGGATATATCCGCATAAGCTACTGCGTGGACAGGGATATGATTGTCCGCTCCATGCCCGCCTTTAAGGCCCTTATTGAAGAATATAAATAAGCAAAAAGAACGAAGCTCCAAAGCTTCGGTCTTTCGCATAATTCGTAGGGACCGGCGTCCTCGACGGTCCGTGGACATGGGGCTGCGGATTGATGCGTCGCTGCGCTCCTTGCTGCCACCTCATATTTCAGCAAAAAAAGGAACCCTCTGCCGAAAGGGTTCCTTTTTTTATCGTATTCAGATTTTCTCTGCGAGACTCTTCACGCAGCTTTTGCAAACCAGCTTGCCCTTGTAATCTACGAGGTTTTTGGCCTCTCCGCAGAGTATGCAGTTGGGCTGGTGCTTTCTGAGGATGATGCTGTCTCCTTCAACGTAGATCTCAACAGCGTCCTTTTCTGCAAGGTTGAAGGTCCTTCTCATCTCGATGGGCAGCACGATTCTGCCAAGCTCATCGAGCTTACGTACAATGCCAGTGGATTTCATGCTATTATTCCTCCTGAGGTGTCCGCGCACCGTGGACACATCCGCGAATGCGCAAAAATATTTAAACCTATTCCCAAAAGATAATAGCAGAAACACCAGTAAAAGTCAATGTTAAATAGGGAGCATTGTCGTTTTTTATCAAACTATCGTCCGCCAGTTGGAAACACTTTCCAGTAAGCTCCCGGTGCTCACAGCAGGCGGCTCATTTCACGCCTGAGCCGGGAGATAATGCGTTTTTCAAGCCGGGAAATATAGCTCTGGGAGATGCCCAGCGCATCGGCAACCTCCTTTTGCGTGTACTCGTTTTCCCCTCTGAGACCGAAGCGCAGGGAGATTATCTGCCTTTCCCGCTCGCTGAGCCGGTCCACCGCCTCCAGCAGTATCCGTCTTTCCGTGTCTTCCTCAATGGGACGGGAGACCTCGTCGCAGTCTGTGCCCAGAACGTCGCTTAAAAGCAGCTCGTTGCCGTCCCAGTCGGTGTTCAGGGGCTCGTCGAAGCTGAGCTCGGTGCGAAGGGAGCTGATTTTTCTCAGGTGCATAAGTATCTCATTTTCAATGCAGCGGCTGGCGTAGGTGGCCAGTTTTATCTTTTTGTCCGGGCGAAAGGAGCCTATGGCCTTTATGAGACCTATGGTGCCTATGCTTATAAGGTCCTCAAGGCCCACTCCTGTGTTTTCAAAGCGGCGGGCTATGTAGACCACAAGACGGAGATTGTGCTCAATGAGCCTCTTTTTTGCTTCGGCGTCTCCCTGACAGAGGGCCTCCAGAGTGGCGGCCTCCTCCTCTGCGCTCAGGGGCGGGGGCAGAGTGTCGCTGCCGCCTATGTAGTGGACGCTCTCCGGCAGGCCAAGCCCCAGGGAGCCCAGACGCAGCCGCAGACGGGATATGGCGGACATGGTGCGGATATAAAAACAGCTTATCTTCATAGGATCAAAACCTCCTAAAATATTGCCCGGTAGCTGCCGTCGGAGCTGAGGGGGCCGGGGACTATTGCTATGTAGGCGTGGGGTGCCTCCTGCCCGTTCAGGAGAATGCGGTCGGGGCGAAAGGCGGGCAGCAGGCCGCTTGGGCTCGTGGCGGTGAGACAGGGAAATAGTCGGCAGCGTCCCCTGGCTCCCGGCAGAGCGCTTAGGGAGAGGAGCAGAGAGGGCGCATCCATGGATGCGGCGGGCTCGAGCTCCGGAAAAAGGGGGGAGAGGGCGGAAAAGTCCGCGGTCATAACGGGACGATTGGAGGAATCGGTCAGTTCATTGCCTGTGTCCCTCAGTGCGGAAAAGCTTACGCTGAGACCACGGAAGAATATTTCTGCCCGGACTGTCTCCCTGCGGGAGACCCGGCCCCTGCCTTTGAAAACAAGGCTGAGTGCGGTGTAGCAGAGAGCGAAGGATAAGATGAGGGTCCTTGGTGAAAGACTCCCCACCCGTCCGCCGCCCATGCTTACTGCCGCGTACACCGCACCTCCGAAGGCGGCGGATACGGCGAGAAATACAAGAGCTGTCCGGAGAAAAGGCCCCAGACCCCAAAAGGCGATGGCGGCCACGAGAAGCCCTCCCCCTATTTTCAGCCCCACAGCCGCCAGGTCCGGCTGCAGGGCACACAGCAGGGCGAAGACCCCGCCGAATAGGGCCCCCAGCCCCATACGCAGCCGCTTCAGGGGCAGGGCGCATATCTTCCCTGTGGCCAGAAGCAGCAGATAGTCTATGGTGAAATTCAGCAGTATCATGCTGTCGGCATATATCACTCTCATGGGGGCTATTGTATATCACCGGGATTGCAAAGTCCGTCAAAAGGAAGTGCTTGAAATTACGCTTTTGCCCTAGGGCGGGGGCTTGTCCCCGCCGTGCCCCAAAAGCTCCGGCGAGATTGCTTGTGGGCCGTCGAGACGCCGTCCCCTACAAATTTGGCTGGAACTCATGGTTTCTGTCTATCCCGTAGGGCGCGTCGCCCCGGCGCGCCATTCCGGGCCGGGATTTTTGAGGCAGCTAAATTCATGCTGCATTGTAGGGGAGGCTATCAGCCTCCCGCGGGCGATTCGTGAATCGCCACTACGGGCTTTGGGGTAATCTAAAGTATTCCTGCGGGATTATAATTCCTATAATCTCCGACTATAAATTTTTACATTTGTCCATATTGTCAAAAGCGGTATATCATGTTAAAATGTCCGTTGATATAATAAGAGTAGAAAAGGAGCGGTTTTATATGAACGAAGCCAAACCTGTTTATAAGAGAGTGCTGCTGAAGGTCAGCGGCGAGGCTCTTGCGGGAGAAAAGAAGACCGGGCTGGATTTTGCCGTTATCAAGAGCGTGTGCGAGGCGGTAAAGAAGGTCACCGAGATGGGCGTTGAAGTGGGCATAGTCGTTGGCGGCGGCAACTTCTGGCGCGGCGCCAAGGATGGCGGCGGCAAGATGGAGCGCACCCGTGCCGACCATATGGGTATGCTGGCTACTGCTATGAATTCCCTGGCCCTCAGCGATGTTTTTGAGCAGATAGGCGTTCCCGTCCGTGTTCAGACTGCCATCACCATGGCCCAGATAGCCGAGCCTTACATTCGTCTGAAGGCTGACAGCCATCTTAGCAAGGGCAAGGTTGTCATCTTCGGCTGCGGCACCGGCAACCCCTATTTCTCCACCGACACCGCCGCTGTGCTCCGCGCAGCCGAGATCGGCGCAGATGCCATACTTCTGGCCAAGAATATTGACGGCGTTTACTCCGCAGACCCCAAGCTGGACCCCACTGCCATCAAGTATGACCACATCAGCTATGACGAGGTTCTGGCCCAGCATCTGGCTGTTATGGACACCACCGCCACCAGCCTTTCCATGGATAACCACATCCCCGTTATCGTTTTCGCTCTCAAGGACCCCGAGAACATAGTCCGCGTAGTTCTGGGCGAGGACATCGGCACCAAAGTTAACTGATAACAACTGATAAGAGTTTTTAGGAGGAAAATAAAATGTCCGAATACAAAGAGTTTACCGACAGAATGGAAAAAACCTGCTCCGTGCTGGTAGAGAACTTCAACGCCGTCCGTGCAGGCCGCGCCAACGCCGCCGTTCTGGACAAGATCACCGTTGAGTACTACGGCACTGCCACCCCCATCCAGCAGCTGGGCACTATCTCCACCCCCGACCCCCGCACTCTGGCTATCCAGCCTTGGGACGGCAGCGTGCTCAAGGGCATTGAAAAGGCCATTCTCGCCTCCGACCTCGGCATCAATCCCCAGAATGATGGCCGCGTTATCCGCCTTGTGTTCCCCCAGCTCACCGAGGAGCGCCGCAAGGAGCTGGTAAAGCAGGTTAAAAAGTACGGCGAGGATGCCAAGGTTGCCATCCGCAACATCCGCCGCGACGCTATGGACAAGTTCAAGAAGATGCAGAAGGCCTCCGAAATCACCGAGGACGATTGCAAGGATCTTGAAAAGGGCATCCAGAAGCAGACCGACGACTATATCAAGAAGATCGAGGGTCTTTGCGCAAAGAAGGAAAAGGAACTCACCGAGATATAATGAAATCCATTTTCAACAAAAAGGCGGAGGAGATTGACTTTGGCAATCTCCCCCGCCATATTGCCATTATTATGGATGGCAACGGACGCTGGGCCAAGAAACGGAAAATGCCCCGCACCGCAGGCCATGCCGTTGGAGCGGAGACCTTCCGCAAGGTCGCCACTTACTGCAAGGACATTGGCCTTGACTACCTGACGGTTTACGCCTTTTCCACGGAAAACTGGCGTCGCCCACCCGAAGAGGTGGAGGCCATTATGGGCCTTCTTGAGAAGTACCTCCTTGAGTCCATCGAGAAGATGGAGCGGGATAAGGTCAAAATGAAGTTCTTCGGAGACGTGAGTGTCCTCAGTCCCCGGCTTCGTGAGCTCATTGCCCGCACCGAGGAGATAAGCAAAAGATTCGAGGGCTGCCAGGTGAATATATGCCTCAACTACGGCGGCAGGGACGAACTTGTCCGTGCCATGCGTCGCTATGCCCTTGAGGTCAGTGAAGGCCGGGCAAATGACATTGATGAGGCGGGAGTGGGGGATTATCTCTACTCTGCCGGCATACCTGACCCGGACCTTCTTATCCGTCCCGGCGGGGAATACCGTCTCAGCAACTTCCTCATGTGGCAGTCTGCTTACTCTGAGCTCTATTTCACCGACACTCTCTGGCCCGACTTTACGGAGCGGGAGATAAACCGGGCCATTGCCGAGTTCCAGCGCCGTGAGCGCCGCTACGGGGGTGTTTGAGCATGAGCTTTCTTGTTGCCCTTGCCTCTGATACTCCTCTTGAGACTCTGCCCAATCCCCACATGAAGATGCTCTCTGTGAACGAGGCACTTGAGCAGGGGATAGAGGTCCCGAAGAGTATGCTCATGGACCCGGAGATAGACCACGATGAGCCCGGCATGATAATGTGGAGCGATATTGAGCCCAATATCGACATCGAAAAGGGGATTTTTGAGATACCCGACCCTGACGATAATTTTGACATCTGGCCCATGGAGGAAGCCTGCGAGCTTAAAAGCGAAAAGCCATTTATGGCTGCTGTGGAGTGGAGCCGCTGCACCCCTGGCCGGGCGGAGATGCTCCTTGAGTATATTCGCCGCCATATGGAAAAGGCGGAGGAAGTGGAGCTCTGGAACGGGTATCTCAGCGATGAAAGCACAGTGATGAGCTCCGAAGCGAAGCTGGAAGAGCTCACCGCGGAAGATGTTTTCCGCTTCTGCGCCGATGAAATCGCAGATATGAGCAAGCAGCTTCGACTTGTGATAAAGAGATAAATTTCAGCGAAGACCCGAAAGGATGAAAAGGATGTTAACAAGAATAATCGTGGCGGTAATAGGTCTGCCTCTGTTTCTGGCAGTCATATTTTTTGCCCCCGTCTGGGTCTACGGCATCGTAGTAGGCGTGATAGCGGGCCTTTCCGCATGGGAACTGCTGCGGGCTGTGGGCGGCGTGAATAAGCGGATGCATATCGTAAGCTCCCTCTTCGCCCTTTCCATGCCTATTCTCTCCACCATATATGACGCCGGAGCGGTGTTCACCGTCATGGTATTTCTGCTTTTTGCCGCAATGCTTTGCGAGCTGATGCACTCCGTCAGCCACGAAAAGGGTCTGAAGCTTGAAACTGTGGCTTTGTGCATCCTTGCAGGCGCGGTTATGCCCCTGATGCTCACAAGCCTTGTGAAGCTGGCCCAGCGTGAGCACGGCGTTGTGTATGCCCTTTTGCCCTTCGTTGCTGCTTTTCTCAGCGACTCCGGTGCATATTTCGTTGGAATATTCTTCGGCAAGCATAAGCTTTGCCCCAGACTCTCACCCAAAAAGACAATAGAGGGCGCAGCGGGCGGACTTGCCACCACCATTGCTGCAATGCTCATATTCGGTCTTGTGCTGAAAGCCATAGGCTATGAGGTGAATTTCCCCATCATGGCTGTCTACGGCCTGTTCGGCTCCGCAGCCTGCCAGCTGGGCGACCTGAGCTTTTCCGCCATCAAGCGTCTTTACGGCGTGAAGGATTACGGCAATCTGCTGCCCGGTCATGGCGGCATGCTGGATCGTTTTGACAGCATGATCTTCTGTGGACCTGTGGTGCTGTTCATCGTATCTCTTTTGCCTGTTTTTTGAGGATAAACTATGGAACGAACGATTTCGATTTTGGGCTCTACCGGTTTCATTGGCCGGCAGACCCTTGATGTGGCAAAGACCTGCGGTTTCCGTGTGGGAGCGCTGACGGTCAACCGCAGCGTGGAGCTGGCGGAGGAACAGGCCAGAGCGTTCCGGCCGGAATTGCTGGTCGCTGTCGATGAGGCTGCTGCCGCCGATCTGAAGGTTCGGCTGGCAGACACCGATGTGAAGG
>JAZSFJ010000126.1:0-10054 GCA_045532145.1 Oscillospiraceae bacterium
ATAAGAGCAAATAAAAGCAGCCCCACTTGGTGGGGCCGCTCGTGAACCTTATGCGGTCGGCAGACCGTTTCACCGCGCCTTAAGGCGCGGCCAACAATAGGCCCTTATAGGGCCGGAGCAGGGCACCCGTTATACGGGGGGGCCTGGCTAAAGGCTCACCTATGTAAAGGAAGGCTATTGCGCGGTGCCAAAACGCAAAGATATAAAAGCTGTATAGCGGTGCGTTTTTATTTGTTGGATAAACTGGAATTTTATTAGATGGTTCCAATTGGGAAGAACATATAGTTCTTTCCGTTTGCTGGGCAAGTAAAGTCATGGACAGCTCCAACCAATGCAATATTGTTTGCATCCATGTAGCTTAGTACTTCTGAAAAAGTATTTTCATTTTCGGTTTCTACGCAAATATATTCAAAACCTGGAATCGTCCATTTTGTCCATCCCTGGGGCGCTTCAGCATCATCAACACATTCAACACCGGCAAGGTATAGTCCTTTGCTGAAGTTATCCTCCCACGGCTTGTATGAATGGGAACAATCAGACATTGCACCCCAAATACCAAGCAAATTTCCATTTTCGTCTTTTTTAGTTAAGGGCTGAACTTCGCTGAAATGAGAGTTCGCATCCGACCATAATTTTTGAACAAAGCCTTGACCATCCATGGTTGAACCTTCTTTGCCGATAACAACGAATGTCTCTTTCATACGTTTTTCGATCTTCATACTAAGCCTCCAAATTCGAGTATATCGGTCTGTTTTATTTATCCTATCATATTCTGGCCATATAGACAAGAACAGTCCCGGCAGAGCCTGCTGCCGGGACTGAAACTCGTATTTATTATTCTGCTATTTCGTTTATTTTTACCTTGAGTGCGCTGACTCTGTGGCTTTCTGCCGCAGTTATCTCAATTTCAAGATGCTCATATTCAAAGCGGTCTCCGGACTCGGGCATACGGCCAAGAATCAAGGCCGCCCAGCCGCTTATGGAGTATACATCTTCTTCGCATTCTATGCCGAAAAACTCGGCGAAATCCTCGTAGCTTACAGAGGCGTCCACCTGATAAAGGCCCTTTTCCAGCTGACGGAAGGGATCCACCACCTCGTCGTGCTCGTCCCATATTTCGCCCACCAGCTCTTCAAGAATATCTTCCATGGTTACTATGCCCAGAGTGCCGCCGTATTCGTCCAGAATAACTGCGATGTGGCTTTTATTCTTCTGCAGGCTCTTGAGTATCTCGCTTATCTTGCCTGACTTGGGAATGAAAAGGGGAGGGCTCATTATCTCGGAAAGGGGTTTATCCGTGACGCCTGTACCGGTATAGAAGTCCTTTTGGTTGACTACGCCTACTATGTTGTCGATAGTGCCTGAATAAACCAGAAGGCGGGAGAACTTGCTCTCGGTAAAGACGCGGGCTACCTCCTCATGAGTGGCGTCAAGGTTTACGCCCTCGAGGTCAACACGGTGGGTGAGAATATCAATAGCCCTCTGGTCGGTAAACTCAATGGCGTTGCGGAGAAGGTCACGCTCGCTTTCACCTATACTGCCGTCGGAGCTCACTTCCTCCACAAACATCAAAAGCTCTTCCTGACTCATGCGGGTGTCATTCTTGGTCTTGATAAGGGAACCAATCAGCTGCTTCCACTTGGAGAAGAGAAAGTTGAGAGGTGTGAAAAGCCACATGAGGGCGCTGACGGCGGGAGCGGCGAACATGGCAAAGCGTTCGGGGAAGTCCTTGGCGAGGCTTTTGGGGCTTATCTCGCCGAATATAAGTACCGCCACGGTTACTACCGCGGTGGAGATGGTGGCTCCCACATCGCCATATATATGGACGAAAACCACAGTGCCAATACTGGCAAGACCTATGTTGACTATGTTGTTGCCTATGAGCAGGGTGGAAATAAGCTTGTCGTAGCGGGATTCAAGAGTGCATACAAGCTTTGCTCTCTTGTCGCCGGATTCTGCCATGGTGCGCATTCTGGTCATATTCATGGAGAGAAAGGCCGTCTCTGTGGCTGAAAAGAAGGCGGAGAGAAGCAGACAAACCACCATTATGATTATGTAAAATGCTGTGTTCAATATTAAAAACTCCTTTTTGTTCTTGAAAATTAATAACGCTATTTAAACGCGCAAAAGCACAGCCGCGGCCCTATAGACGCAGTTGTGCCAACAAAAAGAAATTCTTAAACTGGTTTCGGTGTCTACCGTCGCTTTCCATTTTGGATATCGCCCTCCTTTATTGTTGTATTTGAATTGGGATTATATAGACTTTTACAGCATAAGTCAAGGGGAAAAGAAAAGACGCTGCAAAATTTACAGCGTCTTAATTATTTACTTACTTTCGGCGGTGGAGGAAGCTTTCTTTCTTCTTCTCACGCGCTTGCGGTTTTGCACAGACTTCTGCTTGTAAAATTCCACCATTTCCTCATCGGCCTTATAGATGATGCGGTTGGCGGTCCAGGTTTCGTCCTCGGTGTGGCGGAACTTCACACGGGTGAGGAACTTGCCGTGCTCGGGGCATTCTGCCAGGGTCATATAGCGCTTGTCTCCCTGATTCACCCAGCGCTGAGTGCTCATTTCTTTGGTGCACTCGGGGCAGGGGATGGCGGCAAGACGCTCGTCGGCAAAGGCTTCGCTGCGTGTGGCGTAGCCGGTGAAGGTGAGATGCTCCAGAGGTTCGGGGCCTTCCTCGCCGTCCTCGCTGGCCTTTTTGCGGCGGAGGGAGAGCTGGTGCATGGTCTCGTCGTAGCCCTTGAGACCGCCTTCAAGGTCAAGGTGGGAGCATACCAGAGCGGTATTGTAGGCGTCTCCAAGAGCATCGTGGGCCACACGGGTCTGCTCAATGCCGAAATGCTCCATGGCGGTGGCCAGACTTTTCTGGTTTCTGTCACCGTCGGTCTGCATATTGTAGATTATCTGGAGGTTAACCCAGCCTGCTATCCAGTCCCAGTCCAGGTCATGGACGATTATGTTCTGTTCCATGATGCCCTTATCGTCGTAGCCCCAGGTGAGGAAGGTGCAGCCATCGCCGCAGAACTCACGGAACTTTTTCATGGCCTCTTTGAAGCCGCAGGCCTCGCTGAGACGCTCGGAGTCGATACCGGTGAGCTTTTTCACCTTATAGTGCATTTTGCGGAAATAAACGGGCTTAACATCTATCTGGAACTCCTCGCCGGGAGTAAGGTCCTCATTAAGCTTGCAGGCGCCTATCTGGATTATCTCGCCTCTGAGATGAATGGGGAGGCGGTTATATATGGGAGATTTGGAGCTCATTGCCTGGTTCCATTCCAGGTCAAGAACTACATATTGCATTTTTGTTCACCACTTTCGTTTTCGTCAAACTAACGCGAGCATTATATCACACTATATGCCTGTATAACAACAGTTTTTTCATTGTTTACTATGGAGATTTGTGTTATAATCATTGATTAGTGAAAATGAGGAGGAATCGATCCTATGAATATAGTTGTTCTTTGCGGCGGACTTTCCAACGAGAGAGATGTTTCCATCTCCTCCGGCACCGGCGTTGCCAGAGCCCTGAGAGAAAAAGGTCATAATGCTCTTTTGGTTGACCTCTATCTGGGCTATACCGAAAGCTTTGAGGACCCAGCTGAGGTTTTTGCACGTGGCGGCAGCATTGCGGATTTTTCCGTTGCTGAAGCGGCTCCCGATCTTGACAAGGTCCGGGCCATGGGTGGCGGCTGCGCCATCGGCCCCAATGTGCTGCGCCTTTGCGAAGCGGCTGACATGACCTTCCTTGCCCTTCACGGTGAGGAGGGAGAAAACGGCAAACTGCAGGCCACTTTGGACCTCCACGGCATAAAGTATACCGGCTCCGGCTATCTGGGCAGTGCCCTTGCCATGAACAAGAGCCTTACAAAGACCGTTCTTGCCGCTGCAGGTATTCCCGTTCCTGTGGGCATCACCGTGGAAAAGGACGCCGAAAGCTACGAAAATGTGGGCTTCCCCTGTGTGGTAAAGCCTTGCTCCGGCGGAAGCAGCGTGGGCACCAGTATTGTTTACGAGGAAAAGGACTACTTGAGTGCCCTTGAGCTTGCCTTCAAATACGAAAAGGCCGTTCTGGTGGAGAAGTACATAAAGGGCCGTGAGCTCACCGTTGGCGTTATGAACGGCAAGGCCATGCCCGCCATTGAGATAATTCCCAAGACCGGCTTCTATGACTATAAAAACAAGTATCAGGCGGGAGCCACTGAGGAAATCTGCCCCGCACCCATTGGCGAGGCGGCAACCGAAAAGCTTCAGCGTCTGGCTGAGCGTGTCCACGAGGCCCTGATGATAGACGCCTACTGCCGTGTGGACTTCCTCTGGAACAGCCTTGACGGAGAGATGTACTGCCTTGAGGCCAACACCCTCCCCGGTATGACCCCCACCAGTCTCATACCCCAGATGGCAAGGGAACTGGGCATGGACTACGGCACCCTCTGCGAGAGGATAATTGAAGTTTCCATGGAGAAGTACGCATGAGAGGACTTAGCCTTGAAAATATAATAGCCGCCTGCCATGGCGACTATTTCGGAGACATAGAGCTTCTTAGACGGGAAGTCAGCTCCATCACCACCGACAGCCGCAAAATTGAGCCCGGCTGCCTCTTTGCCGCCATAGTTGGCGAGAGGGTGGACGGCCACGACTTCATCCCTGCTGTGATTGAATCGGGAGCACTCTGCGCCATAGGCGAAAAGCTGCCTGAGGGAAATATTCGTCCCTTTATCCGTGTGCGCAGCACCCTTGAGGCCCTGCAGAATATTGCGGAATTCTACCGCACCCGCTTTGATATACCCTTTATAGGTATAACCGGCTCCGTTGGCAAGACCACCGCCAAGGAGATGGTGGCCTCTGTGCTCGGTCAGCACTATAATGTCCACAAGACTGCCGGAAACTTCAATAATGAGCTGGGCGTTCCCCTCACCTTTTTCGGGCTTCGTGAGGAGCATACAGCTGCGGTTATTGAGATGGGTATATCTCACTTTGGGGAGATGAGCCTCCTTACAAGAATCGTCAAGCCCGACTACGGCCTTTTCACCGTTATCGGCCACGCCCATCTGGAATTTTTGGGGGACCGTCGCGGCGTCCTGAAAGCCAAGGGAGAGATGGTGGAGGGCATTGCCCGTCGGGGTAAAGTTTTCTGCTGCGGTGATGACGATTTGCTTGCTGAGGCAGATTTCGGAAGAGAAAAGATTTGCTATGGCCTTGGGGAGAACTGCCAGGTGCGTGCCGAAAATATCCGTACCGACGCCGAGGGCTCCACTCTCTGCACCGTTGTGAAGGGCGAACGCCGCTTTGATGTGCGCATAAACGCTTACGGCGAACACATGATAGCTGCAGCTCTGGCGGGAGCCGCCGTGGGTATGGAGCTTGGCCTCAGTGATGAGGAAATTGCCGCCGGCATCGCTGCCTATGAGCCTGTTGGAGCCCGTGCCAGACTTGTGAAGACCGATAAAATCAGCATAATAGACGACTGCTACAATTCAAACCCCACCTCCCTTGCATCCTCCCTTCGCTCCCTCGCCGCTGTTGAGGGACGAAAGGTAGCCATTCTGGGAGATATGTTCGAGCTTGGAGAAAACGGAGAAAAGCTCCATTTTGAATCCGGCGAATATGCCGCAAGTCTCGGTATAGACTCTGTCCTCTGCTGCGGAGAGCTTTCAAGAGCCACCGCCCGGGGAGCGGGGGAAATAGGCAGACATTTTGACAGCAAGGAAGCCCTCTTAGCGGCCCTCCCCGAGCTCATACAGCCCGGAGACACAGTGCTTGTGAAAGCCTCCCGTGGCATGAAATTCGAGGATATAAGCGCAGCGCTTAAACAACTGTAATAAAAAGGCCTGAACACAAGTTCAGGCCTTTTTATTACAGATATAATGTTGACAAATCAACAAGTCGTGGTATAATGCTGAAAGTTGAGAAATCAACAAACTACGGGAGGCTTCTCCCTTTGAAAGGACATACAGCCATGAAAACAAGAATAATTGTGGACTCCACCTGCGACCTGCTGCCGGAGATTCAAAATCGTGTCAGCGTTGTACCTCTGACCATTCATTTTGGGGATGAGGAATATGTGGACGGCCTTACAATAGAACGCAAGACCTTTTATGAAAAGCTCATAGAGAGCGATGTGCTCCCCACCACAAGTCAGGCCACACCCGCTGCCTTTGCGGAGAAGTACGAGGAGGCATCTGCAGCAGGGGAGGAGGCGGTGGTCATATGCATTTCCTCTAGTTTCTCCGGCACTTGCCAGAGCGCCCACATTGCTGCCGAAGATTATGAGAACATTTATGTTGTGGACAGTGGCACAGGGGCCATAGGCGCCGGGATACTGGTGGAGCTGGCTCTGCGCTATCTGGACGAGGGTATGAGTGCCGTGGAAATTGCCCGCAGACTTGAGGCGGACAAGGAGAAAATATCGATTGTTGCCCTCGTGGACACTCTGGAGTATCTCCATAAGGGAGGTCGCATTCCCAAAACTCTGGCCATAGCCGGTGCGGTATTGAATATTAAGCCTGTTCTGTCGGTGGCAAAGGGTGAACTAAAAGTACTTGGCAAGGCCCGCGGTTCCAAGCAGGGCAATAATCTCCTTGTTCAGGAGATAGAAAAGGCAGGAGGTGTGGACTTCTCAAAACCTGTGCTTCTGGGCTATACGGGAATTTCCGATGCTCTGCTGCTGAAATACATGGAGGACAGCCGCCGCCTTTGGGAGGATGGCACGGATAAGCTGCGATATACCTGCATAGGCAGCGTAATAGGCACCCACGCCGGCCCCGGTGCAGTGGCTGTGGCCTTTTTCCGCAAGGGGTAAAATAAAAGAGCCTGTCAAAAAAGTACTTAGCCCCCTCTGACGAGGGGGCTGTCAGCGAAGCTGACTGGGGGAGAGACAATAAAAAAATATATTTCATACCAAAATTCAGGTATTTTGCAAACATTTCTCGCCCTCCGCCTCACTTGCGCTCGGCACCTCCCTCGTCAGAGGGAGGTATTTGATGATGTTGTTTGACAGACTCTTTTGTTTTTTTTATTTTCTGCTGGCTTTTTCCTTGGCGCGCTTGTCGTTGATTATCTGCATATGCTCTGCGGTTATGAGCTCCACGCTGTTTTCCTTTGCCCAGTCCACGCAGCCCTTGAGAACCAGAGGCAGGAAGACACGGGGCACATTCAGGACCATGTTAAGAGCATCGTCTGTGAACTTAATCTTGTCGTCAACTCTGTCGGCGGCATAGCGCACAGACTCAAGGCTGGCCTGACGCATGGGCAGCAGCTCGGCGCGAACCTTGCGCTTTCTGTGGAACCAGAAGTTCTTGCTGTCGCGGTAGCCGTAGTCCACGGGCAGGGGAGGGAAGTCGGAGCTTTTAACGCCGTTTATGATGGCGTCGGAATACTTTTTCTTCATGAGTATGCGGTCCACCTTCAGAATGAAGTGGGCGCCAAACTCGGAGGTTATACCGTTGAAATCGTGGTAGGGGGGCTTGTAGCCGTGGAGCTCACCGGGCTTGTCATCCTGAGCGCCGTCAAGCTCTCTTACCCATGTGCATTCAATTACCTGAATGGCGTCACTGAGTACCTGGGGGCGCTTTTCCCCGGTCTCCTCTTCTATCTGGCTTTTCTCAAGCTTGAATTTGCACTTGGGCATTTTGTCTGCAGGAGTGTCACCGGGCCAGCTAAGCTTCACGCACTCCTTGAAGGTTTTGGGATTATCGTCAACAAAGTTGATGGCGCACTTTCCGTCCCTGAGTATGTTCTGGGCGGTGTTGGAGGAGTTGCGGCAGCAAAGGAGCATGGCGTAATAGTCCTTGCCTGCCACATAGTAGGGCTGCACCAGAGAATAGGGCCCCAGAGTGGTGGAGCCGTCCTCGCAGAGGGTGCTCATTATAACCGTGGGCATGGGGAAGAAAAGGGAGGTCTGATAAAAATTATCCACAACGCGGAGGTTTTCAAAGCTGGACATGGCAATATCTCCTTTTGAATTGATGGTGAATTATGACTGTGATAAATCAAGTATAGTTTTATATCCCTTGATAGTCAAGCATTTAACGGATATGTTCCGGATGTTGAATGTTTAATATTTTCGGTGTAAAATTTGGACCAAAGGAGGTGGGGGCGTGAAGAGCTTTCTTTTGCTGATTATTTGTATAATATTGCCTGCGACCTCTGGGTCTGTAGCTCAGGCCTTGAAGATGCGGTGGTCAACCTGCTTCCTTAATAATAACAGTTGAGGTGGCTGCTTATGACATATGATTATGCGTCATACTTCTCCCTTCTGCTCCTGTGCGGATATGAGGAGGAGCTTCAAAACTACATAGACGCCGTTTTGGAGGAGCGGGAGCAGCTGTCCGATGTGATATTAGAGCTGTCCACCTCCGACTCTGACCCAAAGACCCGTCTTGGGATACTTAATGAGTACATGCGCCGTACTAATAAGCCGGAGCTTGACCGGGAAAAGGCCGGCTTTGAACTCATAATGGATTTCCTTAGGAAAAAGCGACGGGAGGAATCTATGTCAGACGCTGAAATGACGGAATTGATGTACAATCTGGCCATGAAAAACGAACGATGGACGGATGAGCCGTGGTACAGTCTGTATCTTTGCGGTATGCTGTATGAGGAGGTTCGGGAGGGCTGGATAGATGCAGAAGGCTATTTCAAAGGCTTTGAAGAACTCCTGAATAATAACAGCCCCTTTACAGGCTGAGTAAAGATTCACTTAAGACCACGCGGAATTATTCTTCAAATACTCCAGATAAGCAATGCAGTCCTCCTGCAGCTGCTTGGGAAGTTCCTCGATGGAAATCTTCTCCACAAATTCGGAGCGGATATGATGGTGGGCGTAGAAGGCGTTTTTGAAATCATGAAAGCTTATATGCTTGTCATCCAGGGGGATGATATAGCATTCATCAGTTGGCGCTTTGTTCCAATCAAGGTAAACCCCGTATTCCTCCACCCGGTCATAATTCAGATATTTTACCACGTCGCCATATTGTAGAAAACGGGGAAACGCAGTAGTAATTCTGTGAAGGCAGGGACGCTCACAATCATCGCAGTCGTCGTGGCTGCAGCATTCTGCGCTGAACCCATCGACACGCACACAGAAAATGACGGCATTGGGAAGCAAAAGCATATCTCCCATGTTGTCCTCGGCGAAACTCTCGCCCTCGGCCGCATAGAAAACCCGGCGCTTTTCTATGCTGTAGCGGGAACTGGGGTTTTCTGAACAATCATACTCCTGATAAAACATGGGAATCATCTTCAGCGCGGCCTCATAGGATGCGCAGAGATACTTCTCATCGTATGCGTCGGGGCTTTCCTTGATGTGCAGCTCATAGACTGCGCTGCCGTCATTACTGATAAATGCCTCCAGCTCCTGCTTCTGGCTCTGGATCAGCCTTGATACATACGCTTTCAACTCACCGTCGAAGGATTCTTCCAAAAGACGCAGATATTCAATTCTGGAATCGAAGTCCGGTGCGCAGTTATATACGATTAAAAGAAGATCTTCGTCGGTGGGAACAAAGCCCTTTTCCTTAATTGCCGCTCCCAGATCCTTCGAGGGAATGAGATTCAAAATTCGTTTGTGTAGGAAATCAGACATTTTCAGCACTCCATAATTTTGATATAGATAATTTGTTATCAGACATAAAAGCGCCTTTTTTGCCAGTATTATAAAACAATTAGTTGGGCTTTTCAATGATATATCGCTTTCGCGATATGATATACGGCAGCGCCGCATAATATATTTCCACTTCGTGAAAATATGATATAATATCCGTTCCATCATATGCTGAAGGCATATATCATCGCTCGAAGAGCAATATCATATCGAAGATATATCACCCGTTCCGCCAGAAACGGATATCATTGCAAAAAACCTCTTTTGTCTTGGTAGACAAAAGAGGTTTTTTGCATGGCGGAGAGTAAGGGATTTACCCCTTCGGGGCATAAACTTCGAATCCCAACTTCCGATACAAAAAAGAAGACACCACACGGGTGTCTTCTTTTTTGGCGGAGAGTAAGGGATTCGAACCCCTGTGGCTGTTCGCCTAACGGTTTTCAAGAC
>JAZSFJ010000066.1:0-6413 GCA_045532145.1 Oscillospiraceae bacterium
TGGGACAACCCCCGCGCTAACGTCTATCGCCGCGACAACGATATCCCCTATTCTTGGGGTACCGCCGTTAACGTGCAGATGATGGCCTTTGGTAACATGGGCGACAACTGCGGTACCGGCGTTGCTTTCACCCGTGACCCCGCCACCGGCGAGCCCGGTCTGATGGGCGAGTTCCTGACCAACGCTCAGGGCGAGGACGTGGTGGCCGGCGTGCGTACTCCTATGCCCATCGCCGAGATGGCTGAGAAGTTCCCCGCCGCTTTCGAGGAGTTCAACAAGGTTTGCGCCATCCTGGAGGATCACTATCGTGACATGCAGGATATGGAGTTCACCGTTGAGGACGGCAAGCTGTACATGCTGCAGACCCGTAACGGTAAGCGTACCGCTAAGGCCGCTCTGAAGATCGCTTGCGATCTGGTGGACGAGGGCATGATCGACAAGAAGCAGGCCGTTTCCATGATCGACCCCCGCAACCTGGACACCCTGCTCCACCCCCAGTTTGACCCCTCTGCTCTGAAGAAGGCCACTCCCGTTATCGGCTCCGCTCTGGCTGCATCCCCCGGCGCTGCTTCCGGCAAGATCGTCTTCACCGCTGAAGACGCCAAGGAATGGGCAGAGCGCGGCGAGAAGGTCGTTCTCGTCCGTCTCGAGACCTCTCCCGAGGACATCGAGGGCATGAAGGCCGCTCAGGGCATCCTCACCGTCCGCGGCGGTATGACCTCCCACGCAGCCGTTGTTGCCCGCGGCATGGGTAAGTGCTGCGTTTCCGGCTGCTCCGCCATCAAGATGGACGAAGAGGCCAAGAAGTTTGAGCTGGCCGGCAAGACCTTCAATGAGGGCGACTGGCTCTCCATCGACGGCTCCACCGGTAAGATCTACGACGGCGCTATCCCCACCGTCGAGGCTTCCATCTCCGGCGAGTTCGGCCGCGTTATGGGCTGGGCCGACAAGTATCGCAAGCTGGATGTTCGCACCAATGCAGATAACCCCTACGACACCGCTCAGGCTGTTAAGTTCGGCGCACAGGGCAGCGGCCTGTGCCGCACCGAGCACATGTTCTTCGAGGGTGAGCGCACCGCCGCATTCCGCGAGATGATCTGCGCCGACACCGTCGAGGAGCGCGAAGTTGCTCTTGCAAAGCTTCTGCCCATGCAGCAGGCTGACTTCGAGGGCATGTTCGAGGCTCTCCAGGGCTATCCCATGACCGTCCGTTTCCTGGATCCCCCCCTCCACGAGTTCGTTCCCACCGAGGAAGCCGACATCGTTGCTCTCGCCAATGCTCAGGGCAAGAGCGTTGCCGACATCAAGGCTCTCATCGCTTCCCTCCACGAGTTCAACCCCATGATGGGTCACCGTGGCTGCCGTCTGGCTGTCACCTATCCTGAGATCGCCGCAATGCAGACCCGCGCTGTCATCCGCGCCGCTATCAACACTCAGGCAAATCACCCCGACTGGAACGTTGTTCCCGAGATCATGATCCCCCTGGTCGGCGAGACCAAGGAGCTCAAGTACGTCAAGAACGTTGTTGTCGCCACCGCTGACGAAGAAATCGCAGCTGCTGGCTCCAGCCTCAAGTACAAGATCGGCACCATGATCGAGATCCCCCGCGCAGCTCTCACCGCTGACGACATCGCCAAGGAAGCTGAGTTCTTCTCCTTCGGCACCAACGACCTGACCCAGATGACCTTCGGCTTCAGCCGCGACGACGCTGGCAAGTTCCTTGGCGCTTACTACGACAAGAAGATCTACGAGAACGATCCCTTTGCCCGTCTGGACCAGACCGGCGTTGGCAAGCTGGTTGAGATGGCCTGCACCCTCGGCCGTCAGACCCGCCCCGACATCAAGCTTGGTATCTGCGGCGAGCACGGCGGCGGTCCCACCTCCGTTGAGTTCTGCCACAAGGTTGGCCTGAGCTATGTCTCCTGCTCTCCCTTCCGCGTTCCCATCGCTCGCCTTGCTGCTGCACAGGCTGCTATCAAGTTCCCCCGCGACTAATTAAACACTTAACCCCCCTGCTCAAAATATGAGCAGGGGGATTTTTTGCTTTAGGTGATTTTATCACGGAAGAAAACATAATTATCCTCTATTATAAAGCCATAAAGAATAAAACGAACAAGGAGGATATACCATGAACTACACTGCTCTCATTCACAACAGAAAGTCCGTCAGAGCCTTCTCCGATAAAAAGGTCCCCCTCTCTGTTGCCAAGGATATAAACCACTATTTCTCCCTCGCCGAAAAGCGTCTTGTTCCCGGTCTGAAACTTGAGCTCCACATCTTCAACATGGATGTGCGGGAGGCACTTGAGGAGGCTGCGGGCTACAACAAATATCTGGTTGGCGCACCTCAGTATCTGGTGCTGCTTTCCGAAAAGCATCCCCTTGCCGCTCTCAACGCTGGCTACATAATGGAGGATCTGGTGCTGAAGCTCAGCGACATGGAGCTTGAGAGCTGCTGGGTCACCTTCACCGACAGCGAGCTTATCAAGAGCTCTCTGGGTATAGACTCCCCTCTGGATGTGGCCGCCATCGTGGCCTTCGGCTATGGCCTCAAGACCACCAAGGAGCTGCGGCTCAACATCAAGACCATGTCCGACGTGGACGTTGTGGCAAAGTATCGCTACATGGAGCCCAAGCGCAGCGTAAGGGAGCTTGTTTACCTCAATGACTGGGGCAACGGTGAGGGTCTTGCCGAGCACATCGGTTTCTACGGCGATATGCTCTGGGAAGCTTTCTACGCCGCCAGCCTCTCCCCCAGCTACCTTAACCGCCAGGCCTACGGCTTCCTCCTCCATGATGGTGGTGTGAGCCTTGTGAAAAGACCCGATGACTACACCACCGAGCACGACGGCGCTCTCAGTCTGGGCATAGTTCTCCTCCACTTCAGCGCAGTCCTCGGGGGCTGGCTTGGTAATCTCAAGTGGAAGCTGGGTGAGGATGTGGCCTCCCTCCCCCTCCCCGAAGGCCACAGCGTGGTGGCTACTCTGGCGCTGTAAGAGGGTTTACTGCCCATAAAACCAAGAGCCAAATAAAACAACACAGTAGGGGCGACCTGCGGTCGCCCGCGGACGAGCAATGCTCGCCCCTACAAAACTCAAATAGAGATTTATCTGCTGCAACACAGCAGGGGTGCGGACCGATATGTCCGTCCCCTGCTGTGTTTTTCTCTACAAAACTTTCTGTTCACTTTTCAGGGCAACAATGGTAAACTAATGCCATACAAAAAATAAGGAGGCCATTCTCATGGAATATACCCTCTCTCTTGGCAGCATAAAGGCAAAGGTAAATTCTCTCGGCGCAGAGCTTGTTTCTCTCACCGACGAAAAGGGCACCGAGTATATCTGGCAGGGCCACCCCAGCGGCTGGACAGGACGCAACCCCAATCTTTTCCCCGTTATCGGTGCCGTAAAGCCCGGCGGCATACTCTACGGCGGCGAGGCTTACCCCACTCCCCGCCACGGTTTTGCACGCCAGGCAGAGTTTTCCCTTGTGGAAAAAACCGAGGCTGCCATCTGCCTTGAGCTCAATGACAGTGCAGAAACTCTGGCTGTATATCCCTATCACTTCCGTCTGCGCATCAGCCACCATCTCACCGAGAATGGCTTCCGCACAGATTATCAGGTCCTGAACACCGGAAACGAAGATATGTATTACTGCGTAGGCGGTCACACTGCCTTCAACTGCCCTCTCTCTCCCGAGGAGAAATTCTCCGACTGGAAGCTCATCTTCGAGCAAAAGGAAGAAAAAGAGGCCATGCTACCCCTTGAGGGCGGCTTCATAAGCTTCGACTACACCATGTCCGCCATAAAAGAGGGCAGCTTCATTCCCCTTGATCACGAGCTCCACGACCGCATCGACACTCTTATTTTCGACGGACTGAACTCCGGCTCAGTTTCCCTCATGGGCCCCAAGGGTGACGGCGTCAAGATGGACTTTTCCGACTTCCCCATGATAGCTTTCTGGACCGCTCCCGGCAAACACGCTCCTTATATATGCCTTGAGCCCTGGCAGGGCTGCGGTGCGCTGGAAAATGAGGACGGGGAGTTTGCCCACAAGCCCCATGCAGTCCGCCTCGCCCCCGGGGAGAGCAAAATTTTGGGCTATACCGTAACAATACTCTGAGGTACGCATACACAATGAATTTCTCCTTTTTTCTCAAAAGCATAGGCCTTGGCGCGGGCCTTGCCATGGACGCCTTTTCCGTCTCTCTGGCAAACGGCCTCGGCGAGCCTAAAATGAAGCTGCCCCGCATGGCTCTCATTGCAGGCACCTTTTCCTTTTTCCAGTTCCTGATGCCCATGATAGGCTGGGTTTGCGTGCATACGGTGGTGCAGGTTTTTTCCTCCCTTGAAATGTTCATCCCATGGATAGCCCTTGTGCTGCTCCTTTTCATCGGCGGCAATATGCTCCGGGAGGGCATAAAGCATAAGTGCAGCGAAGAGGAAAAGCCCGCCGTTGGCTTTGCGGCGCTGCTGCTTCAGGGCGTGGCCACCAGCATAGACGCTCTCAGCGTTGGCTTCACCATAGCGGACTACACCTGGTTTTCCGCTTTTATCTGCTGCCTTGTCATTGCAGTTGTCACCTTTATCATCTGCATGGGCGGCCTCGCCATAGGCAAGCGTTTTGGCACCTGCATGGCAGGAAAGGCCTCCTGTCTCGGTGGAATTATTCTCATAATTATAGGCATCGAGATTTTTATCACGGGGATTCTGTAATAAGGTACACAAGGGAGGCCCAGGCCTCCCTTGTTTGATTATACAACAGAAAATTACCTTTCAGGGCATAATTGTACCTTGTAATGGCCGCTTTCGGGAGATATAATTGTAATATTGTAAATCTATCTCAATTATTCCTCAGAGGTGACGCATTTGAGCAATTCTATTTCCAAAGACCTTACCACCGGGCGTCCTTTCCGGCAACTTATAACTTTTTCCATTCCCTTTGTTATCTCCAACCTGCTGCAGCAGGCCTATAACCTGGCCGATATGGCCATCGTTGGCCGTTTTGTGGGCTCCGAGGGCCTTGCCGCTGCCAGCGCAGGCGGCGAGATAAGCATGTTCTATCTCTTCCTCTGTATCGGCTTCTCCGCAGCAGCCCAGATAATTATTGCCCAGAACACGGGCGTGGGCAACACAAGAGGCGTCAGCCGCACTATTGGCACCATCTTCACCTTCCAGTTTGTGCTTGGTGTTGTGCTGTGCATTGTGTCCATCGTCTTCTGCGATCCCGTCCTCCGGCTCATAAATGTGCCCGAGGAGGCTTTTCAGTACGCCCACGAGTATTCTCTGGTGCTTTTTGCGGGAATGGTTCCCGTTTTCGGTTACAACACAGTAAGCGCCATACTCCGCGGCATGGGCGACAGCAAGCACCCCATGATGTTCATCATGCTCTCCGCATCCCTGAACGTTATTCTGGACCTTCTCTTTGTAGGTCCTCTGAAAATGGGCTGCTTCGGCGCGGCGCTGGCCACCGTTCTTGCCCAGACTGCCGCCTTTGTGGTAAGCGTAATCTTCCTTGTTCGCAACAAAGAGGCCATAGGCTTTGATTTCAAGCCCAAAAGCTTCATTCCCGATAAAGCCATTCTCCGCTCCGTAGTATCCCTCGGTCTGCCCATGGCACTGCAGAATGCCGCGGTTTCAATCTCCATGCTCTATGTGAACTCCTACATAAACGCCATGGGCGTTGTTGCCGCCGCAGCCACAGCCGTGGGCAACAAAGTCACCATGCTTGCCACTATATGCACTCAGGCTCTGTGCACCGCCGGAAGCTCCATTGTGGCCCAGAACTTCGCCGCCGGCAAGCACAAGCGTGTTACTCTCACCCTTGTTTACACCACCATAATAAGCGTGGTCTACTGCGGAATAATGTCTCTGCTGCTGATGCTCTTCCCCGAGCAGATATTCGGCATATTTGACCGCAACCCCGAGGTGTTGGCCCTCAGCCATCTTTACGCCCCCATCGGCGTTGTGAACTTCTTCGGCTTTGCTTCCCGCTCTCCCGCAATCAGCTTCATAAACGGCATAGGCAACTCCAAGCTGGCCTTTGTCACCGGCTTTGTGGACGGCATCGTGGCCCGCATCGGCCTCAGCATCCTTTTCGGCGTCAGCCTTGGCATGGGAATCAGCGGCTTCTGGCTTGGCTCTGCCATCGCCGGATATGTGTTCCTCCTGGTAGGCGGCGTTTACTACGCCATGGGCACATGGAGGCATCGCAAAACTCTGGTGAGCACGGAAGAATAAGCTCATCTCGTAGGGACCGGCGTCCCCGACGGTCCGCCCATCCCGGCTTGTCCGGGGGCGCATAATCTTAGGCCTCAGGCCAAGAATATATAAATTGGGTGTGACGTATTCTCTCTAAACAGGCACTTTCTTATAGCTTATACCGCCGGACCGTCGAGGACGCCGGTCCCTACAA
>JAZSFJ010000114.1:0-13513 GCA_045532145.1 Oscillospiraceae bacterium
TTTTTTTTTTTTGGGCCCGAGTGACGGGAGTTGACCCAGCCGCCTCTTGAACCCCATTCAAGCACGCTACCATCTGCGCTACACCCGGATATGTTTTGCTGTTTACACTGCGCTTGATTATAATAGCACATACATAAACAAAATGCAAGCTTTTTTTTCAAAAAAACGAAAAAAATTTCCGCGTCATAAAAAGCGCGTATATATTCCGAATCTGGGGGCAAAATAGCTTTGCATTCCAAAAAGGAGGTTAAATGTTATGAGCAACACTAAGCAGAACAGCCAGAACAACAATCAGCAGAACAGCCAGAACAACACTCAGAAGCAGAATCAGAGCCAGAACCAGTCTCAGAACAACACCCAGAGAAACTGAGTATAGGCTTAGCTTTACAAAAGAAGAGCGGACGTCCTAAGGCGTCCGCTCGAATTATTTTTTTAAGACATTTTTATGCCCCAGATAAGGCATTTTCTGGTGCCTACAACTATCATGTCCTCATAAACTGCGGGAGTTGCCTCCACGCCGCCAAGGAGGTTGAAGGAGTCCAGTACCTCGCCGCTGAGGCCGTCCACCAGATACATATTGTTGCCGTAGGTGCAATAGACAACATAGCCGCTGCCGTCCTCGTTATACACCAGAACGGGGGAGGACCAGGTGTAGTAGGATTTGTACTCCCACATAACCTCGCCGGTTTCACGGTCAATGCAGGCCAGAATACCGTTGTTGTTGGTGTCGGTCTTGGCCACAGTCACATAGATATAGCCCTCAAGGTCATTTTTGCCAAGAGCTATGGTGGATTGCACACCGCCGGAAACGCCGGACTCGGTGTAACACTTATAATTCTTCTGCCAGACTATCTCGCCGGTGACGGCGTCCAGCTTCCAGATGGGGACATCTGCCGTGGTGTAGCTTCTCCAGCCGTAATGGAAGGAGGTGCTCACATATATGTAGGGATGGCCGTCCTCGATGGAGAGAACAGGAGTGCCGTTGGAGTCATCCAGAATATCCTGCACCCAGACAAGCTCGAGGGTGTTCAGGTCAAGGCACATCATGTTGCCGCCGTTGTCGCACATGAACATATGGCCGCACCAGATGGTGGGGCTGCCCTCCATACCTACCCAGTAGGAATAGAGGCTTGTGCGGTGGCCGTAATAGTGCCATTTGCGTACATTGTCGGGATTAATGGATACAGTACCCGCCTCGGGGTCATATTCCGTGTTCAGCTTCATGAGATACACGATGCCGTTCTCGCCGGGATAGATGAGCTGGTCGGTTTCGGCGTCCACAAGTGCGGAAGCGTCGAAGTAGCAAAGCTCGCCGCGGAGGGAGAAGCTGTCCATATTGCCAAATTCATACATTATGGAGAAGTCTATGAGGCTGATTACAAATGCGCGGGAGACGCCCTTGGAAGAGTCGTAGCCGGAGCCCAGATAGAGAATGGGATAGCCTCTGGGGTCAAGAGCGCCGGAGCCCTTGAAGGTGAAACCCATGTTCAGGGTGTCGCGGGTCTGTTTGCCGGTTTCAAGATCCAGGAAGTATATATTGCCGTCCATGGTGGCGTAGATAACCTCAACGAGATCGTCGTCATCCTTGGCCCAGTCATACATATTCATAATGGCCTTGGTCTCCTTGGGCCACTTTACGATAAGGGGCTGGCCGGTCCAGCCGCTGCCGGTCCAAACAGCGCCGTTGTGGACAAGGGTGCCGGTGGTGTAGTTCCAGGCGCTGTCCAGCTGGAAGGCCTCAAGTCCTGCGTAGCCGTAGCTTCCTCCGTCGCGGAAGTTGTTGCCGCGGAAAGTGATTATGCCTTCCATATCAGTGTAATCCTTGCCGTAGCCGAAGAAAACGGTCTCTTCCTCGCTGGCTTCGTACTTTTCGTCATCGGCCAGAGTAGTGCCGGCAACGTTTATGCCAACGGTTTTTATATAGTTCTCGGGCAGAGTGGACTCAACGGCCTGAGGCTCAAAGCTGGGTTCAGGAATAGGAGTCTCAACCACGGGAGGGATGGTCTCTATGGGATCGCCGGGCTCGGTGGGCTGGGTGACACCGGGCTGAGTTCCGGTCTGAACGCTGCTGTCGTCAAAATACCAGTCAGGCAGCAGATCCACATAGGCGGGGTCGGGACCCGCGAGAGTTACCGGAGTCTCATGGTGGCTCTTTAAGAGGAAAGCGAAAAGGCCCACCAGAACAAGAAGGATGATGGCCTCGGCAATAATTATGGGAAGGCGGGAGCGGAACTCTCCGCCGGAATTTCTTGAATTAGACATATATGTAAACACCTGTTTCGACATTATTTTTCAGCGTTATATGAGTATATCAAATGCCGCAGAAAAAAGCAACGGCATTGGCTGGCTCAAGTTGACAAATTTTTTACCATATTATAATATTTCAGTATGATATTTCTCTTCGGAGGCTAAGTATGAACAAAGTTAGAAACGGCGCTTTGATGGTAACGGTGGGAACTCTCGCCTATTTCTTCCTGGGCGTCATGTATGTATGGTCCGTTATCCGTATAGAGATCGGCCGGGTTTTCCCGGATTATACTGCGGCCCAGCTTTCAATGTGCTTCACCCTTATGATGTCCTCTTTCTGCGTGGGCGGCTTCGTGGGCGGCAAGACGGTGCAGCGCAAAACTCCCGCTTTGTCCCTGCGCATAGGATCTGTGCTTATACTTCTTGGCTATCTGGGAGCCTGCCTGATAGGACGCCTTGAGTCTGGAGCGGCCCTCAAGCTTTTGTATATAAGCTACTCTGTGGTAGGCGGCTTCGGCATCGGAATGGGCTATAATGCCCTCATGGCCAACATCTCTCCCTGGTTTCCGGGAAGAGTGGGCCTAGTCACAGGCATAATGATGATGGGTATGGGCCTCAGCAGTCTGGCCTTTGCCTTTATCATTGAATGGGTCTGTCCCATTGTGGGTATATTCAATGCGCTCCTTTTCGTGGGTATAGCTGTGGCGCTTATGCTTTTCATCTCCTCCTTCGTGGTGAAAAAGCCCCCTGCGGCAATGAAAAAGACCCCGGATGCCCCTGAGGGAGCCATAAGCAAAACTCCCCGGGAAATGGTCTCCTCCCTGAGCTTTTGGATATATTTCCTATGGAATACCTTTGCAGGCTGCAGCGGACTTCTGGTAATAAACTCCGCCGCCAATATAGCTGCTTATTTTGGCCTTGCAGCCAGCCTCGGTATGGTCATAAGCATCTTTAACGGCTGTGGCAGACCTGTGGTGGGCATTATTGTGGATAAGCTTGGACAGTACAAAGCCATGGGCCTTCTCAATATTATGCTTATTGCAGCCGCTGCAATGCTTATAATTTCCGACTCCACGGGAATCAGAGTACTGATGTTCGTGGGCATGATATTTGTGGGTATTGTCTATGGCGGCGGCAGCACCGTTGCCACCAAGGTCATAAGCGAGCTATACGGCCCACGTCATTTCGGCGTGAACCACAGCATAAGTAATTTCTGCGTCATAGCTGCATCCTTTATAGGGCCCTATCTCAGCGGTATACTTCAGGACCGCTCCGGCGGCGGCTTCACCAGCACCTTCATGATGCTGATGGTCATTGCGGTGATAATGCTGCTTCTTATCTTCGCCCTTATGGCGGCTGTAAAAAAAGAATCAAAAAATCAAAAAAATATTTAAAACTCCTATTGACATCTTGTCCTAATTAGGATATAATCCTAAATGTAAAGAGGCTAAGACAAAGGAGGTATATATGGCAGAGAGAAACACAATGCAGAAAGAGATCATATATTCCGCCCTTTGCCGGATGGCTAACCACCCAACGGCTGATGAGATTTATCAGTCGGTGCATGAGAGCCATCCAAGCATAAGCAGGGCAACGGTGTTCAGGGTGCTGAACAAGCTGGCGGACAACGGGAGCATCCTCAAAGTCAGGATAGCCGACGGAGCCGACCATTTTGACCACCAGACCTTCCGCCATTACCACGCTCACTGCAGATGCTGCGGCGATGTGTGTGATGTGAGACTGGCTCCTCTGGTGATGCTGGAGGACGAGTCAATCGAAGCGGAGGGACAATTCAACATTACCGGCTACTCATTGCAGTTTGACGGAATATGCGCACAGTGCGCGAGAAATGAAGGAGCAGCGTCATGAATCCAAATGCATTTCGGAAGATGAGCTATGGTCTATTCCTCCTGACCGCAAGAGAGGGAGATAAGGAAAACGGATGCATAATCAATACTGCTATCCAGTGTGCATCTGAGCCCAGACTCATTTCCATCTGCGCAATAAAGGCAAATCTCACAAACGAGATGATTGCCAAAACGGGAGTATTCAATCTCACCGTTCTTCCCGAAAGCATCCCCTACGAAACCTACCGTATCTTCGGTATGACCAGCGGAAGGAAAGAGGATAAGTTCGCTAAATTTCCCAACGCCCCTCTGGCCGAAAACGGCCTCAGGTATCTTGCCGAAGGCAACGCGGTATTCCAGTGCCGGGTAAAGGAAAGCATCGATCTTGGCAGCCATGTGATGTATATCGCCGAGCTCACCGATGCAGAGCTCCTCTCCGATGAGGAATCCGCCACCTATGCCTATTACCAGACCACTGTGAAGGCCCAGGCTCCCAAGCCTGAAAAAAACGGATGGCGCTGCAAAATATGCGGCTACATCCATGAGGACGAAAGCCTCCCTGCAGATTTCGTCTGTCCCCTCTGCAAGCACGGCGCCGAGGACTTTGAAAAGGTCAGCGCCAGCGAAAATGTAATTAAAATTATTGAAAATAAAAATGAAAAAGGAGATTTAACTATGAAAAAGTTCGTTTGCAAAGGTTGCGGCTATGTCCACACCGGTGAACCCGCTCGCGCAGAGTGGGCGGTGTGCCACGTAGGGGCCCAGATGTTTGAGGAAGTCAAGGGCGAGATGAAGCTGGCTGCCGAGCATGACTACGGCGTCTATGCTAAGACCGTGAAGAACAACCCCGACATCTCCGCTGAAGATAAGGCATATATATTCGAGCAGCTCAAGGCCAACTTTGAAGGCGAGTGCAGCGAAGTTGGCATGTATCTCTGCATGGCCCGCATCGCTCACCGCGAGGGTTATCCCGAGATCGGCCTGTACTGGGAGAAGGCAGCTTACGAGGAGGCCGAGCACGCCGCCAAGTTCGCAGAGCTCCTGGGCGAGGATCTGGAGCCCAACATGAAGGCTACCACCAAGGACAACCTGGCATGGCGCGTTGACTGCGAGTTCGGCGCTACTGCAGGTAAGGTAGACCTGGCTGTCTGCGCAAAGAAGAACGGCCTCGACGCCATCCACGACACCGTCCACGAGATGGCCCGCGACGAGGCTCGTCACGGCAAGGCTCTGAAGGGCCTGCTGGAGCGTTACTTCGGCTAAGAAAATCTGATAATATGGATAAAAAAAGGAGCAGGATAACCTGCTCCTTTTTTGCGCCTAATAGTAGGGCGGGGGCTTGCTCCCGCTGGCGGTACAGACCAAATCTTGCACTACCAAAGGCAAAGTAGAGGCCGACCTTGTGTCGACCTTTTTTGCGTATTGAGAAACCACTGTGTTCGTGGTATTCTCTATTTATAAATTAGAACTTTCAGGAGAAAAACATGGAATTTGATTGCTGCTTTACCAGTGAGCAAAACTGGTTCAGATACAGAGCGGCGGCTATCATCGTTGAGGATGACTGCGTTTTGCTTGCCGGAAACGATAAAGAGGACTATTTTTATTCCGTCGGCGGCGGTGTTCACATGAATGAAAAAGCAGAGGATGCCGTTTTGAGAGAGGTTTTTGAAGAAACGGGAGTCCACTACGAAATTGACCGTCTGGCTGTTATTCATGAAAATTTCTGGGAGGGAAAGGGGGCTTTTGATACCGGTCTCCATTGCCATGAAATTGCTTTCTATTACCTGATGAAGCCAAGAGGCACGAAAGAGCTCCACAGCGATAGCTACACTCGCTTTGCGGACAAGGAAACCATGCATTGGGTTCCTATAGAGAATTTGGACAAATATAAATATTATCCGTCTTTTTTGAAAGAGTATCTCTCCGAAAGCCGTCCACAAATGATGCATATCGTTACTGATGAGCGTGTTTGATAAATCCATTAAAATAACAATAATAATACAGGGAGGCATAACTATGACAAAGGTAATAATCGACCCCGGTGTTTGCGGACTTATAGCCACCGTTACAGCTCATTCTGAAGACGGAGACGAAGTCACAATAACTATAGATTCTCCATGCAAGGGTGTAAGCGGTATTACAGGCACTGTCGGAGACACTTTTGATCCCTATGAGCTATGCTTTGCAAAGCCGGGCAGTGGCCCTCTCTATGAATTTGCTTGTGATAATTTTCCCGCCCACGGCGGATGCCCTGTGATTGCTGGTATTGTAAAATGTGTGGAGGCGGAGTGCGGCCTTGCCCTTAAAAAGAACGCGTATATCACTTTTGCTGACTGACTAGTAAATAAATGTTGAATATTGGGGAATTTCGCGGTAAACTTGAGCCGTGGACAAAAGGCTTTGTTCAAATTAAGAGGAGGTTTTGTTTATGGATCTTACTGCAAACTATATGCAGGGTGTAACTGCGGTTATCAGGGAAGCTCAGAAACTGAAGAAGTATAAGGCTATGCATATCGCCTTTGCTATTGTTATTGGTGTCCTTATGCTCCCTATTGCTGTGGCTGCTCTTGGGCTTGCCGTGGCTCTCTATATTCTCGGCTATCTGTATTCTGTTATTTCCACTCCCACTAAGAAGCTTCACGAGCTTTTGCGCAATGAGGGTCGTGACCTTAAGCACGCTACCCAGTTCATAATTTATTTTATTTCCTGGGGCTTTGTTTTCAGCGCTTACGCTGTGCTGTTCGGCTTTGCTGTTGTGCTGAATATCCTTTATTCGTTGTTCTCAATTCTTGCATATATATGCACTCTTGGTGGCTTCAAGTTCCACGTATTCGTTTGCGATGAGGACATCTCCGTCGATGTTGAGGGTCGCTACCATATTGCTGTTCTTATAGTATATGTTGCTGTTATGGGTGCTCTCATTGTACTGCTGCCCCTCTTTAAGGGTATTGGTTTTGCTGCCGATCTTCCCAAGGGAGTGCTTACTTTCAAGCTGTTCTTCCAGATCTGGTGGTCTCAGATTGTCGCTGCAGGCGATTTGAGAGCTGTCTTCTCCGCAATTTATTCTGCATTTGTGTTTGCACCTCTGCCCAGAAAAAAGGCAGAAGATTAAGCTTATATATACGCAATATAAAAAGAGTCTCTGATTCAATTGAATCAGAGACTCTTTTTTGTGGAGTTTATTTGAGTGTTACATCATACTGATAGGGGCAGAGGGAAATGGGGTTCTCTTCGAAGGAGCGTATATAGGCAAGCTCCTGATTCTCAAAGCCGTCAAAGAAACCGAAGCTGAAATTGCAGCTGCTGTAGCTATCAGCCAGAGCGTCGGGAATAGCAACATAGAGGCGGTAATTATAGACCATGAGAGGGTCTATCTCGCTCTTGGTCTGGCCCTCACCGTCCAGAATGTCTATATCATTGGCACTAACCTCGTAGTTATAGCCATCAAGCTCAAAGTTGCCAATGAAGAAATCGTATACGGGCAGAGGAGAAGTGGAGGTGTTCTGGATGGTGCCGGTGAGGCAGATATACTTCTGGCCTGCCAAAGGCTCGGGACCGGTGATACGTGTGACATAGCCGGTGGTGACAGAGTGTTTCACATCGGCGGCAACAATATAATCGTCAAAGCTCATGGTGACGAAGTCGGTGGAAAGACTCTCGCCAAGGCTCAAATCAGTGCATCCGTCATCAGGCTCCCAGGGCTCAACGTCCCCGGTTCTGGAATAAAGCCCGTTGAAGTCCTTGAATTCCTGACCTTCCATGGCAATGACCATAATGTCGCTGGTGTCATCAAAGGTGCTGATAGCGTACTTGATGTCTTCAGCATCTGTATAGGCACTGTTCCAGGCAATACCAAGAAACTCGGTGCCATCGTTGAAATGGGAGAGGTAGAGCTGGCTATCGAAGTCCTCATCGGTATAGTCGAAGGTCTGAACTTCGTCATAATAGCCGATTATGGCGCTTGCCACAAGACCATCGCGGATAACGATATGGAGATTTGCGCCCTGACCATTATCCTCGACATAGCAGCCGTTGAGAGAAGAAATTTTTTCATCTATGGCAGCCATTGCGGATTGGGCATCCAGAATGTGGGGTACAGTGCGAAGTATGGAGTAAGCGTAGCCAAGACCGCCCTGGGCGTATGCTTCCATGGCCTCGCAGTAGCTGAGATACTGCTGAGCATCCTCATATTCCGGCAATTCGGGGCAAGCGTAGGGGAGTGAACCGACTTCATCATATTCACCGTTGGCAGCGTAATTCAGTAGCAAAGCATAAACCTCTTCAACTGTGAGCTCGGCAGGATCTGCACTCTGCTCATTGCTTGAGGGGACGGATAGAATAAACGCCGCTGCTATAATGACAACAAGCACGACAATAACGATAGGAATCCATACTTTGGATTTTTTCTTAGGCTTAGCCATTGTGTCAACCACCTCGATGGGAGGCAGATTATTTTGTTTCTCAGCGGGAGCGGCCTCAGGCACGCTGACATCATTTGCTTCGATGCTTGCTGCAGGGGTGCTCGCAGCAGCGGGAGCGGGAACAAAAACAGACGTCTTTGTTTTGCGCTCAAGCTCGGCAACTCTTTTTTCCAATGCGCTTATTTTGCAGCAGGCAGAGCCAAGACCGAGAATGGTAAAACCGACTATAAGAACGCAGAGTTCGGCAAGGGCCATAAAGAAAAATGCTTCGGCAACGCCGGCAGAGATGGCTACAAGGGCGCAAATAATTGTACCCACAACCATAACGATGATGGCGATGACCTTCAGGAATACACCAAGAACTTTCATATTAATCCTCTCTTTTATTTTGGCTTAAACTAAAGTGTCTGCTCATTATACAGGGCGCGGAGTATATTGTCAAATTAGCGTTTATATTAAGAAAGAGCAGCTAAGCCCTAGCTGCTCTTTCTTAATTTTTACTTGCCTTCAACAATCTCTTTTGCTCTGATAAGTGCCTCGTCAATATTGTTGCAGAAGTTTTCCTTGCCCACCTTCTGATAAATGCCGGACTTGTGGAAGAACTTCATGGGCTTTTCGTTTACATGGCTCATTATAAGGGTAATACCGCGTTTCTGGCAGGTCTTTATAAGAGCCTCAAAGGAATGGATACCGGTAGCGTCAATTACAGGTACGGAGCGCATACGGAGTATGACCACCTTGGTACGGCTCTGACTGATAACACGGGCTATCTTGTCGGCAGCGCCGAAGAAGATGGGGCCGGTGATCTCGTAAACCATAGTATCCTTAGGAACGGCCTTGAGACGAATTGCATCGGGGTCATTTTCGTCGTTGACGGTTTTCCAGCCGCGTACATCGGTCTCGTCGCTCATCTTCTTCATAAACAGGACGAGAGCAATAATCAGACCTGCGGCGATAGCTATAACCAGGTCGAAGATGATGGTGAGCAGGAAGGTGACTATGAGAACCAGATAATCGGTGTGGGGGGCGGACTTGACTATTCCAACAAACTCACGCCACTCGCTCATGTTATAGGCAGTCACAAAGAGGATGGCTGCAATTGCGGGCATGGGGATGAGCTTCGCATAGGGCATGAGAATAACAAGCATTGCGAGGAGAACGATTGCGTGGACCATGCCGGAAACAGGACTGCGGCCTCCGTTTTTAACGTTGGCGGCGGTGCGGGCAATGGCGCCGGTGGCGGGAATGCCGCCGAAGAGGGCAGAGCCCATGTTGCCGAGACCCTGAGCGATAAGCTCGGTGTTGGAATTATGGCGAGTGCCCACCATACCGTCGGCAACAACGCAGCTGAGAAGGGACTCAACGGCAGCCAGAACAGCAATGGTGAATGCGTCGGGGAGAAGATCTGTGATAGTGGCGAGATTTATACCGCTGGGCAGGGAGAAAGAGGGAGGAGCGGAAGAAATGTCGGGATAAAGAGTTCCAATGGTGTTGACGGGCAGCTTGAAAACGCCCACAACAAGGGCGCAGACCACCACGGCCACAAGAGAGGGCGGAACTCTGGGCAGAAGCTTGGGCAGCCCAATGAGAATGGCGAGGGCGATGACACCCACCAGAACAGCCCAGAGGTTAATGGTGTGGAAGCACTTGAAAACCTCGATGAGCTTCTCGAGAGTCTCAACGGGAGCATGCTCGAAAGTGAGACCGAAGAAATCCTTCAGCTGACCGATGAGAATGGTCACTGCAATGCCGCTGGTGAAACCGGTGGTGATGGTGTAGGGGATGAACTTGATAAGGGCACCCAGCTTGAGCACACCCATGAGGATGAGCATGATGCCCGCCATAAGAGTTGCAATGGCAAGACCTTCAATGCCCTTGCTTGCAACTACCCCTGCAACGATGGTTGCAAAGGCTGCGGTGGGGCCGCTTATCTGTACGGTGCTGCCGCCCAGAAGGGCGCAGATAAAGCCGGCAACAATGGCGGTGTAAAGTCCAACGGCGGGGCCCACGCCGGAGGCTATGGCCAGAGCAATGGAAAGGGGCAGGGCTATGATAGCTACTATGAGACCTGCTACAAGGTCATTTGCGAACTGCTTTTTACTGTAGGTTTTCAGTCCGTGAAAAAAACTTGGCTGGAAAGTTTTCATATTGGATTATCTCTCTCTTCATGTTCTATTTTTCTAACCAAAACATTATAAACTTGTTGCACAGATTTGGCAAGGAAATTTTGAGCAATTTGCCATAGAAATACAATTACATTTTCCCTAAGTTTCCATATAAGTCAATTGATTTTTGCTTGCCGGAGAGATATAATTGAAGCATCACAAGGAAACGAGGAAAATTATATGAATATATGGCATGATATCGACCCCAAGCGCATAACTCCCGAGGATTTTATCGCTGTTGTTGAGATCAGCAAGGGCAGCAAGAAGAAGTATGAGCTTGACAAGGAAACCGGTCTTATAATCCTTGACCGCGTTCTGTATACCTCCACCCACTATCCCGCCAACTATGGCTTTATTCCCCGCTCTTATGGTGACGATGGAGACCCTCTGGACGTTCTCGTTATCTGCTCCGAGGTGCTGGAGCCTCTCACTCTGGTGCGCTGCTATCCCATAGGATATATCTCCATGCTTGACGGCGGCAAGCGCGACGAGAAGATAATCTGCATTCCCTTTGCCGATCCCGTGTATAACGGCATAAAGGACATTATGGAGCTTCCCTCTCATATCTTTGATGAGATGGCCCATTTCTTCACCGTGTATAAGGCTCTTGAGAGCAAGGAGACCATGGCAGGTGATATTCAGGGCAGAGAGGACGCTGTCCGCGTTATCAGCGAGGCCCTTGATAATTATGTAGAAAATTTCTGCAGGTAAAAATAAAAGAGATGAGTTTAAGAACTCATCTCTTTTCAGCTTATCAAAAAAACTACATTTATAGGCTCCCCTTTGAAGGGGAGCTGTCATACGCGAGGCACGAGCGGATGACTGAGAGGTAGAAAAAAGTTTGAAAAATCTTCATTTTGAGTGATTCTACTTGTTTCATCGACCTCTCCGTCATTTTCTCGTTCCTCGAAAATGCCACCTCCCCTTATCGAAGGGGAGGCTTTTTTGCGATCATTTTTTCAGCAGATATGCCAGCAGCAGATCCAGAGTGGCGTTGAGACCCTCAATATGGGTGCGCTCAACTCCGTGACTGCAGTACACGGCCATACCGAAGGCGGCGGCACGGAGGTTGTTGCCTGCTCTTTGAGAGGCGTTGGCATCGGTGCCGTAGCGGTAGAAAATGTCAACGGCGTATTTGCAGCCGATTTTCTCTGCAAGCTCGATTAGCTCGGTGGTGAGGGCGTAGTTATAGGGAGCGGTGTTATCCTTGGCGCAGATGCTGACGGAGCGCTCGTTGCCATCCAGATCAGGGCCTATGAGGCCGATATCAACAGCCACGAACTCAGAAACACCCTCGGGTACATAGGTACCGCCGAGGCCTACCTCTTCGGCATAGGGGAAGGCAAAAATAGTGCGGTAAGCGGGCTTAAGACCATTTTCCTTCATATACTTGATGGCATTGAAGCAGATTGCAACAGCGGCCTTGTCGTCAATGAAGCGGCTTTTTATGTAGCCGTTTTCAGTCATCTGGAAGCGGGGATCGGGAGATATGGGGTCGCCGTGACGGATGCCGAGGGCGACAACATCCTCTTTGCTGTGAACATCCTCATCCAGAATTATCATCATATTGTTCTCATCCCTGTCCATAGTCCTGGCATCATCGAAAACATGGACAGAGTGGGAGCTGACGGCAACAAGGCCGGAGTAGCTCCTGCCGTCACGGGTGTGGATATGGACGGTCTCACCCTCAAGGGAATGGAAGTTTACACCGCCAAGCTGACGGACGCGGATCATGCCGTCGGAGTCTATGCGGCGGACTATCATACCTATGGTGTCCAGATGGGCGCCAATCATGACGGTCTTGCTGTTATCCTCGCCTTCAAGGCTGATGTAAGCGGTGGACTTGTTATCATGGCTCACTTCGCAGCCGAGAGAGGCGGCGATCTCTTCTATAACGGGATTCATATCCCGGAAATAGCCCACGGGACTGGGGACATTGACGATCTTTTCAAAGCAATTAACGGTGTACATTGGGTCATAATTATATATCATTTGTCTTTATCCCTCCGAAAAATAAATAAGTGAGCACATTATAGCACAGTAAATCGAAATAATAAAGAAAAAAGGAGCCATCGCGGCTCCTTTTTTCATCATTTGTATCGTAGGGCGCGACGACCTCGGCGCGCAAACCACTTTATTTGAAATTACGGACGCAGGCCCATGCCGCCCTCCAGGGTGAGGGTCTCGCCGGTGAGATACTTGAAGTCGGGGTGAGCCAGCTGCACACAGACGCGGCCGATCTCGGTCTCCACATTGCCGTAGTGGCCCATGGGAGGCATCTTAACATTGGCCTTGAATGCCTCGGGATAGGCGTTGGCCCAGTTTTCCAGCTGAGCGGTCCATGCCAGAGGGCAGATAACGTTGACATTGATACCGTCGGGGCCCCACTCAGTGGCGGCAACACGGCTGAGTCCGCGGATGCCTTCCTTGGCTGCGGCATAGGCGCACTGGCCGAAGTTGCCGAAGAGACCGGCGCCGGAGGCAAAGTTGATGACGCTGCCCTTTGCGGCCTTGAGGTAGGGGTAGCAGGCCTTCATGTAATAGAAAGCTGCATAAAGTCCGGAATAAAGGGCAAGATTGAACTGTTCGGTGCTGTGGTCGGCGAGGGTAACTCCGGAGGCGGAGGCCTGAGCGTTATTGATGAGAACGTCGATGCCGCCGAACTCGGCAACAGCCTTTTCAACAGCGGCGTTCACAATGGCCTCGTTGTCGGCGTCGGCGGAGACGTCGGCCTGAATAGGAAGGACCTTTACGCCGTAAAGACGCTCGAGCTCTTCCTTTGCGGCCTCAAGCTTCTTAACGTTGCGGCCGGTGATAACAATGTTTGCGCCTT
>JAZSFJ010000008.1:0-6862 GCA_045532145.1 Oscillospiraceae bacterium
GTATTTTGGGGCGAACACTATGTGATACTTGCAGTTCCATCGTGTATGCGCCAGACTGTCTAATTCTTCTTTTTTCTTTGGCATGATATTCCTCCTTCGTTACTTTGGGATGTGGTCGGCAAACCTGCTCCCATTGTATCGTTGGAGGTTTATCTTTTCTACTCATAGGCATAGCCTTTTTTGAACCACGGGCACAGTCCGTGGTTTTCGTGTTTCACAATTAAAAGTAACTGCCTGACCCCAAAAAGGTCAAGCAGTTACTGTATTCGCTCTTATCCACTCAGGCGGAGGGAGAGTAGCTGAAGTTAAGGTTATAGTAGCTCAGGGGGTCAACACAGGTGCCGCCCACGCGAACCTCAAAATGGAGATGGGGGCCGGTGGACCAGCCGGTGGAGCCAACGTATCCCAGGGTCTGGCCCTTGGACACGGTCTCACCCACGCTGACAGCCATGGAGCTCATATGGGCGTAAAGGGTGGAGTTGCCGTCTGCATGGTAAACCACCACATAGTAGCCATAAGAGGAGCTGTACTCGGCAATGCCAACAGTGCCGGACTGGGCAGCGCCAATGGTGGCACCGGAGTTTGCGGCAACGTCAACACCTGCATGGTACTTGGTAGTGCCGAAAATGGGGTGGACGCGGTAGCCGAAGCAGCTGGTGATATAGGTGCTGGACTGGGTGGGCCAGTAATAACCGCCGCCGGTATTGGTGCCCACAGAGGGCTTGGTGCTCTGATTGGGGTTGGGCGCCTGCTGCTGGGCAGACTGCTGGTTCTGCTGCTGCTGTTGCTGCTGCTGCTGGATTATGGCCTGCTGACGCTGCCACTCTGCAAGCTCTTCACGCTTTTCCTCGATCTTGGCGTTAACCTCAACCTCGAGAAGCTGGTTTGCATAGTAAGCGTCGGTATAAGCCTCCAGATCCTCTTCGAGCTCCTGTATCATTACATAGGCGCTCTCGATTTCCTCTTCCAGCTTTTCCTTTTCCTCAAGAAGCTCGGTCTTCTTCTCCTGCTGCTGGGCCTGAATGGTCTCGTACTCGGCCTTAACTTCCTCCACGAACTCTCTGGCGGCTACATACTCGGCCTCCAGATTCTGGTCGTGCTGTACGATGTCCAGTATGTCGTCCAGGCGGCCAAGCATTTCGGAAATGCTGCCGGCCTTGAATATGTAAGAGAGATAGGACCAGTTGCTGTTTTCCTCCATTGCTCTCACGCGGCCGCAGTATATGTCAAACTGCTTCTCCTCGGCGGCAATGGCAGCCTCCAGCTCTTCCTCCTTGTCGGAGATCATCTGGTCATAGAGCTCTATCTGCTCGTTGATGACCTCTATCTCCTGACGGTTGAGCTCGTTCTGCATATCAAGGGCTTCCTTGCGGGCAATTACGGAGGCCTTTTCATCCTTGATAGCATCCATCTGCTCAATAACAAGGGCCTGCTGGTCACGAATAGCCTGACGCTCATCTTCAAGAGCATCGATATCGGCCTGGCTGATTGCGCTGGCAGTAAAGCTGCCTACACCAACCAGAAGAAGGCCAAAGACCATTACAAGGACCAGAAATATGCAGACTGCGCGAACAAATTTTTTGTTAGACATAGGTTTTCTCCTTAGGGGTGATCTGCTGTCAGATCTTCAGGTAGTTTCTGATGGCAACGCTGCTTCCGAATACGCCGACCAGAAGGCCGATGCCAAGGAAGATACCCAGCATGGGCAAGAGAATTACTTCAAAGGCCACCACACTCACAAGGCCGCCCACAAGGCTTGTCATGATCTTGTCGGTGACAAGGCTGTAGAGACCCCACTCGATGAAGAAGGCAATGCCGCCGCCCAGAAGGCCAAGTATCATACCCTCCACAACAAAGGGGAAGCGGATGAAGGAGTTGCTGGCGCCCACCATCTTCATGATGGCTATCTCTTCCTTGCGGCTGTAGGTTGCGAGCTTTATGGTGTTATTCATAATGAACACGCTGACCACAAAGAGTATGGCGATAATAACAAGGGAAACAAGGCTGATAACATTGCGGATAACGATTATCGCTCTGCTGATCTCCAGCTCAGCGCCAACGTCGGCAATGCCGTTCACCGCCTTGATGTCTCCTGCAGTGGTCTCCATAAGAGCCAGGTCCTCAAGGTGGATAACGTATCTGTGGCGCAAAGTGGTCTCAGGCAGGTCGTCGAAGCGGGAAGCGTCGTCATACTCGGCCTTGAAGCTCTCAAACGCCTCCTGACGGCTTACAAACTCCACAGAGCTTACATTGCTCACAGCCTCCAGACGGGTCTGGATTGCCATTGCCTCCTCATCGCTGAGCTCGTCATCCACGAAGGCGAGAATCTCGTTATCCTGCTCCATATCGCTTATCATAGAGTCGATATTCAGGCTGAGGAGAGCGAAGCTGCCCATAATGATAAGGCAGGCCACGATTATTGTCACGGATGCAAAGGACATGAATCCGTGGGTAAAAATGCTTTTGATGCCCTCTTTGATGAGGTAAAAGAATCTGTTAAGCTTCATATGCGTAGTACCCATCCATTCCGTCACTGACTATGCTGCCGTTTTCAAGGGAGATAACTCTCTTGGCAAAAGCATTGACCAGTTCCTTTTCGTGAGTTACCACCAGAACGGTGGTACCCAGCTCGTTGATCTTCTGGAGCAAAAGCATGAGCTCAAGACTCTTGGCAGGGTCAAGGTTGCCGGTGGGCTCGTCCGCAATGATAAGGCGGGGACGGTTCACAAGAGCTCTTGCCACGGCCACACGCTGCTGCTCGCCGCCGGAAAGCTCCTGAGGCAGACGCTTTTCGCGGCCCTCAAGTCCAACAAGCTTCAGCACATAGGGCACTCTCTCCCGTATCTCCTTCTTGGATGCGCCCACAACGTGCATGGCAAAGGCCACATTCTCGTAGACGGTCTTATCGTCGATAAGACGGAAATCCTGAAAGATTACGCCGAGGGTACGGCGGAACTTGGGCAGCTTGCGGCGGCGGATATGAGTAAGGTCATAGCCGTTTACGCTTATCTCGCCCTCATTTGCCTTAATCTCGCCGGTGAGAAGCTTGATTATTGTGGTCTTTCCGGAGCCGGAGGGGCCCACAAGAAAGACAAACTCACCCTCGTCTATATTAAGACTGAGATGATCGGTGGCGACTGTTCCGCTGGCCTTGTAGACCATGGAAACATCGTTCATAGATACCATAAAACACATTCCTCCATTATTGCACACGTAAACAAACAGGTGCGATTATAAATATACAGGCGAAAAGCATCAAAGTTGCCTCTGATGCTTTATAAGTGCGTATCAATACTGCTTATTCTGGGAATTGAGATATTTTTTGACCATAAGAGCCACCTTGAAAATAATGGCATGGTCGAATTCGCGGAGATCAAGGCCGGTGAGCTTCTTTATCTTCTCAAGGCGGTAGACAAGAGTATTTCTGTGGACAAAGAGCTTGCGGCTGGTCTCGGAAACGTTCAGGTTGTTCTCAAAGAACTTATTGATAGTATAAAGAGTCTCCTGATCAAGGCTCTCAATGGGGTTCTTCTTGAAGACCTCGGAGAGGAACATCTCGCAGAGGGTGGTGGGCAGCTGATAAATAATGCGGCCCAGACCAAGATTTTCATAGTGGATGATGCTGTTGTCATCATCGAAGACCTTGCCTACCTCGATGGCCACCTGAGCCTCCTTGTAGCGGTCGGCCAGCTCACGGAGATGGCGGGCGGTGGTGCCGATACCGATAACGGTCTTGATGCCCAGCTCCTTGTTCATGGCAGATTCAATGCTCTCGGCAATGGCAAAGAGCTCGGAATTATCGTATGTAGGAGCAACTTCCTTGATAAGGACAAGGTCGCTCTCGGAAATAGAGAGAACAAAGTCACGCTGTCTGTCGGGGAAAAGGTTCTGGAGAAGCTCGATGGCGGTGACGTCGCTCTTGCCCACCTGACGAACAAGGAACACAACACGGTAGATGTCAGCGGCAAAATGGAGCTCCTTGGCACGGACATACACGTCGCCGGGGAGAATATTATCGGAGATGATGTTCTTTATAAAGGTAGCCTTGTCGTGCTTTTCCTCATAGTTGGTCTTGGCCTCGCTCATGGCGACGGCAGCAAGAATGCAGACGCATCTTGCAACGGAGTCAAGGCCGTTGACGAAAACAGCATAGTCAAACTGGGAGTCAACGCCGCCGAAAAGCTTATAGGTGCGGCTGCCGGTGGTATATATCTGGTCAGGTGCCTCGCCGGAAATGCTCTGGACATCATCGAGGAAAGAGCCGATCATGCTCAGCTCGTTGCAGGCCACAACAAAGCCCTGATTATTGACAACGCCGAAGGTGCGATCAGTTGCATCCTTCATCTGGATGATAACGCTCTGAAAAATCCTGTTGGACATGAGAATATCCTCCCTAAACAACTTTTTTGCATCATGCCAAACTATGGGTTGATGCAATATTTTCTATACAAATTACACTAAATCACATAATACAATAATGTCAAATAAATTTCAATAGAATTTGTGTAATTTTTCGACAAAATTAAAAGTTTATTGTTAATTCGTTGAATTTTGAGGCATCAAATTTGTATCATTCACCGGGGAGTCCAAAAAACAACTCAGAAATTAACCATAATTACCATATTAGGCAATTTGATGATTCCGTCATTTTTCCTAATTGACATAAAAACAAAAATGATACAAAGCCCCATTGAAAAACAGGGCTTTGTGTCATTTATTCGAAAATCTGATTTTTTTCTTCCTCAGTAAGCTCCCTAAATTCGCCGGGCTTCAACCCGGGGTCCAGGCACAGTCCGCCTATGCTCAATCTGTGGAGAGCCGTAACATGTTTGCCTCGGGAGGCGAACATACGCTTTACCTGGTGATATTTTCCCTCGTAAACGGTGGCAAGACCAACACTGGGACGCTCAATGCTGAGACCGGCGCTCATGCACTTTGTGCCGTCCGATAATGTTATGCCCTTTGCAAAGGCTTCAATATCACTCTCATCCAGCACACCTGTTACTGCAGCACGGTAAACCTTTGCCACATGGCGTTTGGGTGAAATAATGCTGTGGGAAAAACTGCCGTCGTTGGTGAGCAGCAGAAGGCCGGTGGTATCCTTGTCAAGTCTGCCCACCGGAAAAAGCTCCTGCTTGCGAAGGCTCTCGGGCAGAAGGTCAATAACTGTCTCCTGGCCTGCGTCCTCAGTGGCAGACAGGACACCGTTGGGCTTATTCATCATGATATATCTGTTCTTTTTATAGTCGATACGCTGTCCGTCGATATATATTTCGGATACATCAGGGTCCACCTTCATTTCACCGGAGGCAGCAATGGAGGAATCCACCCTCACCTTTCCCTTTTTAATAAGTTCCTTTGCCTCCCGGCGTGAAGCGAGTCCGGAATCCGCAATAAGCTTATCAAGTCTTACTGTTGCCAATATAATCACCTCAAATCAATACATAAACTTATATTAGCATTTTTTCATCCGGATTTGAATAGCATATTTACAAAGGAGGGAGAAAAAATGTTTGTTTGCACAATAAAATTTGATAAAAGGAAAGCCCTGTTCATAATTCTCATGGCCGCCCTCATAATTTTCGGAATAATAATGCTTCTTGGCATTGACCGGGGCGGCAACTCCGCACCCTCCGAGCCGGAAAAAGTAAACACCGAGGATCGACGGGAGGAATATCTCTCCTCCCTTGGCTGGCAGGTGGAAACTCCGGCTCTCAGTGTTGAAAAGGTACTTATCCCAAAAAGCTTTTCCGATGTATTCCTGAAATACAATGAGCTGCAGCAAAGCCAGGGCTTTGACCTCAGCCGTTACGCAGGAAAGGAAGTGGAGCTATATACATACCGTGTGACGAACCACGAAAGCAAAGATACTGTGCTGGCTGAACTGTATGTTTACAAAGGCGAGGTCATCGGAGGAGATATCCATTCCTCGGCTTTGGACGGCTTCATGTGCGGGCTGAAAAAAGAAAAGTAAAAAAAGAGAGAAGCGAATGCTTCTCTCTTTTTATTAAATGCTCAATGAGCAGTTCTTATCGTCAAATAAGAATTATTCCTCGACCTCGATGACGACGCCGGAACCAACGGTACGGCCGCCTTCACGGATAGCGAAGCGGAGACCCTTCTCGATAGCGATGGGGGTGATCAGCTCGACCTTCATGTCGACGTTGTCGCCGGGCATGCACATCTCGGTGCCTTCGGGCAGGTTGATGACGCCGGTAACGTCAGTGGTACGGAAATAGAACTGGGGACGATAGTTGTTGAAGAAGGGAGTGTGACGGCCGCCCTCTTCCTTGGACAGAACGTAAACCTGGCCAACGAACTTGGTGAGGGGGTGAATGGTCTTGGGAGCAGCGAGAACCTGGCCGCGCTCGACGTCCTTCTTAGCAATACCACGGAGCAGGCAGCCGACGTTGTCGCCAGCCTCAGCGTACTCGAGGGTCTTGTGGAACATCTCGGTGCCGGTAACGGTGGTCTCGGTGGTCTCTTCCTTCAGACCAACGATCTCAACCTTGTCGCCAACCTTAACGAGACCACGCTCAACACGACCGGTAACAACGGTACCACGGCCGGAGATGGTGAAAACGTCCTCAACGGGCATAAGGAAGGGCATGTCTGCCTTACGGTCGGGAGTGGGGATCCAAGCATCAACAGCATCCATGAGCTCCTTGATGCAGGCGTAATCCTCGTGAGAAGGATCGGTGGACTCGCAAACGAGAGCGTTCAGAGCGGAGCCGCGTACGATGGGGGTGTCATCTCCGGGGAAGCCATAGAAGTCAAGCAGCTCGCGAACTTCCATCTCGACGAGCTCGAGGAGTTCTTCGTCGTCAACCTGGTCGCACTTGTTCAGGAAGACAAGGATGGA
>JAZSFJ010000122.1:0-34539 GCA_045532145.1 Oscillospiraceae bacterium
AGAATCCATCAAACCTATATATAATGGAGATACCGTCAAGGGTATAGTTGTAGCTATCACCCAGACTGAGGTCACTGTAGATCTCGGAACCAAGCATTCCGGCTACATACCCGTGGAAGATTTTGAAGACGGCACCGGCACCAAGGCCGCTGACGTTATCAGCATCGGTGACGAGGTTGAGGCCTGCGTCGTTCGCGTGAACGATGTTGAAGGCACTGTTATGCTCTCCAAGCGTCGTCTGGACGCTGTTAAGAACTGGTCCGATCTGGAAGCTGCTGCCGAGGAAGGCACCGTTGTTGAAGGCGTTGTCACCGAGGTCAACAAGGGCGGCGTTGTTGTTACCATCAAGGGCATCCGCGTTTTCGTTCCCGGTTCTCAGTCCGGCCTGCCCAAGGATGCTGACATGGAGCAGCTCCTCAAGCAGACTGTCCGCCTCCGCAGCCGCGAGGTCAACAAGGGCCGCAAGAGAGTTGTTGGCACCATCCGCGACGTTACCGCCAAGGAGCGTCACGAGCGCATCGCCAAGATCTGGGATGAGATCGAGGTCGGCAAGAAGTATGAAGGCACTGTCAAGAGCCTGACCAGCTACGGCGCATTCGTTGACATCGGTGGTGTTGACGGCATGGTTCACGTTTCCGAGCTCAGCTGGAAGCGCATCTCCAAGCCCTCTGACGTTGTTGCTGTTGGCGACAAGCTGGAAGTTTACGTCATCAACTTCGATAAGGAGACCCGCAAGATCTCCCTGGGCTACAAGGATCCCGCTGAGAATCCCTGGGCCAAGTTCATGGCTGCTTACTCCGTTGGCTCCGTTGCTTCCGTTTCCATCGTGAAGCTCATGGACTTCGGTGCTTTCGCAGAGGTTGTTCCCGGTGTTGATGGTCTCATCCACATCAGCCAGATCGCAAACCGCCGCATCGGCAAGCCCGGTGAGGTTCTCAATGTTGGCGATGTCGTTGATGCTAAGATCACCGCTATCGACGAGGAGAAGCACAAGGTTTCTCTCTCCATCCGCGCTCTTTCCGAGCCCGCTCCCGCTCCCGTAAAGGAAGAGGAAGAGGAAGTCGAAGAGTTCGTTGCTGAGGGCGACGCTCTCGTTTACGAGATCTCCGAGACCGGCGAGGCCACCGGCATTGCCCCCGAGGCAGACGCTGAGTAAGGCATCTTCAGAATATAAAAAAGCATCCGCATGATTGTTCATGCGGATGCTTTTTTATTTGCAAAATGTCATGTCGTCACATGCACCTATTGTAGGGCGCGTCGACCCGGCGCGCCGGCTGTATATGTTGCTTTTCGCACCAAGTTGCGGCGAATACCCACCTGAGTCAAAATCCACATCCCGTAGGGCGGGGGCTTGCTCCCGCCGTTGGCACCTCAACATCACCCCCCTGACATGTCCTGGATAATTTGCACCCAAGCCAAAATACAAGGACCGTAGGGGCGCTTCAGGAAGCGCCCGCTTGACACTGGGCAGGTTGCCGTAAGCAGGCTATAAATGCAAAGTTCTTGTATTTACTCATAATGCAATTTATAATTAATATATCCATGGGAGGTGTTTCAATGACAAAAATCGTCTGTGACAAGAGATACTGCGGTTCTCTTCTTGCCGTGTCTGCAGCTGCTTTATTTGTTGTCGTTTCCCTTGTATTCCTTGGGATATTAAGCGGCAGTACGTGGTTTTTGTTCAGCAGTTTTTTAAGAGCAGCCTTTGGAGTTTGCATATTGCTTGCTATGAAAAAAATCTATGGCAGGTCTGCAAAAGATATCCTTAGCTTTAAGGGCAGCAAAGCAGCACTTATTGCCGGAATTGGCTTTATATTTTATTTTATCTATTTTTTGCTGCTCATTTTCTCTGGAATGGATTCCATATCCGGACTCAGTCCACAATTGCTTGTTAGCCAGTTATTTTTGCAGCAGCTGACAACAGGCTTTTATGAGGAGCTTAATTTTCGGGCTTTAGTGCTTGATGGATATTTCCACGGGAGTAAATCAACGAGAAGCAGGCTGTTCTACGCTTTTTTCAGTGCTGTCATATTTGGCCTTGTACATACCATAGGCGGAAGCTTCTCGAGATTTATTCTGACTGGGGCAATAGGCTTTTCTTTTGCAGTTATGTATCTCAAATCACGCAATATTGTAATTCCTATGATATTCCACTTTGTCTATGATATATTCGCTAATTTGCCGCCCTATGCAACGTGGAATGATTCTATTATTTTCAGCACTCTTGAACGAGGCAGTATTTTTGCTATATTGATAATGTTTGCGGTTTCTCTTGTAATCCTTCTCGTAAAAGATAATAAGGAACAATAAAGCCGCCGTATGCCCGTTTTCTTGACAGAACTGAATACCTTACAGTAAAATTATGCCTATAAGTCTATTAAGGAGCAGGAAATGAACAGAGAAAATAAGCTGCTTTTCAGAAAAAGACACCGTCACACAGTTATATATTGCTGGCTCTTGGGTCTTGGGATAGTGCTTTCCCTTTTTGCGGCGGTAATTGCTGCAGAGGTTTTTCTTATTGCTCCATCCAGTGGCCTTAGCCCCGCATCATGGTCCGGAAAACTTATATTTGTATCCCTCCTTTTGGCTCTTTGCATCGACTTGAGCGTATGGCTTTATGGGAGACATCTTGTAAAGTGCGGCGCTAACTCCAAGGTGCTTGAGCCGTACACCGTTGAAGTGAAGGCAAGGAACAGGGAAGAATTTTACCGGAGCATTAACGAATGCGTTAAGCTTGAACGGCTGCAGGAAAACGTTCTATATGGTTCCATAGAGGGGAAATATAATATCAGGCTTTTTCTCTTTGAGACGGGGGCGTATGAAAAGAGTGGCTGCAGACAAGTGCTGAAATCCGCCCAGCGAGCTGCCATGGATAATTTTGGCCTGAAAAACCGGATGAGCCTGGAGAAAGGAAAAAAGGAAATATGGCTCAGGCTTTGGCTTAGCGAGCATTTTACCGGGGATGCGCTCAACTGCGCAAAGGAAAATGCGGCCCATGGCTTTGGTCTTAGCTGCGGAAATCTGGACGTCATAATTGATACGGAAAAAATACTGCTTTATATTCCGGCTTATAACGGCTTCTGGTATGGAGGCTCGGCGAAATACTGCTTCTGCGTGAAAAAGCTGCTAAGCTGGATTAGAGTATGAGGTTTGCTGCAGGGTCTTGCAAAGGTGCAAGACCCTGTTTTTATGATTGCTTATTGACATGACTTTCAATTAAGGCTAAAGTTAAATCATTCAATAAACGGAGGATAAAACCATGCTCAAAAGAACTCTAAGCATCCTTCTTGTATTAGTTCTCGTTCTGGGAATGGCTCCCCAATATGCTGCTGCAGCGGCGGGGGAGGAAGGCAGCCTTGATAACTTCAGCTCCGACCTTGTATACACCGGCTTTGCCGATGTAAAGGAGTCGGACTGGTACTACGCCAGCATTAAGCAGGCCTACGAACTGGGCCTCATGAACGGCAGCGGGGATGGCTTTGACCCCAAGGGAAGCATTACCCTTGCCCAGACCATAGTTCTGGCTGCCAGAGTCCACAGCATTTACCATACCGGAAAAGCAGACTTTAAGAACAGCAATCCCTGGTATCAGGTGTATGTGGATTACTGCCTTGAAAATGGTGTCCTTGAAGCGCCATGCGCAAATTATAATGCCAAGGCCAGCAGGGCTGAGTTTGCTCTGATACTTGCCCATGCCCTGCCCGAGGAAGAGCTGGATGTTCTCAACGAGGTGGCCGATGGTGGCATCCCCGATGTGACCATGACACGCTATGGGGCCGAGGAAATATACACTCTCTACAGAGCGGGTATCATCGGAGGTTCCGACGGTCTCTTCCTGCCGGATAACAGTATCACCAGAGCCGAAGCTTCTACAATCATAGCCCGCATGGCAAAGCCGGAGCAGCGCCTTGGCTATATTGCCGGGGAAAAGCCTGATGAAGAGGACGAACCCTCTTTGCCTGCAGCTCCCGGTCTTGCCAACTTCAAAAAGCTTTATAGCTACACTGGCTTTTCAGACGTGAAGAGCAGCGCATGGTATTTTGACAGCGTTAAAAACGCCTTTGAATACGGCCTAGTAAACGGCTCCGGCGGTCTTTTCAAGCCTTCGGACAACATAAAGCTCTCTGAGACCCTCACTATAGCATGCCGCCTCCATGAGATATATAATGGCGGCGACGGTGTGATTGAGGGCAGTTCCTCTCCCTGGTATCAGACCTATGTGGATTATGCCGTTAAAAATGGCATTATCGAAGATGGAAAGTATAAAAATTATAATGCTTATGCCACAAGGGCTCAGTTTGCCACTATTCTTGCGGCTTGCTTCCCTGAGGCCGCACTTCCCATAATAAACAATGTCTCCGCTGAGTCCATTCCCGATGTAAAGGGCAGCGAGAGCTACGGCAAGGCCGTTTATATGCTCTACAGAGCGGGTATACTCACAGGCTCCGATGAGGCAAAATTCTATCCCCGCAATAACATACTTCGCTCCGAAGTGGCGGCAATTGTCACCAGAATGGCCGATACCTCCCTCCGCAAGCTCTTCACTCTTGGTGACGGCAGCGGCCCTGCTCCTGCTAACAAAATGGATGAATTCTACGCCAAGACCATCCACGATTTCCCAGCGGAGCTTGTGCTGAACTTCGATGAGGATGAGAGCAACAACTTCGGTGTTCTCAATGAAAGCGTTCTGCGCCTTGAAGATGTCACTGCGGAGAAGAACGGGGACGGCAGCTATACCTTCTCCGACGCTGAAGCCGTGGAGGACCTTCTCCCAGGCACCGCAGTGCTGGTAAAGTCTGCCGAGGGCGAGATATACCTCTTCACCGTGGGAGCTATAGAAGACGATGTGGTCACCCCTGCCGAGGGCGACTATCTCAAGGACTATTACCAGTATCTCAAGGTGGATTTTGATACCTGGCTGGATGCCTCCTCTCTCAGTAAGACTGAGCCCGGCACCGCCGGAAGCGGAAGCGATAACAGCTTTGAAATAGGTGAGATAGAGGATAAGGGCTTCTATTTCAAGGGCACTCTTGAAAGCGATAACCTTGATCTTGAGCTTACGGGAGCTGCAATTGTCACTGGCAGCGCTGAGGTTTATTACGATGTTGAGCTTTTTGGAGAGGATTACATATACTTCGACCTGAACACCATACCCAGTTTTACTGCCACAGCCACTGTAACAGCCAAGGTGGAAACAGATCTGCTCAGTCTCAATAAGGATATAGAGCTTGGAGAATTCCCCCTTTATTGCATAGTTCCCGGTCTGAATCTTACAGCAGAGCTTAACCTGCCTGTAAGCATTTCTGCAGAAACTGAGCTCACGGGCACTCTTACTATCATACAGTCTCATAATATCCACTATGAAAACGGGTATGACGAGCCTGTTCATACCATCACACCGGGCAAAAGTGAGGCTGATGTTGAGTGCGAGGGTGAGATAAGCCTGAGTGTGGGCATAGGCATTGAACTGGGCGCAGACTTCATGGACGATCTTCTTGAGCTTGTGCTGGATATGAGTCTCTCCGGAGGAATGAGAGGAAGTCCCGAGAAGCCTGACAAATCCACGAAGAAAAAACCCGACAGCATACACATGTGCGACCTTTGCATTGACGGAGAAATCTACGGAGAGCTGAAGGGCGAATTGAAGTTTACCGTGAACGTGTCCGAAAACACTCAGCTTGACCTTATCACTTTGCCAATTGCTGAATACGAATTTGAGATAGACGCATTTTATGTGTCACTGAAAAATCCCGCTGACAGTCCTCTTGAGGGCAAGCTGAAATGCGGAATGGGAGCCTGCATCAACAATGCATGGCGTGTTGACTGGGAGCTTGAGGATAAAGACGGCAAGCCTGTTTCCACCGAATACGATGTCTACTGTGTCTGCACGGACAGCGAGAAGCAGATAAGCTCAAAGAGCAGTGAGCTTGTTTATCTTTACGATGGATTCTACAAGGCAAATGTGATTAGCGATGATGAGAACTTTGAGCCTGAAATTGAGACCTTCAGCATAGACGGCGAGCCCCAAAGCGTCACACTCCTTGCTCCATCCGACGATTTGAGGGATGTGTACACCAAGTATCTTCTGGACACAGGCTATAAATCCATGTTCAAAAACGGTAAGCCAAAGTACGCGGATATTCAGACAAACTATGGCGACTTCGATGGAAATGGTATAGAAGACCTGCTTATCTACTATGCAAATACTCAGTACTCCGGTCCCAGAGGCTATGAGACCTATACCGTTCTTTACACCATTGATGAAAAAAGCGGAGAAGTTGTTGAGGTATGCCGATATTACTACGGCGGCGGTACAATGGGCGGGGACTATCTCACGCTGAGATACTGCACAGTTACCGATTCGTTCAAGCTGGTTATTGACTCAACAATGCGTGACGGCATATATAAAGCCACGGTTGCGGATATTGTGCTTAATTACGCCGGAACCTTAACCCAGGAGGGTGACCGCTTTGCGGTTGACAGCATCTATCTTGGCGACCCCAATGGCTGGTATGCCGATCAGATAGCAGATGCAAAAAGAGGGCCTTATGAAATTGACGGAGATTATATTCGTGTATATTCTCTCAATGATAAAGCTATAAGCAAGAGTGCCTATGAAATGGCCTATTATCTTGAAAAGCTGCCCGAGGACTCCGAATTCGCCACCTATAAGGGCACTTACTATGAGCCCATCCGCCCGGCGGAAGAAAACTGAATACTTTTAAAAGGCCCTCTATGAGGGCCTTTTTGGTTCTAAAATAAGAAAAATAAAGCAAATTTAGTTAAAAATCAATAAAACTTCTTGCTAAAAATCCTGTATGTGTGTATAATATTTATGGAAATATATACTCATTTTCCGCGGAAGGAGGCAGATTCCTTATGTACAAGATAGGTGACCAGATAGCCCATCCTCTGCACGGCGCCGGAACCATCAGCGCCATCGAATCCCGCCGCATTAACGGCACCAACCGCGATTACTACATGATGCATATTCCCGTTGGTGATATGACCGTTATGATCCCCACGGAGACCTGCGCCGTTATCGGCATCAGACCGGTCATTGATTCAGAGAGGGCGGAGTCTATTCTGCTGTCCATACCCGGCATAGAGATCACCGATAACACAAACTGGAACAAGCGTTACCGGGAGAATATGGTGCGCATCAAAAGCGGCGATCTCCTGGAGGTGGCCGCCGTTATCAAGAGCCTTGTTTACAGGGATAATGAGCGGGGACTGTCCACCGGGGAGCGGAAAATGCTCCACAGCGCAAAGCAGATTTTTATTTCCGAGCTTGTTATTGCCCAGAGCATAGCCTATGAGGAGGCGGAGGCGCGTCTCTATGCGGCTATGGGCTGAGAGGCATAAGTCATATTGCTTATGGGCGCACAGCCGGTGAAAAAGGCTGTGCGTCCAGCTTTGAAGGAGAAGATAACTATGAGCCGTTTGGCTGATTCCATTAGAAATAAGAGCCATAAATTCTGCACCGCCATTGTGGTGGCTGCAGGCTCCTCCACCCGTATGCAGCAGGATAAGCTGCTTCTGGAGGTGAAAGCTAAGAGCGTTATGCGCCGCTCCCTTGAGGCTCTGGATTCAAGCCCCGCAATCGATGAGATAATCATTGTCACAAGAGCAGACCGTCTTGAAGAAATGGCTGAGCTTGCCCGGAACGCAGGGGTAAAAAAGCTGACTAAGGTGGTTATCGGTGGCTCAACCCGCACCGAGTCCGCTCTCTCAGGAGTCAGCGAGGCGGACAAGCGTGCAAGGGTGATATGCATACATGACGCCGCCCGGCCTTTTGTCAGTCACGAGATTATTGCCGAGTGCGTTCATCAGGCTGTGCTGTATTACGCCGCCTGCCCCGTTATCCCGGTGAAGGACACCATAAGAGTGGCTGAAAAGGGCATAGCGGTGCTCACTCCCAAGAGGGAGGATACCTACGCTGTCCAGACCCCCCAGGCCTTCGATGCGGATATTATCAAGGCTGCTCTTACCGCCGCTGTTCGTGACGGGAAGACATACACCGACGACTGCGCCGCTGTTGAGGCCATGGGTGTGAAGGTGCGGATATGCAAGGGCAGCGAGGACAACATAAAGATTACCACGCCTTTGGATATTCCTCTGGCTGAGTCCATAGCCGAAAGAAGGGAGGTACTGTGATGCGCATAGGTCACGGTTATGACGTTCACCGCCTCACTGAAGACAGAAAGCTGATTCTGGGCGGCGTTGACATAGCCTATGAAAAGGGCCTTTTGGGCCATTCGGATGCCGACGTTCTTGTCCATGCTCTCATGGATGCCATGCTGGGAGCTCTGGCCCTTGGGGACATTGGCAAAATCTTTCCCGACAGCGACCCCGCCTATAAGGGGGCGGACAGTATGCTGCTTCTTGAGCAGGTGAACCGGCTTATAGACGAAAAGGGGTTTGCTGTAGGCAATCTTGATTGCACTGTTATTGCCCAGCGCCCCAAGCTTTCCCCCTACATCCCTGAGATGCGGGAGAATATAGCCCGCTGCCTGAAAATAGAGCTTTCCCGGGTGAGTATCAAAGCCACCACCGAGGAGCATCTGGGCTTCACCGGAGAGGGCCTCGGCATCGCCGCTCACGCAGTTGTGCTTTTGGAGGAGCTGCGCTGAACATTGCTTTCTGCCGCGCATAGTATGATATAGACTTATACCAAAGCATGAGCACTTCAAGTGAAGTGCTCATGCTTTGTTTGCCGGGAGGGGTAAAAATATGGAGAACTATATCATCATGTGCCGCTCTGTCACCTATGCCCAGCGAGCCCTGAGGCTTTTGGAGCGGGCGGGAATTCCCGCATACATTGCCAAGGCTCCCCAGGGCATGACACCGGAAGGCTGCAGCTACGGGGTGCGGGTAGCCAGAAAAAACGGACACAGAGCTATGGAGATACTGCGTGGTGCGGGTATAAGAATGGGCCGGGTATACAGACAGGGGCCGGGGAACGGAGCGCGGGAGGTGGAACTGTGATATATCTTGACTCAGCTGCCACAAGTATTTTGAAGCCGCCCGGCGTTAAAAGAGCGATGATAGAAGCCATGCTTACAATGTCAAGTCCCGGGCGGGGCTCCCATCCATGGGCTCAAAGGGCTGCATCCGCCGTTTATGACTGCCGTGAAAATCTGGCCCGGCTTTTCAATGCATTGAAGGTGGAGAACGTGGTTTTCACCTTCAATGCCACCCATGCCCTTAATATAGCCATAAACTCTGTGGTGAAGAAGGGGACACGCGTTGTCGTCTCCGGCTATGAGCATAACAGCGTAATGCGCCCTCTCAGAGCACTTGGTGCTGACATCAGGGTGATTAAGGGAAGACTTTTTCAGCCTGAAGAATTTCTCCGGGAGGCCGAGCGGCTGATTCCATGGGCGGAAGTTGTGGTATGCACCCATGTCTCCAACGTATTTGGATATATTCTGCCTGTCTATGCCCTTGGCAGTCTTTGCAGGAAATATGGCAGGATATTTATAGTGGATGCCTCCCAGTCGGCAGGAGCGATGGATGTTGACTTCTCGGCAATGGGTGCGGACTTTATGGCCTTTCCCGGCCACAAGGGCCTTATGGGACCTCAGGGAACAGGGGTGCTTATATGCAAAAATGAAGCAAAGCCGCTGTTATATGGTGGGAGCGGGACAGACAGTCTTCTGCCCCTTATGCCTGACTATCTTCCGGACCGTCTTGAGGCCGGCACCCATAATACGGCAGGGATAGCGGCTTTGAACGAGGGTGTGAAGTTCGTTATGGAAAGGGGAGCGGATAATATCCGCCGCCATGAAAGGCGGCTTCTGGAAATTTTCGCCTTGACACTGCGAAGCAGAGAGGATATGAAGCTTTTTTACTGCGAAGAGCATTGCCTGCAGTCCGGTCTAATTTCCCTTATCCCCGCGAACATGAGCTGTGAGACACTCTCGGAGAAACTGGCCCATGAGGGCATTGGGGTGAGAGCGGGACTTCACTGTGCGCCGGCGGCCCACGAGAGTGGAGACAGTATAGCCACGGGTACCGTCAGATTCAGTTTTTCTCCCTTTATCTCTGCCGCACAAGCCCGCACGGCCTCCCACGTCCTTGAAAATATTTTAAAAAAAGCCTAGATTTCAGCATTCTTTGTTTGCCATTACGGTAAAAATATATTATAATAGTGTGTCAATATATATTCTGGCGGGAATATACCCATAGAACATAAGAAACAAGGAGGGGCTATGAGCACCTTAACTGAATTTTTGTCCAACGCTGTAAACTACATAAAGCTTATCAGCGTTGCGGACATTGTGGATATCGTTATAGTAGCCTTTCTGATATACAAGCTTATAGGCGTTATCAGAAAGACAAATCTTATGCCTGTTGCCAAGGGCCTTGTTGTGCTTCTGGTGGTGCTCTGGCTTTCCGGAGTGCTGCACCTCACAATGATAAACTGGCTGCTGCGCAACATCGTTGAGCTTGGACTCATAGCCCTTGTCATCATCTTCCATCCGGAGCTGAGGCGCTTCCTTGAGAAGGTGGGCTCAAGCCGCATTACCGGACTCTTCGGCGGCGAATACAAGTCCATGAACGTGGAAAGTGCCATTATGCAGACCGTTCTGGCCTGTGCTGACCTTTCCCGCACCCGCACCGGCGCCCTGATCATATTCGAGCGGGACAATCAGCTGGCAGAGCCCATCAGCACCGGAACCCTGCTGAACGCCGACGTTACTGCCGAGCTTATGAAGAACATCTTCTTTGTTAAGGCTCCCCTTCATGACGGCGCTGTTATTATCAAAAACGGCAGAATAGCTGCCGCCGGATGCATGCTGCCCATGAGCGCCAACATGAATCTCAGCCGAGATCTCGGTATGCGCCACCGCGCCGGCATAGGTGTCAGCGAGCGCAGCGACGCTGTGGCTGTGATAGTTTCCGAGGAAACGGGAGCCATCTCTGTGGCTGTTGACGGAATGCTCAAGCGCCATCTCAGCACCGAAACCGTTGAAACCCTGCTCCGCAAGGAGCTTGTGCCCGATGTAGAGGGCCAGGGGAAGAAGAGCCTGCTGGATAAACTCAGGGGGAAGAAAAATGGCTGAAAAAATCAGAAAGATTCAACCCAATAAAAACAAGATAGCTCTTGTGATACTGGCCATCTTCTGCTCAGTCCTTCTTTGGGTCTATGTGACCAATCTTGAGGGCGAGGTGGACGAGGTGACCTATACCCCCGTAAAGGTGGTCCTCGAGGGGGAAGACGCCATGCGCGACAGCCGCGGTCTTATCATCACAAATCTTGATACCAGGAATATAAGGGTCACTGTCAGCGGAGCACCCCGTGTGCTGGCAAGACTTTCCGCTGCGGACATTACCGCTGTCATCGATCTCAGTACCATAAGCAAGACCGGCAACTATTCTCTGCCGCCGAAAGTAACCTTTTCAAGCGCTTTCAATTCCAGTGACCTGACCGCAACGGTTACAAGCCCCACCGCAGTTAATTTCTATGTGGACAAGCTGAGCACCCAGACTATCGATGTGAAGGGCATCAATAACGGCTCCACCGCCGAGGGCTTTTCCGCAGAGCCCCTTGAGTTCAATCCCGGCACCGTGAAGATTTCCGGCCCCGAAACTGTGATAAACAAGGTGGACCATGCCTGGATAGAGGTCAGCCGCGACGATGTGGACAGCACCCTCAGCTTCGACAGCACCTTCGTTCTCAGGGACAAGGAAAATAACATAATTGATGACGATTCCATAACTCTTGAGCGGGACACCGTTGAGGTGACCCTGCCTGTTATCGCCATCAAGGAAGTGGACCTTGTTATAGCCACCGTTCCCGGTGCGGGGGCAGGGGATGAGAACATCGTCAAGAAGATAGAACCCGCCTCAAAGATAACCCTTTCCGGCGATGCCGAGGTACTTGAGGGCGTGAACAGCATCCTTCTTGATACCATCGACCTCAGCAAAGTAGATGGCAGCTACACACAGACCTATACCATCGTTATCCCCAATGATACGGAGATAATAGGAAATCTTCGTGAAGTTACCGTCACCATTGAGGTGGTGGGACTTGAGACCAAACGTGTAAATATCCCTCTGGAGAATCTGAGCTTCATAAACCTCACCGAAGGCTATGCTGCGGAAATAATGGATACCTCCCTCAATAATGTCACCATCCGTGGCAGCGCGGACGCTCTTGCCGCTGTCAACGCTGAAAATGTCCGGGCAGTTGCAGACCTCACGGAATACGGCACGGCAACCGGCATATTCTCCGTACCTGTTAAGGTATATGTGGACGGTACTACCTCTGTGGGAGCTATAGGTGAATACAAGCTCTATATAAGCATTACAAAGGCGGAATAAGAAAAATGGGAGAAAACATGATAAAAAGCATGACAGGCTATGGCAGCGCGAAAGGCTGCTGCGAGGGCTTTGATATTACCATCGAGCTCAAAAGCGTGAATAACCGCTATCTGGATACCTCTGTGAGGCTGCCCCGCAGCTTCCTGTTTGCTGAGGAGGCCATAAAGGCCTGCGTCCAGAAGCATATTTCCCGGGGAAAGGTGGACGTTTTCGTCAGCGTTTCCAATGCCGGGGACGACAGCGTAGTGGTCACTGTGAACGAGCCCCTTGCAAAGGGCTATGCTCAGGCAATAAAGCATATCGCCGAGATATGCGCCCTGCCCGATGAACTCAGCGCCCTTGCTGTCGCCCGTATGGCGGACGTTCTCTCCGTTGAAAAAAAGGAAGCGGATAAGGAACTTCTCTCTGCCGGTATCACAGCAATATGCGAAGAGGCTCTCATGGAGTTTGACACCATGCGCTCCCGGGAGGGAGCAAAGCTCCGCGCCGATGTGGAAGAGCGCCTTGTCACCATAGAAAACTATGTCTCCGCTGTTGAAGAGCGCTCCCCCGAGACGGTTGCGGAATATCGGGAAAAGCTCTGGAAGAAGATGAGCGAAATTCTGGAGTCCACAACCATCGACGAGCAGCGCATACTCTCCGAGGCTGCTATCTTTGCCGACAAGGTTGCTGTGGATGAGGAGACTGTCCGCCTTCGCAGCCATATTGCCCAGATGCGGGGAATGCTCTCCGCCGGCTCACCCATCGGCAGAAAGATGGACTTCCTCATTCAGGAGTTCAACCGTGAGAGCAATACCATAGGCTCCAAGTGCAACAACAGCGACATTGCCAAGATTGTCATCGAGCTCAAGAGCGAGATAGAGAAGATCCGCGAGCAGATACAGAACATAGAGTAAAGGAAGAGGAAAGATGAAGCTAATCAACATCGGTTTCGGAAACATGGTTTCCGCCAATCGTCTTGTTGCCATTGTCGGACCTGAATCCGCGCCCATTAAGCGCATTATTCAGGATGTTCGTGACCGTGGCCAGCTTATTGATGCTACTTACGGACGCCGCACCAGAGCGGTGATAGTTATGGACAGCGGCCATGTCATCCTCTCTGCCATCCAGCCCGAGACTGTTGCCGGACGTATGGCTGGCAAGGCAGAGGCTGAGCTCAGTGTGGAGGAAGAGGAAGATGAATAAAGGAAAGCTCATTATTATCGCAGCTCCTTCAGGCTGTGGAAAAGGCACTGTTGTTAAGGCGCTTATGGAAGGCAACTCCAAGTTCCGCTTTTCTGTCTCCGCAACCACAAGAAATCCCAGAGAGGGTGAAGTGGACGGTAAGGACTATTTCTTTGTCACACGTGAGCGTTTCATGGAAATGGTGGAGGAGAATGCATTTCTTGAGCATGCAATCTATGCTGAGGCCTGTTACGGCACACCCCAGAATCCTGTAGATACAATGCTTGAAGACGGCTACGATGTTCTTCTGGACATTGAGGTTCAGGGTGCTTTCCAGGTGAAAGAGAAGCGTCCCGATACCCTCAGTATTTTCCTGCTGCCTCCTTCTTTCGAGGAACTTGAGAAACGTCTTATCCTTCGTGGAAAGGACAGTATGGAGAAGATTAAAAAGCGTCTGGAGATAGCCCGCACCGAGTGCGGTCTTGCCGATCGCTTTGACTATCAGGTGGTTAATGACGACCTTGCACTTTGCGTGCAGCAGGTCGCAGAAATAATCAAAAATAATAAATGAAAATATAAGGAGAATTACTGACATGATGCTTTATCCCCCTGTTGCAGAACTGACCGAGAAGGTCGGCAGCCGTTACCAGCTTGTTAACGTTGTGGCCATGCGCGCAAGAGAGATCTCTGCCGAGGCCGAGGAAAAGGGCGAGCCCTTTGATGAGAAGGCCGTTTCCATCGCCATCAACGAGATCTATGCCGGCAAGATCAGCATGGTTCCCAAAGAGAATACCGAGGAATAAGTAAGAAACAATAATTTCGGGGAGGGGAGAAAATGGGCCAGAAATACGCCAAGATAGCAGTTTCCGAGCTTACATATTGGCTGGACAGGCCCTATGACTATCTCGTCCCCGCCCCCTTCAGTGAAACTATCAGACCCGGTATGCGGGTCCATGTACCCTTTTCAAGGGGCAACCGCAAGGCGGAGGGCATAGTTCTCTCCGTCAGCGACAAGGCAGACTATGAAAGCCCCAAGGCTATAATTTCTCTGCTGGACGAAGAGCCAGTGCTCACCAGAGACCAGCTTGAGCTGGCCTTTTGGATGCGTGAGCGCTTTTTCTGCACGGTTTATGAGGCTGTCCGGGCAATTTTGCCCGCCGGACTTTGGTTTTCCGGGGACGGAAAGCGAAAAGCCAGAGACAAGATGACGGAATATGTCCGCCTTTGCGTCAGCGGCGAGGAGGCCTATGAGCTTGCCCGGCAAAAACAGAAAAAGGCTCCCCAGCAGGCAGCGGTACTCAGCCTGCTCTCCGCTGTTTACGAGGGCGAGACCGCCGAGGTGAGAACTCTCACCGGAGCATCCCGCCAAAGCATAAAAAGCCTTGTGGAGGCCGGGGTGCTGGAGTTCTTCCATAAGGAGAGCTTTCGCCGTCCTGTCTTCAAACAGGGTAAAGTCCGTCCTCTCCCGGAACTGGACTCCGACCAGTCAAAGGCCTATGAGGGCCTTTGGGAGCTTTGCCGCAAGGGCGAGGGCGCAGCGGCGCTGCTCTTCGGCGTAACGGGCAGCGGCAAGACCTCCGTGTATATCCGGCTCATCCACTCCGTGCTGCAAAGCGGCAGGGCAGTGATACTGCTTGTGCCCGAGATAGCCCTGACACCCCAGATGCTTGAGACCTTTTCCTCCCATTTCGGCGAGAACATCGCCGTTTTGCACTCCTCTCTCTCCGTGGCAGAGCGCTACGATGAGTGGAAGCGGGTGAAAAGGGGAGAGGCAAGACTTATAATAGGCACACGAAGCGCAGTGTTTGCACCCGCTGAAAATCTCGGCCTTATTATCATCGACGAGGAGCAGGAGGACACCTATAAGTCCGAGTCCGCTCCCCGCTACCACGCGAGAGACGTGGCAAAATTCCGCTGCCATAAGGACGGATCTTTGCTCCTTCTGGGCAGCGCCACTCCTGATATATGCTCCATGCACGCCGCCCAGTGCGGACAGTATTCCTTCTTCAGCCTGCCCAAGCGTTATAACCGTATGGCCTTGCCTCAGGTGGAGATAGTGGATCTGAAGCGGGAGCTGAGACGTGGCAACGACAAAAGCATAAGCTCCTTTCTCCGTGAGGAGCTGCAAAAGAACATTGATAACGGAGAGCAGAGCATACTTTTCATAAACCGCCGGGGCACAAGCAAGCTTATAACCTGCGGCGACTGTGGTTACATTTATAAGTGTCCCCACTGCTCTGTGAGCCTCACCTACCACGCGGGCGTAAGACGGCTGCAGTGCCATTACTGCGGCTTTTCCCAGCGTGTGGCCACCATTTGCCCGGACTGCGGAGGAGAGCTTCGCTTCACCGGGGACGGCACGGAGCGCATTGAAGAGCAGCTCAGGGAACTTTTCCCGGATGTGGAGACCCTCAGAGTGGATACGGACACCGTTATGGAAGCGGGCAGTCACGACGCACTCCTGAGCCGTTTCAGGGAGGAGCACATTCCTATTATGATAGGAACCCAGATGGTGACAAAGGGTCTGAACTTCGAGGACGTAACCCTTGTGGGAGTTCTCAGCGCCGACCAAAGCCTCTACTGCGGAGACTACCGGGCGGCGGAGAGGACCTTTTCACTTATTACTCAGGTGGTGGGCAGGTCCGGCAGAGCAAAAAGACCGGGCAGGGCAATTATCCAGACCTTTACACCGGAAAACCAGGTGATACGCTTCGCCGCAAAGCAGGACTATGAAGGCTTTTTCCGGGAGGAGATAGACCTGCGCCGGGTGCAGAAATGCCCGCCCTTTACCCAGATAATAGCCATCACCGTGACGGGAGGGGACGAAAGCCAGGTGCTTCGTTGCTGCGGAGACATAAAAAAGCTTTTGCACCATGCCCTGGGCACAAGACTGAATACGGATATTCTCGGCCCCGCGCCCTATCCTGTTGTGAAGGTTGCAGGCAAGTTCAGATACAAGCTGATACTTCGCTGCCAGCCTGACAGGGAGGTCCGCGCCGCCGTTTCAAAAATACTCATTCACAGCAACACTCAAAGAGAATATCGTGGGGTGTCCGTTTATGCGGATATGAATCCCCTTGGGTAATAGCTAATAGAAAGAGGAGAGAAATATGGCACTTAGAAATATAGTTGAAAAAGGCGAACGCTGCCTTGAAAAGCGCTGCAGAAGCGTTGTTAATTTCGATGAAAGACTTCATACCCTGCTGGATGACATGGGAGACACCCTTATCCAGAGCGGCGGCGTCGGCCTTGCTGCTCCCCAGGTGGGCATACTGCGCAGAGCAGTTCTGGTTCTTGAAACCAATGTTCCCGAGGGCGAGCACGAATACGTTATCGAGCTTATAAACCCTGAGATTATAGAGCGTTCCGGCGAGCAGACCGGCCCCGAGGGCTGCCTCAGCGTCCCCGGCGTTTTCGGTCTTGTAAGTCGTCCCGACTATGTGAAGGTACGTGCTCAGGACCGCTTCGGCGAGTTTTTCGAGGTAGAGGGCACCGGCCTTACCGCCCGCTGCTTCTGCCATGAGCTTGACCATCTTGAAGGCCGCCTCTTTGTTGATATTGCAGAGAAGATTCTCAGCAATGAGGAGCTGAATTCCTTTTATGCAGGCGAAGAAGGAGAAGAGGAATAATATGCGCGTAGTATTCATGGGCACTCCGGACTTTGCTGCGGAGTCCCTGAAAAAGCTTATAGATGAGGGCTATGATGTGGTTGGCGTTTTCACCCAGCCCGATAAACCCAAAGGCAGAGGTATGAACCTCAGCTTTTCTCCCGTTAAGGAAGTGGCTGTGGCAGCGGGCATTCCCGTTTTCCAGCCTGAGAAAATGCGGGACGGAACTGCTCTCGAGATGCTTCGCTCCCTCAAGCCCGATGTGGCCGCCGTTGTGGCCTATGGCAGACTGCTGCCCGATGATATGCTGGCAGTGCCTCCTCTTGGCTGCATAAATGTCCACGGCTCTCTTCTTCCCGCCTACAGAGGAAGCGCTCCTATCCAGTGGGCTGTTCTGAACGGAGATAAAACTACAGGCGTCAGCACTCAGTTCATGGCAAGCGAGATGGACACCGGCGACATTATCTTTTCCCAGGAGACGGAAATAGGGGAGAAGGAGACATCCGGAGAACTTTTTGACCGCCTTATGGTCATGGGTGCAGAGCTTCTCCATAGAACCTTGCAGGCAGTGGAAAAGGGAGAGGCACCCCGTATGCCCCAGGATCACAGTAAGGCCACCTTTACCAAGCAGCTTGACAAGAGCTACAGCCCCATAGACTGGAATCGCTCTCCCAGAGAGATAAGCAAGTGGATATACGGCCTGCAGCCCTGGCCCACCGCTACCTTTGAGATTGAGGACAAGGCCTTCAAAGCCTTCGATTGCGAATATACCAGTAATACCACTGGCAAAGCTCCCGGCAGCATAGTATCTGCCGGAAAAGCGGGTATTGAAATAGCCTGCGGCGAGGGCAAGACCCTTCTTATAACCGAGCTTCAGGCTCCCGGAAAAAAACGTATGAAAGCAGCGGATTACCTTCTCGGTCATCCCATAAAGGTGTAAAATGCCCGATGCAAGACTTGCGGCACTGACTTTTCTTGAAAAATGCAGAAGGGCGGAGGCCTGGTCCGACGCTGTTCTGGGTTCTGTTATGGACTCTGCGCAGCTGGACGGACGGGACAGAGGCCTCTGCACCGCCATATGCTACGGCGTGATGCAGCATAAGCTCCTTCTGGACCATTCCATTGCCGCCTTCTCCTCTGTAAAAGTGAATAAGCTGGAGCCCAAGGTGCTTGATATTCTGCGCATTTCCGCCTATCAGCTTCTTTTTATGGACCGCATTCCGGTCTCAGCCGCCGTGAACGAGGGCGTGAAGCTCACAAAAAAGCTGGGCTACAGTCGCGCCAGCGGACTTGTGAATGCTGTGCTGAGAAAGATAAGCGCCAATAAGGCCACTCTTCTTGAGCCCAAGGGCAAGACTGGGGCAGAGACCCTTTCCCTGAAATACAGCCACCCCCTTGCCCTCGTGGAGTATTTCATCTCTCTTCTTGGAGAAAAGGAGGCAGAAGAGCTTCTTGCCTGCCATAATGGGGAAGTGCCTATCTCTATCCAGACAAATACCCTGAAAATCGGAAGGGACAGCCTTTTGGAAGCCTTTGTGGAAAGTGGAATCAAGGCCGAGGCCCATCCCTATCTTTCCAACAGCATTGTTCTCGGCGATTCCGGAGCGGTTACCGCTTTGCCCGGTTTCGGAAACGGGAATTTCTATGTTCAGGACTGTGCCGCTTGTATGTCCGTTATGGCCGCCCAGCCCAAGGCAGGGGAGAAGATACTGGATGTGTGCTCCGCCCCAGGAGGCAAGAGCTTTGCCGCTGCCATACTGAGCGGCGGAGAGGCTGATATAGTTTCCTGCGACATACATGAAAATAAACTCAAGCGTATCCGCGAGAGCGCCCAAAGACTTGGACTTGCAAGTATTTCCACCCGCGCTGCCGACGGCAGGGTGTTTATCCCGGAATTTGAAGAGGCCTTTGACCTTGTAATAGCCGACGTACCCTGCTCAGGTCTGGGTGTCATCCGCAAAAAGCCCGATATCAGATATAAGAATACCGCAGACTTTGATGCTCTGCCCGGTATACAGCTTGACATACTTAAAAATGTTTCCCGCTATGTTTCTCCCGGCGGACGGATACTTTACTCCACCTGTACTGTGCGCCCGGAGGAAAACGGCGCCGTGGTGGACGCTTTCATTAAGGGAAAACCCGATTTTGCCCTGGAGGATTTTAATCTCCCGGGTGTGGGAGAGTCCCATGAGGGCAAAATGCAGCTTTGGCCCCATCGCCATGGCACAGACGGATTTTTTATTGCCAAACTCAGGAGAATAAAATGACAGACTTAAAATCCATGCTGCCCGCTGAGCTTGAGGAATACCTCAAAAGCCTGGGCCAGCCGAAATTCAGAGCAAAGCAGCTTTTTTCCTGGTTTTCCAAGGGGGCTAAAAGCTTCGAGGAAATGAGCAATATTCCTAAGTCTCTTGGAGAAAAGCTCTCCGGGGAGGGCTATATAAACTCTCTGAAGCTGCTTAATAAGCAGGTCAGTGCCATTGACGGTACTATTAAATATCTCTGGGAGCTTCGGGACGGCAATGCCATTGAGACCGTTTTGATGCGCTATGACCATGGCAACACCGTGTGCATTTCCTCTCAGGTTGGCTGCCGTCAGGGCTGCGCCTTCTGCGCTTCCACCATAGGCGGACTTGTGAGAAACCTCACCCCCTCAGAAATGCTGGACGAGGTGCTCTTCTCCCAACTGGACAGCGGCGAGAGGATAAGCAATATAGTGATAATGGGTATCGGCGAGCCTCTTGATAACTATGATAACGTTATTAAATTCCTGCGCCTTGTAAATCACCCTGAGGGGCTGAATATCGGCATGCGCCATATCTCCCTCTCCACCTGCGGAATCATAGATGGAATGGATAAGCTTGCAAAGGAGGATCTGCAGATAACACTTGCGGTGAGCCTCCACGCCCCTGACGATGAGACTCGCTCCCGTCTTATGCCCGCAAACAGATATTGCGGAGTGGAGGAGCTTATAAAAGCCTGCAAGCGTTATTTTGACCGCACAGGCCGCCGTATAAGCTTTGAATATTCCATGATTGACGGAGTTAACGATTCACCGGAACAGGCTGAAAAACTGGCACAGATCGCTGTGAAAATCGGCGCTCATATAAATCTCATACCTCTCAACCATGTGGAGGAAAGGGAATTTGCACCTACGAAGAAAGAGAATCTGAAAACCTTCTGCCGCATCCTTGAGTCCAAAGGGGCAAACTATACCATCCGCCGCAAGCTGGGCGGAGATGTTGATGCCTCCTGCGGACAGCTTCGCCGGAAGCGGGAGAAGGCCCGGACGAGAGGTGAAGAGTAGAAATTGAAAGCCTACGGAATAACAGATAAGGGAGCCGTCCGCAAGGAAAATCAGGACGCTTTCCGCTTTCTGGACGGGGATGAGACACTTTGTGCCGTGCTCTGCGACGGTATGGGCGGCGCTCAGTCCGGCTCCATAGCCAGCGCCATGGCAGTTGAGGCCTTCATGCTCCATGCAGGCGGCCTTTTCACCCCTGATTCTTCACCGGCGGAGATGAAAAGCCTGCTGCGTGAAGCTGTGAACTATGCCAACATAAAGGTTTATGACCGCTCTTTCACGGATTTCAGCTGTATGGGTATGGGCTGCACCCTTGTTGGACTGCTTATAAACAAAGGCCGCTGCCTTGTGGCCAATGTGGGCGACAGCCGGGCTTATCTCATCAGTGACGGCGAGATAAGGCAGATAAGCCGCGACCACTCCCTTGTGGAGGAGCTTGTGGCCAAAGGGGAGCTGAGCTGGGATGAGGCCGCACGCCACCCCCAAAAGAACATAATAACCCGCGCTATCGGAGTTGAAGCCTCCGTAAAGTGTGACATTTTTGATTTCACCCCCGAGAGCGGATCGAGAATTCTTCTCTGCTCGGATGGATTGAGCAATGTGCTCTCCAACGGGGAAATACTGTCCCTCTCCGCAGCAAGCGATGAGCTAAGCCCTTCGGCTGATGCCATGCTGCGCCTTGCCCTTGAGCGTGGCGCGCCGGACAATGTGACAGTGTTTATTGCCCAACTTTAAGGAGGTATTGGTAATGGATGAAAACGGAAATAAATACCTCGGCATGAAGCTGGATAACCGCTATGAGATCCAGCAGGTTATAGGAAAGGGCGGCATGGCCTATGTGTTCAAGGCCCGCTGCCATCTTCTCAACCGTTATGTCGCTATAAAAATGCTCCGTGAGGATATGGCCCATGACGAGGGCTTCAGAGATAATTTTAAGAAGGAAGCCCAGGCTGTTGCCATGCTTTCCCACCCCAATATAGTATCTATCTATGATGTCAGCCGCACCCCGGACATGGACTATATAGTTATGGAGCTCATTGAGGGTGTTACTCTCAAAATCTATATGAAGACCAAAGGCGCTCTTGGCCACAAGGAGAGCGTGCATTTTGCCACCCAGATAGCCAAGGCCCTGAGCCATGCCCATTCCAAGGGCATAGTCCACCGGGATATTAAGCCCCAGAATATCATGATCGCTATGGACGGCGCCGTGAAGGTTGCGGACTTCGGTATTGCCCACCTGGAAAACGCCCATGCTCCGGAGGATACCGCCGTGGGCAGCGTCCACTATATCTCCCCCGAGCAGGCCAGAGGCCAGAGCGTTGACGCCCGCAGCGACATCTATTCTCTTGGCGTTGTGATGTATGAGATGCTCACCGGCTGCCTGCCCTATACCGGGGAGAGCGCCGAGGCTGTTGCTTTGCAGCACGTTTCTTCCGTGCCCAAAGGCCTGAGGGAGATAAATCCCGATATTCCTCCCGAGCTTGAGGCCATTACCCTGAAGGCCATGAACGGAGATGTAAACCAGCGTTACCAGAGCGCAGACGAGCTTTTGAAGGACCTCAACGAATTCCGCCTTTCCAACACAAGCAGCATCCTCCCTGTGAAGGAAGCTGAGACAGAGCCTGAGGAGACTGCTGTCTCCAGAGGCAAGCTGCCTGTACCCGAAAACGTGGCTCCCCTGCGCCGCAGTGGAGAAATGAGCCGGGAGAGCTATGCCCGCCGCCGCAGACGGGCCAACACCGTCAGCACTCTTCTGGGCATAGGCATTGTCCTTGCGGTTGCTCTCGCCCTTTTCGGCTGGCTTTGGAACTACTGGCTCAAGGATCTTTTCTCCGAGCCTGAGCGTGTCACCATACCCAACTTTGTGGGCAGCACCTATGAGGAGATAATCAACAACAAGGAATTCCAGAATATCTTTGTCTTTGTTCCCACCTATGATGTTAACTCCGGCGAGGAGGAAGGTGAAATTATCGGCCAGAGTCCCGATTCCGGTAAAAGCATAATGCTGGGAAGCGAAGGTATAGAGGTTGAGCTTGTGGTTGCCGCAGGCATGCAGATGCTCAAGGTGCCGGACGTTGTGAACAAGGAATACAGAGAGGCTGTTCTCGAAGTGCAGAAAATAGGCCTCACTCCCGAGGTGGTTTATGAACTCAGCGCCGACATCACCGAGGACTATGTTATCTCCACAAGCCCCGAGGCAGGAGACAGCCTGCCTGTGGGCAGCAAGGTTTATATAACCATCTCCATGGGTCCCGATGTGAAGACACTCCAGATGCCCAATCTGGTGGGCCTTACCAGCCAGGGCGCCGTGAGCAAGATTGAGAGCTGCAAGCTTGTTGTGGGCAGTATCTCCTATGTGGATGACGACCAGCCCGCAGGCACCGTTATCTGGCAGAGTGTCCCCGCCTATACCACCGTTAACGAGCATGACAAGGTATATCTGCAGGTTTCCAACGGCCCCAAGGAGGTCCCTGAAGAGGAGACCGAAGAGACCGGCGAAAACGGAGGCTGAAAATGCCCAAAGGACTGATTATTAAGGCTCTCAGCGGTTTTTACTATGTGAAAACCGAAGATGGCGTCACCGCCTGCAGGGCCAGAGGCAAGTTCCGCCTGGACGGCGTTTCCCCTCTGGTGGGAGACATCGTCAGCTTTGACCTCACTGCTGACGGCAAGGGATTTGTTCAGGCCATCGAGCCCAGAAAAAATCTCTTTATCCGTCCCGCCGTTGCCAACGTGGACTATCTGGTGCTTATGTGTGCCAATGTGAACCCTGTCACAGACCCCTTCCTTGTGGACCGCGTGGCTGTTATCGCGGAGCATGCCGGCTGCGGCTGCATTATCTGCGTGAATAAGTGCGACCTTGACCCCGGGGACGAGCTTTTTGAGATATTCTCCTCCACCGGCTATCCCGTTATCCGCACCAGCGCCGTCACCGGCGAGGGAGTGGCTGAGCTTCGTGAGCTTATTAGGGGCAAGACCGTGGCCTTTGCGGGAAACTCCGGCGTTGGCAAAAGCAGTCTTCTCAACGTGATAGCCCCCGGCTACAATGTGAGCGTTGGCGAGGTCAGCGAAGCTCTTGGCCGTGGCCGCCACACTACCCGCCATGTGGAGCTCTTTGACGCAGGGGAGGGTACTATGATTGCCGACACCCCCGGCTTTGCCAGCTTCGATCTTACCCAGATGAAGCCCATAAAGAAGCAGGAGCTTCAGCACGATTTTCCCGAGTTTCGACCCTTCATCGGCTCTTGCCGTTTTCAGGACTGCGCCCATCTCAAGGAGCCGGGCTGCGCTGTGCTGGAAGCTGTGGGCGAGGGAGCGATAAACTCCTCCCGCCACAAGAGCTACCAGCGCCTTTATGAGATCTCCGCCCAGTATAAGGAGTGGGAGAATAAATAAGGCTTTACATTAAACTTACACCACCCTTCCGCATAGAATGATAGCGGAAGGGTGGTGTTTTTTGTGCGGGGAAAGTCAAGAGGCCCTTTAGGCCCTTTGAGCCTGCTGCTGATAGTTTTCGGGGTGATGATTATCCTTGCCCTTGTCCTGCCATCCGGCTTCTGGTGGCTGATGCTTGGGGTGGTGCTGATAATTCTTGGTCTGCAGCTGGTTAAGTGTATGCGATGAGGGCAGACTTAAAGCAGTACAGAGTTCTACTTGTCCTTCGCCTTGCATATGATTCAGTGAAAACTATATCTGCAAGGAGCTGTAAATATGGAGGCAAAGCTGAAAGTCGCGGAGCATGAATGCTTTAATAGAGCCCTTTTCCTGCATCAGCGCAAGGAGGAAAGCCGGGACGCTGTGGTGCCGGATACCCAGCCGGACATAGCCGAGGTGCTTTTCAGCGGGGCCAGAGTGCTTATAAGAAGCAAGGACGTGAGCCCCGGAAGAGTTCGCATAGAGGCGGCGGTGCCCGCAACTGTGCTTTACAGGGGCGAGGACGGGCGTCTCTGGTCCGTTGAGCTCAGCGTCCCGGTGTTTTTTTCTGTGGAGGATGAGAGGATAGGGGAATCCTCCCAGGCTCTTGCGCGGCTATTCCTTACGGCAGTGGAGGCGAGAGCTCTCAATCCCAGAAAAATTCTTCTCCGGGTAGAGCTGGCTGCGGAGATAAGCATTTATGAGCGTGGGGCAATATCCTGCACGAAGAAGGTGGAGGACGGGGAGTTTATTCGAAGCCGCATAAAAAGCCGTGATGTGAGCTTTATCAGTGCTGTTGCGGAAAAAACCTTTGCCCTCACCGATGAGGTAAGCCTGCCTCCTGCGGCCGAGGGGGCAGGAAATGTTCTGTGTCTGGGGCTTGAGAGCGTGGTCGAGGATGCCAGAGCTGTTGGAACAAAGCTGATAATAAAGGGGCGGGTAAAAAGCCGCCTTGTGTTTCTCGGAGGCGAGGGTGAGCTCTGCCACATAGAGCCTGTCACCGAGTTTTCCCAGATAGTTGAGCTTGGCCGGGAACAGGCAGTGGGAGCCAGTCTTGTATGGCTCACTCCCAGTGGGGCATATTGCAGCATTTCTCAGGAAAATGAGGGGCGCATAGGCCTTGAATACCATATGGTTGCCCAGCTTATCTGCCGTGAGGATGTGAGCCTTGAATTCGTGGATGAGGTCTACAGCAATTGTTATGAGCTGGAGACCAAGCGGGGCTGCCTTTCCCTTGAGAAGCTCAGCGGCGAGGCCCGGAGCCGGGAAAGCCTCAGACAGCTTTATGAAACTCCACGGGCGGTACGCGAGGTGCTCTATTCCCATGTTTATCCGGGAAAGCCCTCTTTTGAGCAGGGGAAAATGCTTCTGTCCTTTAATCTCTCTGCCCTTTGCTCAGGACCGGATGGACTCTGGTGCGAAAGACGCAGCGGGGAAGTGTCCTTCCGTCTGGGTGACACAGGGGGAGAATATATGGTGAAAAGTGCAGAGATAACGGACTGGGCTATGCTGCCTCTGCCGGGTGGCATTGAGCTTCGCCTGGAGGCCGCGGCAGAAATACTCTCCGGAAGTGAGATAAAACTGGACTATGTGGAGAGTATCAGCTATGACACCGAAAAGCCTCTTGATAACTCCGCATTGCCCTCCTTGGTGCTGCTTCGCCTTCGGGGCGAGGATGAGCTTTGGAATATTGCCAGGGAAAACTGCTCCTGTGTTGAGGCCATACTCTCGGCGAACTGCATTGAGGAGCCGTCGGAGGCAGTAGGCAAGCTGATTTTGATACCGAAAACCAACTGAATATGACAAAACAGGGAGTCTCTTTTTCAGGGAGGCTCTCTGTTTTTGCTTTTTGCTATTGCCAAGGACGGGCAATTGTGCTAAAATACCATGGATAAAAATTATAACAAGGGGCTGTTAATATATGTCTGGACATTCCAAATGGCACAATATACAGAAAACCAAGGGCGCTGCTGACGCCAAGCGCGCACAGGCCTTTACCAAGATCGCCCGTGAAATGATAGTTGCCGTCAAAGAGGGCGGCAGCGGCGATCCCAACAATAACTCCCGCCTTGCAACCGTTATTGCAAAGGCAAAGGCAGCCAACATGCCTAACGACAACATCAAGCGCACCATCGACAAGGCCCTCGGCGCTGGCAGCACCGATAACTTCGAGAAGGTCGTTTACGAGGGCTACGGTCCCTGCGGCGTTGCCGTTATCGTTGACGCTCTGAGCGACAACCGCAACCGCACCGCTTCCGAAGTTCGCCACATTTTCGATAAGTACGGCGGAAATCTGGGCGCCACCGGCTGCGTCAGCTGGAGCTTTGACAACAAGGGCGTTATCATCATCGATAACGAGGACGAGGAACTGGATGAAGACGAAGTCATGATGGAAGCTCTTGACTGCGGCGCCGAGGACTTCGAGGCCGAGGGCGAGACCTTCACTGTCTACACCACTCCCGACGATGTCGCCGCTGTTTCCGCGGCTCTCACCGCCAAGGGCTACAAGCTTCTCTCCGCTCAGGCTGAGATGATCCCCCAGAACGGCTACATCAAGCTCACCAATGAGGATGATATCAAGAACATGACCAAGATGATCGATATGTTCGAAGATAACGACGACGTCCAGAACGTTTACCACAACTGGGAGCAGGACTAATCTGAATAATTCAAAAAGACCGCCAATCGGCGGTCTTTTTTTCGTAGGGCGGGGGCTTGCTCCCGCCGCTTTTCTAGGGCGCGACGACTCGACGTGCCCTACGAAGCGTGTGGAAATTTAAAGCCTCCCCTTTTAGGGGAGGTGGCCGAGCCTCAGCGAGGTCGGAGAGGTTTCCAGAAGTTCATTTGGACGTAGGCCACAGCTATATAGTTTTTCCTTTGAAAAGCTCTCGCAACAGACAGCATAATGTGATATAATGGGCGGGAGAAAACCCGCCCATTGAAGTATCTTAAGTTTCCCATAAGAGGTGTATTATGCACGAACATCATACTATACTTGAAGCAGACGACAATTTTGATAATGGAACACTTGCTCATTTAGTTGTGGGCAACGAGGGCCGCGTTTTAGATGGCAGACGAACACCAGGTTTTATAGAACATTATGACAAAGAAAGCGCCATGTTCATCTGGCGCATTACGGCATTTGAAGATGCAGGTAAATGCTGGGAAATCCCCGCTGAACAAATTAATTGTTATCAATTTCGAAAAGGGAGTCCGCTACTTTCGCAAGAGGAAGTTTCTTGCGTATCCGAACGATGCCAAGAGCTGAACAAATTACTCTTCATTCCCAAATCCGCCTCTGCTCGTGCCGCAACTGAAAAGGCAATTGTCGAACAAGAGAAAATCGCATGTGCGTGGATTGTTCGGCACTCTGCTTTCTATCATGCAGACAGTCAATTCGACTTTGATGCTAAAGAGGGTATCGAATTGTTATTTCGCGATTTGGAAAGCTATTTGCAGGAAAGCGGATTGTATGAACTGGAAAAGGAAACTGCTGAACAATACCTACTCAATCCATATTCGGGCGAGTGGATAAAGGGTATGAAAATTGTTATGGCAGAAATGGGATTGATTGAATACAACGGCACTTATACCCGAAAAAAAGAAACCTTTATGGGTAATGGTTCAAAGCAAAAACGTATAGACTATGTAATTGCACGAATTGCCTTTGTGAGAAGTATTTTTAAAATGAAAGGTATAACAGAAATTCCGCTTTATCGTGGAATGTCAAGCGAGATTGATTTTTATGAAACTCCGCAAACTCTGATTTCTACAACATTATCAGCCGCTACCGCAATGGAATTTGCTGATATAAAACAATCATCAAAAGCAAGAAGTGCCTATTTTGTAAAATTCACCTGCCCAGTTGATAAACTATTTATGACATTCTTTGAAACGAGGCAGTTTAGTGAAAGATACAAAGAACAAGAGGCGGTTATCTTCTACGACAAGCAAATTAAATTCTAACATTGGGGCGGGCGCAAGCCCGCTCCATTTATTTATCTGTTCGTAAGGGTGTAATTTATTGGAACAAAATCGGTGTTTTTACGTCTAAATTAGAAAAGGGGGTTAGCGATTATGAAAAGGCATATAGCATTAGTTTTGGCATTAGCATTTGTTCTTTCATTTAGTGGCTGCAATAACGCTGGAAACATAAAAAATGAAACCTTAGATACTCCCATTGATACAACAAATCCTATAGAGGAGCAGTCGATAGACCCCAGTATCCAAGATACTGATGCTCCAAACTCGGAGCAAACTAATTCCGTTATTGTGGATGACTCCTTGATTTTGGTTCAATCTACTGATGAATTAACAAAACCATATCAGAATTTTATCTGGTCGATGAACTGGGACGGATGTGGCTGGCTAAGCGCTGATGCGATGGGTGTATTTTACAAGCTTCCCGATATACATAATGAAATTCCACAGATAAACTATGGTGATGATTTTGAAATCCATTATAGGGAAGGCGTTGAGTTCTTATATTTATCGATCTATAACAGTGATTTTAATAGAATTCATCATAATGCAAGACAGGGAATTTTAGAAGCATTGGCCGAAGGTACATATTATTTGGTGATCACTGTGCAATCCCAAGGCAAATACATTGAAACAGAAGAAAAATATGAGTATGCAGGTTATGAATGTGCATACAAAATTGTAATCCCTGACGAGATTTCGAACTAACAGCCTAATTTCAATTTGTCTAACAGTTAAAGGGAGCCATAGTGCTGCACCATAAAACAGTTAAACCGACCTATGATAGTAGCCATAGGTCGGTTTTTTGTTTGTAACGTTTGTAAATTTGTAGGGATCGTCGTCCCCGACGGTCCGGAAGCAGGCACCGAAGACTCTCACAGACACCGGCGAATACGCACGCTCCCCGGTTTCCATCGTAGGGGCGAGCATCGCTCGTCCGCTGTCCGGCTTCGGATTTGCCGAGAATGTAAACAAGTCCTCCGATGCCAGCCGCCGGACGACCAGTGGTCGCCCCTACGGCCACATATCGAAGCGTAAGCGTATTTGCCAAGGCTGGTGCCAATTTAGCTTGCACCTCCGGATCGTCGGGGACATGCGTCCCCGGCAATATCCGCATGCAGTTGAAAATCTTTCGCAACAGACAAAACAATGTGTTATTATGGAGTCTGGAGGGACATTCCGCCTCCTCTTGCTATAACAGTTTGCAAAACTTGAATTTGTATGCAGGACAGCTATGTCTAATTAAAGAAATGCGGCATTTCTCGCTTTGTGTCGTGTTCAAATAATAAGATTGGCGTTATGCTGACAGTGAAAGGAGGGTATCTGTATGGACCAGATTAAAATTGGTATCTTTCTGAAAGAACTTCGGAAAGCAAAAGGACTGACGCAGGAACAGTTGGCGGAGGTACTGAATGTATCCAGCAGGACGGTGTCCCGTTGGGAGACTGGAAGTAATATGCCAGATATTAGCATGCTGGTCGAGATAGCTGTTTTTTATGATGTGAGCATACCTGAAATTGTTCAAGGAGAAAGGGAAAGCGAGACTATGGATAAAGAAACAAGAGAAACTGCTGTTGCTATGGCAAAGTACAGTCAAAATGAAGTGAAAACGGGAAAACAAAAGGTAGTGGGTATTCTAATGTCTGCGTTTGGCATATTTGTCATTGTGTCAGCACTATCGATATTTCCAAATGATAGTAGTTGGGGGAGTATTTATTCGATTTTAGGAAGTATATTTCTGGTTATTGGTTTATTTTTCATTATCAAGCCATTAGTGGCTAAGCGTGCTTCACGCATACTAATAGTTCTTGGATGCATTGCCCTATTATTTGGAACTTTTACACTATCTGATTATGTTGCTGTTTCACAATTCAATCAGGTGCCAAGATTCAGTTATATGACAATTTATGATTCTCGGAATCCGAACGAAGTAGTGCATAAAACCATATTTTATACAGCGGTTCAGAAGAACCCTGGAACAGAAAATGAGCAAGTCTTTATTGTAAAAAGGGAAGCGCCTGTTCGCTAAATTCCAATTTGTCTAACTGATTGAAGGAGCGGGCGCAAGTCCGCTCCGTTTCTTTATCTGTTCACAAGAGCACCCCTTTACAAACAGCGAAAATACCCAGTTTTCTTTGTTCGCAAAAATATAAAAATCACTTTAGAAATATAGCTGTAAAATACTTACTATTTATAAAAACTTGTGATACAATGAAGATGGATATGTGTACACAAATATATCAGCTCCGACCATTGTATTGTTCACATAGAAACATTGGTAATCGCAGAAACGGTAGTTGGTGCTTGAAGCAGAGTAATTAAGAAGGACGAAAAACCTAGCGGATTTGAGGTCTAATTTATGGAAAACATGAGAAGAACACACATATCTTCACTAAGTATAAATGCCTAAAAGGAAGGGAGAAGTGTCATGAAACGTATTATTAACATGGCCCTCACATTTGTGCTCTGCCTCACCCTTTTCGCTGGCTGCGGAGAGACACCGGTGGAGCCTGCACCCGCGCCTGTGCCCACACCGGAGCCGCCGGATAACATCTTTGATTTCACCCGTGAGAATATGCCCCGGATGGACGGCTCCACCTCCCTTGTGCCCCTTTCTCAGGCAGCGGCAAGCCTTCTTCTGGGGGAGAGCCGGGAGGACGTGGAAGACCTCGTGAAATTCAACCGCACCAGCCAGTCCTACCGCAATCTTATGTGGGGCAACTGCGACATTCTGATTGCAAGTGTACCCTCAGCGGAGGTTTACGATGAATTGGACAATGGCAATTTCAATTATGAGATGGCCCCCATCGCTACCGACGCCCTTATTTTTGTGGTGAACGAGGGTAATCCTGTGGACAACCTCACCACCGATGAGATAATCGGCATTTATACAGGGGTAATCACCAACTGGTCGGAAGTAGGCGGTGCCGACGAACCCATAGCCGCTTTTCAGCGCAATTCCGGTGCGGGAAGCCAAGCTCTCATGGAAAAGCTTGTTATGAAGGACATTCCAATGATGGCACCCCCCACTGAGCTGATGGCGGGAAGCATGGGGGAGCTGATGGAGTATGTGCGCTCCTATGATAATTCCTCCGGTGCCATAGGCTACAGTGTCTATTACTACGCCAACGATATGCTCATGGCAGAGGGGCTCAAGATAATCTCCGTGGACGGCGTGGAGCCCACAGACGAAAATATCCGTGACGGTCTCTACCCCCACCTCAGCAATTACTACACCGTTATCGCCGCCGACGAGGCAGAGGACAGCCCAGCAAGGGTTATGTTCGAGTGGCTGCAGAGCGCCGAGGGTCAGCGCCTGGTTGAAAGCGAGGGCTATGTGCCCGTAAAGGGCGAGGATGACTTTTCCATGGTGAGCACCTCCGGCGGATGGATGGTGAGTCTCCACCCCGAAGCTCTCACCACCGTGGACAGTCCCGAGGCCAAATACAGCCGCATGAGCCTTGACCACATCCCTGCCCTCATCCCAAGCGATGATTACGGTATGCTCTACCCCTTCGTGGGCATGGTAAACTACGACGACTGGATAGGCCAAAAGCCTGTCTACGGTCTTTTCGACGAGAACGGCCGCATTGTCTGCGACCCGGTGTATGCGGAAGTCAGCCGCCTTGCCTATTGGGAGGACTCCATGCCCGTGTACGTGCCAATGCTCCTTCTGGGTCGCAGTGTGGATGACGGGACAGCCCTGCCCAAGATGATGTATAATATCGCCGCCCTTGACGGCAGCTTTGTAAGCCCCTCATTCAGCAATTATCAAGTTTTTGACTTCGGCGTGAAGTGTTCCATGGGGTATCGGGATGAAAACTTTGTTATCTATGACTTTGATGGCAACATCATCTTCCGCGGCAGAGACATCAAAAAAGACGGAATGAAATACGAAGATATTCTGGATGGCAAGGGCGGCTATTTGCTGGCGTGGCTGGATGACGGTGACGGCAGCGACACCTATCTCATAGACCCGGAGGGCAATATCCTTTGCGGCGGATGGGCAAGTGCCGAGTTTGCCGGTGAGGGCCGATTGTTAGTTTACGGCGAAGGTTGGCAGACTGCATTGGTCGACTACGCAGGCAATGAACTTATCGACGCCACTGACGGTTATATGAATCTTCTGCCCGGTGACCTCATCGGATTCGTGAACAGAAGCAGCGGAAAAACTGCGGTCTACGACATGGACGGAAATATGCTTTTTGAGCTGGGCGGTACTTCCACCAGAACAGCCTTTGGCTACATCAACGGACTCCACTTTTACCGCTTCGACGGAACTTATTTCCGTCTGGACGGCGAGTGGAATGCACCTGCTCCCCTCAGTGCTTGTCCCATCATATATAAGCAGGAGGAAAACAGCTTAACCCTTATGAATGTCCTGAGCGGCGAAAGCCTCGCTTTGGAAACCAGCCCCGGGCAGTCCGCTCCCTTAGTTGAGCAGCTGATGGTAAACTATGTAACCGGGCCTTTCAGCGAGCTGCCCTACATAATGGTCTGGGACGGCAGCATGGAACACCCCTGCGAGCTAATAAGCTGGGACCTGCAGAATCGCTTTGCCCCTAAAAACGGTGCTCCCGGCATGGGAACCTACTATACCGTTATTGATGTCATCACCGGGGTTGAGTATATAGCTGTTAACGATGCAAACTTCAACACCACTCTCTACTCCCCTGAGCTTGAGCCAGTGGCCGCTCCGGAAAACTGGACAGGGGCATGGAACGGTATGCTTGTGAAAAATGATGAAAATTTCTGCACCTATACCGATATGAACAGCAATGTATTCTTCCGCTACCCCCTTATGATAAACGGTGATTAATAATGAGAAAAACTGTATACACAATCACTTTGGTAATTACATTATTTCTATTTGCCGCAAAATCAACAAGCTCGATTTATGGTAAAGAACTATCTTATGTTGTTTTAACTCTCCTTATAATCTATCCATTAGTTTCTATCGCTGGAAGTATCTCCATCGTATTGGGCAACTTTAAGTATCCATATTTATATACCGCACAAATTGGGTTAATGGGAGTTGTGCTATCGTATGGGCTTTTGGATGTCGAGTTATTAATAGTGGTTTGCTTTTGTGGCATGCTCATATCAGCAATTACAATACTATTGTTTCGGTACATAAAATACAAATAGTATTTTCAGCCATTGAATCTTAATAATGTTAAGATAAACCTAGATGAACCAATACTCGGAGGTGATAATATTGTTAGGCCCACTTGCCATACTCAGCACCATCTTTTGCCCCTTTATATTTGTCTTTGCTTTTGCCAAGACAATAAAAAATGTCATAAATAAAGAAAGCCTTATACTACCGGCAATCCTTGCTTCCCTTTCATTATCCTTACTCGCTTGTCTTATGCTTCTCTCGTGCATTAGGTAGTTTTTTTATTAGTATCTGATTATTGGGTTGACCTAACAAAATATAAAAGGACGCTGGCAATTAACGACTGCACTTGTAAAATGAAAGTAGACACTCACAAAAGTGTGGGTGTCTACTTTTTTCGTAGTATAATGAATGTAGAAAGGAAGTGAAGATATGGGAAAGAAAGGAACGCCACACAGAAGATTTACCAAAGAAGAGAAAATGAAATATGTACGTCTACATCTGGAAGAACATGTGGCTCTTAAGCAAATAGAGAGGGAATACGGCATAAGAAATACGCTCGTATCAGAATGGGTCAAACGATACTTACAGGATGGAGAGGCCGCGCTGGAGCCGCGCAACGGCAATCCCTACGCAGCACTTCATCGCAGCAAGAACTTGTCGGAAGTGGAGCGTCTACGGTTGTTGGTAGCCAAGCAGGAAGTAGAAATCGCACGGCTAAAAAAAGGATATTGGGTGGAAGGAGTTGGTGTAAACAGGGAATACGTTACTGGCAGCGGAAAGACTACGAAGTGATCGAAGAACTCAAAGTAAAGTATCCGGTAGATTTTCTGTGCAAAGTTATGGGCATCAATCGTTCCGGCTACTACAAATGGAAAGCACGGCAAGGAAAACTAAATCGCTATGAGCAGGATCGTATTCTCCTGACTCAGTTGCTTCAGGAAGAACACAAACTGCATCCATCCCTTGGCTATCACCGTCTGGCAAGAAATATTTTTAATAATACAGGATTGGTTTTCTCTGACAATTTGGCACATAAATGCTGCAAAGCTGCTGGCATTCGTTCAAAAGCGAGAAAATGCAGATATAAGCCACCCGGAGAAGAAAGCATCAAGTACGAAAATCTTATAAAAGGCCATTGGAATGCAAAAGCACCACTTCAAATCGTAGTGTCAGATATGACAATACTTAAGAACAACGGCAAACAGTGGGAATGGACTTTGTTGCTTGATACATTTAACAATGAGATTATTGCTCACAGCGTTTCTCCTGTTGCGGGAGATAACAAACCTTACTACCATTGCCTGGATAAGCTTAATCATTTGGCTGGCAAAAAAGAGGAGCAGAGGTCCCAGGTAGTCTTCCACACCGACCAGGGAGCCGTCTACTCCTCAAGGGCTTTTCAGCACGCCCATGAACATTATAACATACTACGATCAATGTCGCGAGGGGGAACTCCAACAGATAATCCAATAATTGAAGCATTAAATGGATGGATCAAGGAAGAATTGTATCTCGACTTCGGCTTAGCTGAGGCGGAGAATCTTCCGGATCTACTGAATCAGTATGTCTATTTCTTCAATAACTACCGGCCAGCTGCCGCTTTGGGCTACAAAAGC
>JAZSFJ010000061.1:0-8660 GCA_045532145.1 Oscillospiraceae bacterium
ATGCATGTTCTCCCAGACCGACACTATCGATATGTATGACGGCGGCGTTCTTGACATGGCATTCCTGGGCGGCGCAGAGATTGACGAGAAGGGTAACGTCAACGTTTCCAAGTTCGGCGGCCGCAGCATCGGTGCCGGCGGCTACATCGATATTTCCCAGAACGCCAAGAAGGTCTTCTTCATGGGCACCTTCACCGTTGGCAAGCCCGACATCGAGATCACCGGCTCCGGCCTGAAGATCAACACCGACGGCGGTGTTAAGTTCGTCAAGGAAGTTCAGCAGGTCACCTTCTCCGCCGACTTCGCCCGCAAGCACGGTCAGGAGATCAAGTACATCACCGAGCGCGCTGTATTCCAGCTTTGCGATACCGGTCTTGAGCTTATCGAGATCGCTCCCGGTGTTGACCTTGAAAAGGACATTCTGGGCAAGATGGCATTTACTCCTGCTGTTTCCCCCAACCTGAAGCTCATGGACGAGCGTCTCTTCAATCCCGCTGTTATGGGTCTGAAGAACGACAAGAAATAAGCTATACAAATATAATCTAAAGAGACAGCTTCGGCTGTCTCTTTTTTTATAAAAAAACACGGCTGAATACATTCAGCCGTGTTTAAGTGTTTAAATTTAAATAATGTATATCAGCCCTGCTTATAGGTCTCAAGGAACTTGCCCATGCGGAGCATAGCGTCATAAATAACGGGAGCCTCGGGGAGCATTACAAGGCGGAAATGGTCGGGCTCGGCCCAGTCGAAGCCGCTGCCGGGGATAAAGAGAATATTGGTGCCGTGGAGCACATCCATAGCGAACTGCTTGTCACTGGTAATGTTGAAGCGCTTGGCGTCAATCTTGGGGAAGAGATAAAAAGCAGCGTGGTTCTTTACATAGCTTATGCCGGGAATCTGGTCCAGAGCTCGGCAGGTGGCCTCGCGCTGCTCATAGATGCGTCCGCCGGGGACCATCATAGCCTGAGTGCTCTCGTCATCAGCAAGTGCTGCGGGAATAACAAGTTGGGTGAGGGCATTGCCACAAAGACGCATGGCGGCAATTTTCTGGATATTTTCAATGGCGGCATTTTTGAAGCTCTCAGGACCGGAAACACAAAGCCATCCACAGCGGAAACCGCAGATAATGTGGCTCTTGGAAAGACCGTTGAAGGTGATAACAGGCATATCGGGAGCCAAAGCAGCGGTGGATGTGTGGGTGTAGCCATCCATCAGCAGGCGGTCATATATCTCGTCAGAAAGAAGAAGCAGATTATGCTCGCGGGCGATGTCTATCATACCCTTTACTATCTCATCAGGATAAACGGCGCCGGTGGGGTTATTGGGATTGATGATAAGCAGAGCCTTGGTCTTGGAAGTGATCTTGCTTCTGATGTCAGCAAGGTCGGGATACCAGTTGCTCTTCTCGTCGCAGAGGTAGAGCACAGGCTTTGCACCGGCGATAACGGTGAGGTTTGTCCAAAGAGAATAGCTGGGAGAAGGAATGAGGATCTCGTCGCCTATCTCAAAGAGGGCAGTGGAAACCATCTGGGCCACTTCGCTGACGCCGTTGCCGATGAAAATGCAGTCAGGGTCAATACCCTGAATACCGCGGCCAAGGTGGTAATCGCAAATGGCGCGACGAGCGGCAGGCATACCCTTCAGGTCACAGTAGGCAACAGCCTTATCAGCATTCTCAAGAAGAGCGTTACGGACGCTGTCAGGCATTTTGAAGCCAAAGGTGGCAGGATTGCCGGTGTTGAGCTTGAGCACGTCTATGCCCTGAGCGGACATACGGTTGGCTTCAACAAAAATGGGGCCTCTTATATCGGAATGGACTTCGGCCATTCTTTCAGCGATTTTTATATTCATGATACACTACTCCTATTTTCACAGTTGCACATGATTATATCACTGTTTCCCCGAAAATGCACCCTTTATTTAAATAATAACGATATTTTGTAAGTCTGCAAAAATACTTAAGGTGCATTTCCCTCCCCTTTTATTGACTATTACTGTTTTATAGGTTAAAATAATTAAACAAAATTTTTGCAAAAGGTGAAAACCATGGATTACAGAAGTGACTCACCCGGCATACTCCGTGATTTTCTCATTTATCACGAGACCATAAAGGGACATTCCAAAAACACAGTTGACGAATATTATCTCGATTTAAGGACCTTTTTCCGATACCTGAAGATATGCCGCGGCCTTGTTCCCCGCAGCACGGATATTGAAGATGTATCCATTGCCGATGTGGATTTGGACTTCGTCAAGAACGTGAGCCTCACAGAGGTCTACGATTATCTCTCTTATCTCAGCCGCGACCGTGTGCGCAACCAGCGAAGCAGGGATACGGAGTTCGGCATCTCCGCTGCCTCCAGAGCACGGAAAATAGCCTCCATCAGAAGCTTTTACAAATATCTCACCGTAAAGGCAAAGCTGATACAGATAAACCCTGTGCAGGATCTGGACTCCCCGAAGCTCCCCAAAACTCTGCCCAAATACCTCAGCCTCGAGGAAAGCCAACGGCTTTTAAGCTCAATAGAAGGCAAGCATAAGACCAGAGATTACTGCATCATCTGCATATTTCTCAACTGCGGTCTGCGAATCAGCGAGATAGTAGGCCTGAATCTCACCGATATCCGAGCCGATCATATCCGTGTTATGGGTAAAGGTGCCAAAGAAAGAGTAGTCTATCTCAACGATGCTACCGCCTCAGCTATAAACAACTATCTCCTTGAGCGAAAGAGCATTGCCGCAATTGACCGCAGCGCCCTTTTCCTCTCCAATCGCCGCACCCGTATGAGCCGTGAGTCTGTTCACTCCATGGTGAAAAAAAGTCTGCTGCGTGCAGGGCTGGACAGCAGCAAATATTCAAGCCACAAGCTGCGCCACACAGCTGCCACCCTGATGCTGCAAAACGGTGTCGACGTTCGCACATTGCAGGAGCTTCTTGGCCACGAACATCTGAACACCACTCAGATTTACACCCACGTGGACAATACTCAGCTCCGCTCCGCCGCAATCGCAAATCCCCTGGGCAAATTCAGCCCAAAGAAGGAGGAAGAATAAGGCATGGTATTTTCAAGCCTGCTGTTTATGTTTATATACCTTGTAGTAGTCCTTGCCGTCTACTACATAGCTCCACTGAAGCTCAGAAACGTCTGGCTCTTCATTGTAAATCTCATATTTTACGCATGGGGCGAGCCTTTCTATGTGATACTGATGCTCTTTTCTATCAGCATCAACTATTTCACCGGCTTTTATGTGGACAAGTACAGGGATTACCAGAAAGCCAAGGCCAAAAAGGTTTTGGTGGTCAACATTGTAATAAATCTGGCAATGCTGGGCTTTTTCAAATATTATGACCTTTTCGCCTCCACACTCAGCCTCATCCCCGGTGTGAACATTCCCGTTCTGGGCCTTACCCTCCCCATCGGTATTTCCTTTTACACCTTCCAGACCATGAGCTACCCCATAGACGTTTACAGAGGGGACGCCACGCTGCAGCGCAACTTTATCTCCTTCGGCACATTCGTGGCACTCTTCCCCCAGCTTATCGCCGGTCCCATCGTCCGCTACAAGGACATCGCTGACCAGCTGAGCTTCCGCGCAAACAGCATTGAGCAGTTTGCCTCCGGCGTTCGCCGTTTTTGTGTAGGTCTGGCCAAAAAGGTTCTTATAGCAAACAATATCGGTATGCTCTGGGATATATACAATTCTCAGCTCCCCGCCGAAATGACCGTTCTCGGCGCATGGATGGGTATTGCAGCCTTCTCATTGCAGCTTTATTTCGACTTCTCTGCCTACAGTGATATGGCTATAGGTCTTGGTCGTATGCTGGGCTTTGAATTCCTTGAAAACTTCAACTATCCCTATATTTCCAAATCCGTTACCGAATTCTGGCGCCGCTGGCATATGAGTCTCGGCACATGGTTCAGGGATTATCTCTATATCCCCCTGGGCGGCAACCGCTGCAGCAAGGGAAGGCAGTTTTTCAATATTCTTGTTGTCTGGGCCGCCACCGGCTTCTGGCACGGAGCCAACTGGACCTTTCTGTGCTGGGGTCTTTACTACGCCCTCTTCCTTATGATAGAGAAAGCCTTCCTGCTTAAAAAGTTGGAAAAGCTGCCCGTTATAGGCCACATTTACACCCTTCTGGTGGCAATATGCGGCTGGGTACTTTTCGACCTGCCCAGCCTCTCCGCCGCAGGCAGCTACTATGCCAGCATGTTCGGCTTCGCTCAGGGCGGTTTTATGAGCGCCGCTGACCTTTTCTATCTGAAAAACTACGCCGTAATCTTCATCATCGCCATTCTGGCCGCCCTGCCCCTTGGCAAAAAGCTCTATAACGCCATGCCTGCAAAGGTGCAGAGCATTGTGACTCCCATACTTATAGTCTGCGTTCTCATTATCTCCACCGCCTATCTGGTGGACGCCAGCTATAACCCCTTCCTCTACTTCAGATTCTAAAAGAAAGGAGAATATGATAAATGAGCAAAAAAGCATCGTGGCTTCAAGCAGTTATTTTTCTTGCCTTTATCGGCATCTTCTTTCTGTTAAATCTCATAATACCCGACAAGGATTTTTCCGAAAACGAGAACAGATATCTCGCGCAAATGCCTAAATTCACCTTCTCCAAGCTTTTTAACGGTAAGTTCACCGCCGACTTTGAGGATTATATCACCGACCAGTTTGCCTTCCGTGACAGCTGGACGGCCCTCAAAGCCAGAGCCGAGCTTCTTATAGGCAAGGACGAAAACAAGGGCATTTTCCTCTGCGAAGTCGAAAGGCTCATTGAGGCCTTTGAAAAGCCCAATATGGACGATATTGACTTCTCCCTGAGCTCCATAGAAACTCTGACCGCAAAGTCCTCCGCCCCTGTTTACTTCGCCCTCATCCCCTCCGCTGCAGAGATACACTCCTCCCTCCTTCCCAAGGGAGCACCCAACCACAGCCAGACCGAGCTCATAGACTACGCCTACTCCGCTGTATCTGCCAATTGCGTGGATATGTATTCTGCACTTGAATCCCACAAGGACGAGAAAATATTCTACCGCACCGACCACCACTGGACCACTCTTGGCGCATACTACGGCTATACCGCTGTCTGCGAGGCCATGGGCATTGAGCCCAAGCCCCTTAGCGAATACACTGAAACCGTGGTCACAGAGAGCTTTCTTGGCACAACCTTCTCCTCCTCCGGCTTCGGTTGGGTTGAGCCCGAGAGCATCAGCACCTATGTGGAGCAGGGCGAGGCAGTTATAACTAACTACCCAAGCGGCGCTCCTGTTGAAGGAAGTCTTTACGTGGAAAGTTTTCTTGAAGTTAAAGACAAGTATGCCTATTTCTACGGCGGCAACACTCCCCTGCTGACTATTGAAACAGGGAAAGAATATCTCCCCTCTCTGCTCATAGTCAGGGACAGCTATATGGACGCCATGAGCCCTTTTCTTATGGAACATTTCTCAAGCATCCATATTGTTGACCTTAGATACTACAAAACAAGTCTGAATGGATATATTGAACAAAACGAGATTGACAACATTCTTATTTGCTACTCCGTTCCCAACTTTGCAACAGACGGCCATATATTCCAGATAGCATATTAAGAAGCTAAGGAGGATATTAAATGAAGCGCATTATCACCAGAGTGCTCTCCCTTATTCTTGTCATTTGTATGCTCATGGGTATGAGCATCAGTGTCTCCGCCGCATCACCCACTCCATATTCCGGCATGAGCAGCCAGTATAAAAACAGCGTTTATTATCAGCGGCTTATGGCAGTTAATCTGGGAGAAAACCAGATTGAAAATCTCATCAATGTGGCCCATTCTCAGGTGGGATACACCGAAGGCTCCAATTCCAGCGAGATTGCGGGAACCAACTCCACCGGACAGATGAAGAACTATACTGAATATGGCAAGCGTCTGGGCAAGAGCGGCCATCCATGGTGCTGCGCTTTTGTCAGCTGGTGCATCTATATGGCAGGCATCCCCGGAGATGTTATGCCCAGCAAACACGCGGGCTGCTCCAACTTTATTCAGTCCCTGGTCTATAACTACGGCGGAACCTTCCATTCATCCTCCACCTCCTACAAACCCCAGGCCGGCGACATCATCTTCTACGAAGGCTCTGAAATAAAGAACGACTCCAACGGTATCCCCAAAATATCGGGCCACGTGGGAATCGTCGTTGAGGACTATAATGCCTCAACCGGCAAATTCGGAGTTATTGAAGGCAATGGCCCCGGCTATGTTCAGTTCAACCATCAGCCCCTCTACCGAAAGGGCAATTTCGGAAACTACATACTCGGCTATGTTACCCCCGCTTATACAAGCGGCACGGAAAGCCAGCAGGGTCTTGTCGTGCGACTCACCACGCCCACTCAGACCAACTATGTCAACAAACAGTTTATTACCGAAACCAATGCCTGCGTCGTCACTCAGATTTATAAATCCGCCGGAAGCAATATTACCAAGAGCGGTCTTGTGCTCATGAACGCCGACGGAAGCCTCATCAAACGCCATACCGAAGACATAACAGGAATAGTAGGCAAAAACACTACTGTATTCCACTCCTGGTACGATATAAATAAGGAAATAGGCATAACACTGAGCCCTGCAACCACCTATAAATACCGATTCTTCGCAGTTGTGGACGGCATCACCTTTGAAGGTGACACTTATACCTTCACAACAAAGGGCACCCGCACCAGCTACACCGTGAACTTTGATCCCAATGGCGGCAGTGTAAGTCCCAGCAGTAAAACCGTATACTCCGGCGATGTTATAGGAACCCTCCCTGACCCCATCCGTGACGGATACGATTTTCAGGGTTGGTACACCGCCCCCTCTGGCGGCACCATTATCAGCGCCAACACCAAAGTAAATCTTACTGGTGACACTACTTTCTACGCACATTGGAGCGAAGCCGAAAAGGATGAGGACATTGTTCCCGTTTCCATCACCATTTCCAAGCCCGGCAATGCCGAATATGCAGCCAAAGAATTTGTGGGCGATACAAACGCTTGCCTAGTAACAGAAGTTGTCAAGACATCTGGCTCTGTAGCCAGTGAGGTTGGTATCTACCTCATGGATGCAAATGGCACACTTATCAAAAAAGGCAGCAACAACCTGGCAGGAGTCATTTCCGCAGAGTCCACCTGCTTCTATACCTGGTATAATGCTAACGAACATCTGGGAATTACTCTCACTCCCGGTACTACATATACCTACCGCTTCTACACCATCGTAGACGACGAGACCTATGAAGGCGAGACCTATTCCTTCACCACCCTTGCTCGCACTTCCTACACAGCCACTTTCTATTCCGGACTTGATCACTCCGTGGCAGCATCTATAAAAGTCACAGAGAGACAACCCTATGGCACTCTCCCCTCTCCCACCGTGCCCGAAGGATACAACTTCCTTGGCTGGTACACCACAAAAACCAGCGGCACCCGTATAACCGAATCCACCCTGTTTGCAGCAGGTGCAGACATTTCCCTTTACGCTCACTACGAGAAGATTCCTGCAAAGGTCACTCTCTCCAAGCCCATTGATGACGAATACGCCTCCAAGGAGTTTGTAGGCGAAACCAACGCCTGCTTTATAACAGAAGTCAGCAAGAGCGCAGGCTCCGCAGCCACCGAGGTTGGTATCTACCTCATGGACGCAAATGGCAATCTCATCGAAACCGGACGCAACGATCTTAGTGCTGATATACCCAATGATTCCACCGGATTCTATGTCTGGTACGACATGAACGAGCATCTTGGCATCACTCTCAGCCCCGGCACTGCCTACAAATATCGTTTCTACACTATCGTTGACGGCAAGACCTATGAGGGCGAAACTTACTCCTTCACCACCCTTGCTCCCAGCTCTTATACAGCCACTTTCTATTCCGGCCTGGACTACTCCACTATTTCCACCCTCAGCGTCACTAAGGGCAAGGCTTTCGGAACACTCCCCACACCAATCGTTCCCGGCGGCTATAATTTCCTTGGCTGGTACACCGCTAAAGAAGGCGGCAGCCCTGTAAGCGAGACAAGCATATTTGACGGAAACGCTGATATTTCTCTCTACGCCCGTTATGAGCGCATTTCCAGCAATTACAGCTTCAGCTATGACTCCAACGGCGGCACCGGAAATATGAGCAAGCAGCAGCTCAGCTATGGCGAGAACATCACCGTCAAGCACAACGCATTCACAAATCCCGGCTTTGAATTCTCCTGCTGGATTCTTCGACGTGACGCAGACGGCAAGTACTTCACCGATAATGGCTGGCAGAGCTACAGCGACGCAGCCCAGAACGATTACAAGCTTGCCATTTTCAACGGCGGAAGCTATTGGACCATAGACGATGCATGGACCTCCGGCTGCAACAGCGCAAGAGATTTCACCTTTGTTGCCGTATGGAAAGAGAAGCCCAGCGAGCCTCTCCGCAATCCCTTCACCGATGTCAAAGCAACAGACTATTTCTACGATCCCGTGCTCTGGGCCGTGGATAAGGGCGTAACCTCCGGCCTCACGCCCAGCAGCTTTGGTCCCGCCAGTCCCTGCACACGCGCTCAGGTGGTTACTTTCCTCTGGCGTGCAATGGGCGAGCCCACTCCCGAAAGCTATAATAATCCCTTTACCGATGTTAAGCCGGGTGACTACTTCTACGAGGCAG
>JAZSFJ010000104.1:0-6821 GCA_045532145.1 Oscillospiraceae bacterium
GTACTCGGCGGTGTAAATGCCGCTGAGTGCCAGCATACCGGTGAAGGTCTCGGGGAAGCGGAAGTAGAGGTTTGCAGCGTGGGTAGCACCAAGGGTGCAGCCGAAAACGGTGAGGCCGGGGTACTCATCCCAGCCGTGGCGCTCCAGGCACAGACCACGAATGAAGGGGGCAACCTCGATTACAATGTAGCTCATCCATTCCTCGTGGCGGCGGATGCGCCAGTAGCTGTCGCCGAACTTGTCGCTCCAGGTCTCCTTATCTATGGTGTCAATGGCGATGACCATAACCTCGCCGCTCTCTATCCAGGGAGCCCAGGCGTCAGTCATCTTGTAGTTTTCAAAGTCGAAGAATCTGCCGTCCTGGCAGGGGATAAACAGCACGGGAATACCGGCATGGCCGTAGACCTTGCACTCCATGTCCCGGCCAAGAGCTTCGCTGTAGCTCTTGAAATACTGCATTTCCATTATAGCTTTTCGCTCTCTTTCTTTTTGTCTTTTTCTGTATCTATTATTATTTTTTATTCGTCAAATAAAAGTGTTTCCATGAAATAAGGAATCTGCTTTTCCCAGCTGGCCTCGCAGTGGTCGCCGCCCGGCACAATGCGGCAATTAAGCAGCACGCCCTGCTCGATAAGTCTTCCCGCCACAGAGGCAAACTGGCGCTTCATGCCGGGATGATAGTTTATCTCGTTCTCGCCGTAGTCCATGTAGACCATAGTGCCGGGAGCGATATGGGCATTGCAGAGCATCTCGTCCAGACGGCGGCGGGCAAACCATACGGAGGGAGAAAGGCAGGCGGCGCGGGAGAAGGTGTGGTTATAAATGGTGACGGCGAAAAGGCTCATAAGTCCGCCCATGCTGCTTCCCGCGATGAAGGTATGCTCCCTGTCGGGAATGGTGGGGTATTTTTTATCTATGAGGGGCTTGAAGCGGTTTACAAGCCACTCCATATAGGTCTGGCCCCGGCCAACAACACGGCCCACCTCTTCATTTTTGAAGGTGAAGGGGGAATACTCACTGAGGCGTCCGTTATCGGGGGAATGGTTGCACTCAACCGCAGCTATTATCATGGGCAGCTTTGTCTCCTCCACATACTCCGCCATGCCCCAGCTCTTGCCGTAGGTGGCATCGGAGTCGAAGAAAACATTGTGACCGTCGAACATATAGAGGACGGGATAACGGGCCTCGGGGTCCTCAAAAGCCTCGTCGGGGACGTATATATATGCCCTGCGGGTTTTATTGCCCGTAAGGGAGGGTATTCTGATGCGCCATTTTTTGATCATAAAATGCTTACTTCCTTTTATATATGGCAGTCGAGCTTATATATTATCACAAGGAAAAATAAAAGGCAAGGAATATATTGAAAATACTGGGCTTTTCAATATATTCCTTGCAAATATGGGCTCATTCCTCCCGGATTTCCGCTTCTATAATAGCGATGAACTCTTCCAGCATTTCTTTTTTTTCGGAAAGCTCATCCTGTTTCTGGCTGAGTACCTTGGAAATAGAGACAGAACTAAGCTCGTCCATTCCACTTTTGAGCATTTCCTCCCTGGCTCTGCTCAGGTCTTCCCGCTCCTTTTCAAAGGCAGCGCAGCTTTCTCTGAGAGTATCCAGAGCAAAGTTGATTATTTTCATTCTGCGCTGATACTCCCGCTCCCCTGCCGCTCTGTGGCCACGGCTCATGGGTTTTCTCCGGTTCTCATATTTATAAAACTCTTCCTCATCATCGTCCCAAATGCCGTCAAAGCCTGCCTCTTCACGGGGACGGCGGATTTTTTCGGCGAGACTTTCTTTCTCATCGTTATGATTCTGCTCTTCAAAGGGGTTGGGACGGCGGCGGGGTCCGCTGCGCTCAAGCCGTGGGCGGGAATCTCCGCCTCCGTGGACCATGGTGCCGACACTCACAAGGCCCCGCACTTCATCATCCGCAGCTTCCACCTCGCCGGGCATGGGAATAGCTCTGCCCCGCCATGCGTCCTCTGCCTCCATCAGCTTGCCAAGCTCCGGGGCATTATCCATAAGGAAGGGATTGGCCCTGACAAAGTCGATAACGGCCTCCCGGGAAAACACAAGGTGGCGGGTATTCTTTCTTCCTCCGCTGTCCTCACGCTCCAAAGCCCGGAGGCGTATGTTGTCCTCCTCCCTGCCTATTCCCTCGTTCTTCCAGCGTCGGATAGTGTCCTCGCTTTTGCCGAAAAGAGCCGATAACTGCTTAACAGTATAAAAGGCACGGCTTACGCCGGTATTTCCATTATCCATGCTTTAGCTTTCCTTTCTTGTTCTATGCATTATTATAGGGTTTAATGCCACATTTGTCAAGGAACTATAATTATTTATAGGGTATTGACAAGTGATTAATCATGTATTACTATGGCATTAGTACAGCACTAGTGCCGCAATAATGCCAGAAAGGAGCTTTTATCATGACAAGTAAATACATTCTGCGTCACGAAGCACAGGAACTTCATATTGAGGACTTCGGCTTCGCCCTTCTCTGCCAGGGTCGTGTGTTTCTAAGAGAAAAATGCGTCCACCCTATAAACACAAGTCCCGGTCAGTGCTGGGGAGATTACATTCAGGTGCCGGCGGGCGCTTTTGTGGACGGGGAATACTCTCCCCGCCCCTGTGAGCTTTGCGTAGACGATATCGGTATGAGCCACACTGTCACCATAGTTGAAAGCTTTTCTCCCCTGCTTATAAGCTCCGTAACCCATGTGGGCGGTGAGTATTACCCGGGTGAGGAAGAATCAGAAAATCAGTGTTTCAGCTACAGAGAGGGAGAGGGCGGGATAGTTATCACCGACTTTCCCGACAAGTGCAAAGAGCTGCTCATACCCTGCCGTTATAAGGGCATGCCCGTTATAGGAGCTGATTTGCGGGAGTGTTCCATGGAAAAGGTGGAAACCCTCATCATTTCCGAGGGCGTCAGTGAGCTGGCTCTTGACTTTTCAGACGCTTATGCGCTCAAACGCTTTGAAATACCAGCGCAGCCCACCTTGCTCTGTCCCATCGACGGAATTAGCTCCACTGATTGGTTCAGATCGAAGCCCTGTGAGCCACTGTATATTGCCGATTGCTACTGCGGCACCCCCGGACGGGGCAGCGGCGGAGTGCGCAGTCTTGTAATCCCTGAGGGTATCCGAAGCGTTGCCGACGGCGCGGATTTCCACTGCTACTGGCACAGCATCAAAACCCCTTCCACACTCCGCAGCATTGGCCGCACGGCCTTTGCCACCTGCCACTGCCTCGAGGAGCTGAACCTTGCTGAGGGGCTGGAAAAGATTGAGTTCGGAGCCTTCAGCGAATGTAATCGCATCAAAAGTCTTTACCTGCCATCATCGCTCAGAATTCTTGGAGGGCTTTGCTTCGACAGAGCAGTTATGCTTCATGAGATATCCATCGCCCGTGAAATCTTTGCAGACCGCTTCTTCCACAAGAAGCTTATTCTCCGAACAAAGGATGGAGAAAAGCTTTTGCAGGATTGCCCACCTCTCCTGATTCCTATCACCGACCGCATAAGCGCCTGGCCCGAGGGCGTGCCCTTCACTGCCGCCGGCAGAACATACAACAGTCTATCCGAGCTCAGCACCAACCGCCTCAACTGGGAGAACTACAGCTATCTGGATGTCCACGGACGCAAAAGCTGGCTTATCGCCGCCTACGACGACGAATTTATGGGTATCACCCAGCGCCGCTACATAAAAGAGGGCGACTGTGTGACACAGATAGAGCTCTGCCTTGACGGCACCGTTCTGGTCCGTGAGGGCATAGGTATACTGGATGTCCCCCATGCCCTGAGGAATATTGCTGCAAGGGTAGTTTTTGAGTTGGAAAACAAATAAAAACAGGTTGCCGCCCAAATGCGGCAACCTGTTTTTGGTTTACATAATTGAATTAGTGAACCTCAGGAAGGCGGATCTGCCTTCTTCGGTGCATTTATACACACCGGCGTGCTCAAGAACTTTGGCAAAGACCTTGCCCACCTCTTCCCGGAGTATGTCTCCGGCGTTTTCGGGGGTGAAAGTGTGGCGGCTCATAAGCTCAGCGGTCCATTCTGCGTGCTTGCCGAGAAGCTCATCAGCGCGGATATCCCTGCCCTCCACAATGGCCTTTTCAAGCTCATAAAGCTCCGTTTTCAGTCTGGCAGGCAAAACTGCGAGACCCATTACCTCTATAAGGCCTATATTTTCCTTCTTGATATGATGAAGCTCGGCGTGGGGGTGATAGAGACCCATGGGATGCTCGGGAGTTGCGAGGTTGTTTCTCAGCACCAGATCAAGCTCGAACTTGCCCTCACGCATTCTGGCAATAGGAGTTATGGTGCTGTGCTTTTCCCCATCGGTCTCGGCAAATATCATTGCCGCTTCATCGGTGTATCCGCGCCATGCAAGGAGAATTTTTTCTGCAAGCTCCACAAGGCGCTCATCCTTGGCGGAGGCTATGCGGATGACGGACATGGGCCAGCGTACTATGCCCGCCTCCACATCCTCAAAGCCGGGGAAGCTGAGGGGCTTTTCGATGGGAGCTCTCTCCATGGCGAAGGTATATCGTCCCCCCTGGAAATGGTCGTGGCTGAGTATGCTGCCCCCCACTATGGGCAGGTCGGCGTTGGAGCCCACGAAGTAATGGGGGAATATCTTTATAAAGTCCAGCATCTTGCGGAAGGTGCTGCGGTCTATCTTCATGGGCACATGGGCTCCGCTGAGGGCGATGCAGTGCTCGTTGTAGTAGACAGAGGGGGAATACTGGAAGAACCAGTCTCTGCCGTCAATGGTGATTGGGATAATGCGGTGGTTGGCTCTGGCAGGGTGGTTCATGCGCCCGGCATAGCCCTCGTTCTCGGGGCAGAGCTGGCACTTGGGATAGTCGCTCTGAATAGCCTTGCCTGCAGCAGCTATGTCTCTGGGGTCCTTCTCGGGCTTTGATAGGTTAATGGTGATGTCCAGTGCACCGTAGGGTGTATCGGTGACCCACTTCATGTCCTTTTTGATGCGGTAAGTGCGGATATAATCCGTATCCCTGGAAAAACGGTAGTACCAGTCGGTGGCCTTCTCGGGGCTCTCGGCATATTTCTCGCTGAATGTGCGGCGGACGCAGGAGGGTCTGGGAGTGAGGATACCCATTATCTCCGTGTCGAAAAGATCCCGCCTTGTCTGGCTGTCCTCTATTATGCCGTTCTCCACAGCATAGGTGAGAATATCCCTCAAAATCTCTTCAAGGGGTCGCTCCTGCACCGGGGAGGGCTCCTGCCAGTCAGAAAGCTCCAAAGCCTTCATAAGCCGGTTTATGGCCCATGTGCGGTCACATTCTTCAATAAGTTCCTTGCTTATGGCGTAGGAAACGAGCTCCGCAACAGCTTTATAAATCATCTTTTCTTCATCCTCTCTATGTCATTGGCTCAAAAGCCATTCAAATACTTCCTCGCTCCATGCTGCGCTCTCGGCGGCGGCATGGTCGCAGCCCGTGAGTACGTCTATCTTCGCGTTTCCACCGGCAGCATTTATATTTGCAGCGATACGCTCCATAGCCGGGAGATAATGGCTGCCGTCCTGACCGATATTTCCACTGAAGCCCCATACGGGCACGGCGGCCATGGCCTCAAAATCAAGAGCCTCGTCGCAGCCGCAGCTTATGGGCACTGCGGCGGAGAAAAGCTCCGGATAAGCGCTTATATAGTACCAAGTGCCTATGGCGCCCCGGCTGTGGCCCGAGAGCATAATGCGCTCAGCATCCACAGCGTATTCCCCGGCAACGTTCTCTATAAGGTGGATAAGGGTCTCCGGGATAGTCCCTGCCGTCCATGACCAGATACGGGTATTGGGCATCAGCAGCAGAAAGGGGGCTTCGCCGCCGTATATCTCCTCCACTGCCCTGCTTATGGGGTTATTCTCAAGACTCTCAGGAAGAGCCCGATTTCCGTCTCCATGGAGAAAAACCAAAAGGGGCATACCCTCCACGGCGTTTTCAGGTGCCAGCAACCAGTAGTCCAGATAGTCCCCGGTCTCCGGGTCCTCGAAGCGGGCCATAGTCGCTCCCGGCTCAAGAGCAAGAGGTGTGGGAGTTTGCTCCGGTGTGGGGGTGGGCTCAGGGGTGTAGGTGGGTGCAAGAGTAGGTGATGGGGTAATTACCATCTCCTGCGTGGGTGAAGGCAAAGGCGGCTCCGGCTCTGCCCCGCAGGCGCACAGCAGCAAGAGGGCAAGAAGCAGAAATACCGTTTTTTTCATACTCTCCCCTCCCTTTTTGTGGCATTATACCACGCAAAAATAGAAATGTGAATAGCCAAAAGCCTGTCAAAGATGTAGCTCAAACGTGTGACGTATGCAATAAAGCAAACAGAGTAAAGTCTGTCGGAGTAAAAATCATCCGCGCCGAGCCGGCAATAGCGCAAGCCGCAGCCGGCGACTATCTCCCGCCGCAAGGCGGGCTGTCACAGAGCGTCAGCGGAACATTTAAAACCCCGGAGTCCAGAGGGTCGCAACCCTCTGGTGCGTTTTTCCCGACTTTTGTCGCATAACAAAAGTCGGCCCCCGGAGGGGCCTGTACCCATAGTTTGTTGTATGGTGAAGAATTTGGGCTAAGGTGCCGACGGATTGCCACACCAGTGTGCGCCGGTTCGCAATGACGAGGAAGATTTAATAGAAAGCAACTGTCCTCGTTCCGAGCTTCTATGACACACTAATCATAACCACCGGCCGTGCCGGTGGTTTGCACAGCCCCCTTAGGGCATGTTGCCGGCAGAGCCTATAGGCTCGCCGAAAAGTCTGCCAACCGCAGTTCTTTCACCGGCAACCCCTAAAGGGGGTTATTTTATTTGCCTT
>JAZSFJ010000069.1:0-50240 GCA_045532145.1 Oscillospiraceae bacterium
ATCTGACATGAGCATAGAGATCTCCTTTTTCTTTGTGGTAGGGGTACTTACATTGTAAAAGGTTTTTGTCTCTATGCTCAACTATTATTTATGACAATGGGGTCAGGCTCATCGCCTGACCCCAACATTTATTATAGAACCATTATTCTTCTTTGGTACAGTGACAACATGCAGAATTTTAGGCGAATTGCAGTGAAGATATAGAGTATGTAGAATTTGCTGGCATTGCTTTGTGTTCTGGTTTTGGTCGGCTGTAACAAAGATGTGTATCAACTTGGTGTTATTGTAGATGGAATGCTCTATAAAATGGTCTATCAACTAATGCCAGCAGGAGTTGATAACAGTGCTCGTATATTGAATTTTACACAGATACTTTTTAGAAAAAGATGGAGAAACAAATATAAGTGAAGATTTAATTGGAAAACCCTATTCAAAAGTTTGCGGATGGAATTGCTATGCTATATTGATATGAATAGTATCTATGTAAACCCCGATTTGACAAATCTTTTGTTCTCTAGTACAAAAATTGCTCCCACAATGAGAGACAGTTTTTGCTGTTCCCCATAGTGGGAGCATATCATTTAGAAATTATCGCTCATCCTTTTACAGAACCGGCAGTAAGGCCGTTTACGATGTTTTTAACCAGGCAGAAGTACAGTATAACAATGGGGACGGCGATGAACACAGAGCCTGCAGCGAAACGGGCGAAATGTGTTTCCGGCAGGTTGAAAAGTCCAACTGCCACTGTCCACATTTCACGGTCTTTTAAAAGCAGCTTGGGCAGGAGAACATCGCTCCATGGCCATGCAAACTGAGTCAGCATAGTATAGACGACCATGGGTTTGCTGAGAGGCAGGGTCACCTTCGCAAAAACCTCGAAATTTGACGCTCCGTCAAGGCGGGCTGCTTCAAAAACTGCATTGGGAACGGAATCGAAATATCCTTTCTGCACCATGTAGTTCACCGGTGTGGTGGCTGCATAGAAGAATATCAGGGATTCGAGTTTATCTATAAGTCCAAGCTGAGTCATGATGATATACACAGCAGTCATGCCCATGAAGCCGGGGAACATTCCGAGAATAAGGGTGGTCTTCTTAATGGTATCTCTGCCCTGAAATCTAAATCGGGACATGACATAGGCCGTAAGCAGTACAAGTATGGTTCCGAGAATGGAGCTGCATACCGCCACATAAAGGGTGTTGAAAAACCATGTTTTGTAGGGATAGAGGCCGTTCACGTCATCGGTAAAGAGATCAATAAAGGTCTGGAAGCTGAAGGATTCCGGGAAAAAGCCCTTGAAATCGTAAAGGCTTCCGGTTCTGGACAGCGAGGCCAGAATAAGCCAGAGACAGGGGAACAGAAATATTGCAGACATTATTATCAGCGCCACATAGGTCAAAGCGCCGTTGGTAGCACGGCGAGTGAGGGCTTTTTTATTTCTCATTGGTAAGTATCCTCCTGCTTGAAGGCTGCGCTGCGGACATAGACCGAGAGGGAAATGGCTGCGGTTATAAGGAAGATAACCAGACTGATAGCTGCACCGATGGAATAGTAATTATTGTCCACTGAGAGCTTATAGAGCCAGTTGATCAGAAGGTCTGTATCGCTTGCAAGGAAGTAGTCTGCATAGTTTGAGATAACTCCGTCACGGAGGAAGAAGAATATACCAAAGTTGTTGAAGTTTCCGACAAACTGGCTTATAAGAACCGGTGTGGTGGAAAAGATCACAAAGGGCAGAGTTATCTTTCTAAACTGATGGAAGGGAGAGGCACCGTCAAGGGAAGCTGCTTCATAGAGGTCGGTGTTTATATTGCTGAGGATACCGGTGGTCATCAGCATGATGGAGGGGGTGCTTATCCATGCGTTAACAAAAAGTCCGATGCCTCTTGCCCACCATTTCGCCGAGGCGTCATTGGTGAGGAAGAATATTCGCATAAGCCCTGCTTCGTCCAGGTAATAGTTGATGGGGCCGGACTGGGAGAACATGAACTTGAAGCCAAGCATGGAGATGAAGCCGGGAATGGCGTAAGCGAGAATGGGAAATGCTCTCCAAAACTTGGAGCCCTTTACATTTTGTTTGTTGAGCAGCAGGGCCATACTCAGACCAATAACAAAGTTTAAAATAGTCGATACAACAGCCCAACTGACGTTCCAGCCAAGGATCTTTGTAAAGGTGCTGCCAATTTTGCCCAGACTAAGTATTTTACTCCACGCGGATAAAGACCAGCTTGCAAGCTTTGGATAAACCACATCGCCGCCAAGGTCGGTGAAGGCAATACATATCATGAACACGATGGGCAGGATGGAAAATATGGCTACACCAACCATTGGAAGCGCCAATGCGCTTATGTGGAATTTTTTATCGAGCGCGGTCTCGAAGCTCTGGCGGAATTTGTGGGGAGCCTTTCCGGCTTCCACGGTTTTTGCGGTAAACAGGGCATCTCTCACATTGCTCACATGGAGGATAATAAAGAATATCAGGAGGAAGATGGCAAAAAGACCAAGAATAAGCATTGTGAGGGAGTTATCTCCGGGAATGCCCAACCACAGATTTTCTTCCCGCGTTCCGAGAGTAAAGAAGCCAACCAGGTCATGGAAGCCTCTCGTGATAAAGTAGGCCAGAAACAGTACGAAGCATCCGAAATAGAACAGGCCCTTTATCAGCTGCCCATAAAACAGCTGCCCCAAACCCATGATAACCATGGAAAGCTTCACCTGCCATGGCGCACGGCGAAGGGTGCCGACGGCATTTAAGGTTTTCTCTTTCACTGTGTTCACTCCTTAGGCAAGTGTTTCAATGGCATCGCGAATCTGTGTTACAAGGCGCTCAAGCCCAGCCTGAATTTTTTCGTCCGTATCGTAGCTTCTCTCTTCTCCACGCTCACTACGATAAGGATCTGTGGACAAGTCAATAAGGAAGGATTCGGCAGGCGTCCAGAGCTGACCAATTTCGGTAATGGCAGGCATGATACTGATGAGCCCACGATCAAGACGGTCAAAAAGAATACCGATTGTGCCGTCAACTTCGGAAATAGTGGCAGCAGCGTCAGCTCTCGCGGGAGCTACGCCCAGATATTCATTGCGAATGAGAGCCTGCTCATAGGAAGTGGCGAACTCAATAAAAGCAAGGGAAGCATTGGGATAATCGGTATAAGCGGAAATGCCGTAGCCATTGATACCACCCATCATGGTGGTCTCGGTAGTCAGAGCGTCCATATCGGTGATGGTGTCCTGCCACTTGTCTGCCGTCAAATCGGCGCTGACAGGAAGTCGGGGCACACTTATCATCTTAAGATCGGCCTCGGCTTCTTCCTCTGTCCAGTTGCCGGTGGACACCATGGAGCGAATAAACATTCTGGAAACATCAGGGGTGGTGATGGTGCAAAGCATCTCGCCGTTGGCAAGGTACTGATACGCGGCGGAGGAGAAGGTGTTGTCCAAGACTTCGGTGTTGTTCATCTGACCAGCCCACTGCTGTATCATGCGGGCTCCCTTATAGGCTTCTCCGGCAGCAAGGCCAATGTCCCCGGCATCGGTTCCGTTGTCTCCGAAGATATATGCGCCATAGGTCATCAGATAGCCGCTCATGAAATATGTGTCAACGGTTTCATCTAAATATCCGTAGCGGGTCTTTTCGCCGCCCTGAAGGCACTGCTCCGAATAGGCGTATAGGGCGGTATATGTTTCAAAAAAGTCGGGGATTGCGTTGGTATTTATATCCCACTCGCTTTCCCAGTTGTCGGGTATCATGGACTCGATGTAATAGAGCATACCGGACTGAACATTGAGAGGTATGCCGCAATAAAAGGTTTCTCCGTTCATGTCTGTAGCATAGGCATTCCACGCGCTTTGAGGTATCTGCTCATAGCACTCCATCTCATAAATAGGCAGGGGCAGAATGTGCTGCTTGTCCGCATACTTCATGAGGATATCGTTGGCCTGATACCATACATCGGGACCGTAGCCGTAAGGCCCATCGGTAGCCAAGTCAGAATACTGGTCTATATTCATTCTCTCTGCAGAAATGCCCTTGTCCTTGTAGGCCTCATTGAAGGCGTTTATCAACTGTTCAACATAGCCCAGTTCCACAGCGGTATCGTTTTCCAGAACCTTTATCACAGCTCCTTCTTCCAATTCCCCGGTGAAGCGGGACATTACCTGCTCATATAGGTCGGATGTGTCAAGGCCATGGTTTTGTGTTTCTCTGCCGCCGCAGCCGGAAAGGGCACTGAGCAGCATCAAGACGATCAGTAAAACAGAGATTCCTTTTTTCATAATGCATCCTCCTGTCCAGTAATAATTTCAAATCCGTAGGCTGGCAAGCCGTCATTTTCGTGGTCTGTACCGTTCACGCGAAGGCTTATGGTCTGGCCGGGAGCGCTGCGGATGAACTCAACTATGCCCTCCCTTTCTTCCAAAGCAAAGGAACCAAGGGATAGGGCGGGTTCCTTTTTCAGAGCACTCAGTTTCCTTATAGTCTTGCGGATATCGTCATTCCAGTTTTTCCTGTTCCAGTCAAAACAGCGGCGGCAGTCAGGGTCATAAGCGCCCTCCATACCGATCTCATCTCCGTAGTACACACAAGGAATGCCGGGATAAAAGAACATTATGGCTGCTGCGGTGCAAAATCTTTGGGTATCACCATCCACTCTGGTCAAAAAACGCTCGGTATCGTGACTTCCCAGAAGATTCAGCATTTTCTGATCAGCGGCGATACTGTAGCTGTGATACAGTCTCACCAGGCGATCCCGGAAACCGGCGCTGTCTATAGTCTTAAAGGCAAGAAGGTCCAGGCAAGCCTTTGTGAGAGCATAGTTCATTATGCCGTCGTACTCGTCGCCGTTGAGATAGCGCACAGCACGATGCCAGTCCTCGCCTATTATGATGGCCTTGGGGTTTTTGCCCAGTACAGCCTCACGGAAGGCTCGCAGGAATCTATGGGATATTTCATCGGATACATCCAGACGCCAGCCGTCAACTCCGCAAAAGTCCATCCAATATGCGGCAATGCGTGAGAAATAGGCTATAAGTTCCGGATTTCCAGTGTTCAGCTTGGGCATGGTTTTTACGCTTCCAAAGGTGCGATAGCCTCCGTCCGGAGTCCACAGGAACCAGTTATAATAAGGGGAGGCCACCCCTTTTTCTCTGGCATCATGGAAAAAAGGATGCCGACTTGAGCAGTGGTTAAATACGCCGTCCAGAACTATTCTCATGCCTCGTTTGTGAGCTTCGTCGGCAAGCTCCTTTAGGGCTGTGTTGCCGCCAAAGGCAGGATCAACATTTTCGTAGTCCGTGATCTCATATTTGTGATTGGTGGGTGAGCAGAATACCGGAGTCAAATAGATAACATTGGCTCCAAGCTCTTCTATGTAATCAAGCTTTTCCTTTATGCCCCATAGGTCACCGCCGAAGAAGCTCTTTGGATTTGGCTTGGTGCCCCAAGGGGCGTTTATATAGCCCATTTCCTTTGACACAGTACCTATTGAAAAGCGCTCCGGGAAGATCTGATAACACACTGCGGTATATACCCATTCTGGGATCTTCATTGAATCGCAGTCAAATTGGGAGGTATATTGAAAGAAGGAAAAGTAGCCCAGACTGTTGTCGTAGCTGTCGCTAAGGCCCTCTTCGGACAGGTAGCGGACCTTGCCGTCTGAGCAGCAGAGCTTGAATATATAGGAAAAGCGGGTGTCCGTCAGAGGAACGCTCACGCTGTAGTATTCTGCTTCGGAATCGAAGAAACTTTTCGTCATGTCCGCCTCTTCACGAAACTCGTGCCAGTGATTTTTATCGCAGTTGTAAATCAGCTTGGCGGATTCTATCAAACCTTTTTCTACACGAAAACGAAGATGCATACGGCCATCCAAAGGGCATGCATCTACGGTTCCGGGGATGTGTTGAACTGACAAATTAAGCATATTTTACCTCGCTTGACAGTATTTTACCTCTATGTTAAGATTTGTTTCATGAAAAAGAAGTACACTATGAAGGACATTGCAAAAGAGTGCGGGGTCTCCAGTGCCACGGTTTCTTATGTCCTGAACGATGTGCCGAATCAGTCCATAAGCGCAGAAACAAAAAAGCGTATCCTGCATGTGGCAAACATGGTCGGTTATGTATCCAGCGCAAGTGCCAGAGCGCTGGCCACCGGAAAGACCAACAACTTCGGGGTCTATGTTCCTCACGGTGGAAACGCCGCCCACAAGCAGCGATTGCTCCAAGCCTTGGCGGAGGAGGCCGAGAAGGCTGGCTATCATTTGCTTCTGTTTACTGATAAATGCCTGAAGCAGCAGGTAACAAATGTGGACGCGGTTTTCGCCATCGATATACCGGAAAAAGACTTTGCAACCCTTGGCGATAACAGCTTTGTTCCCCTCCTTTATCTTGAAGGGCAGATAAAAAATGATCTGTTTTACTGTTTCAGCTTTGATGCCAAAAAGCTTCGGGAAAGAGCGTGCGCCTTGAGCGGCTGCAGTAAGCTTATTTATGTAAGTGACGAAATGCTCTGTGAGGACTACAGGGTCTATCTTGAGAGCATATTTGACGGTCTTGTAAGTTTTGAGACTGCAGTGGGGCTTCATGACGCAGACACTGCGCTGCTATTGAGCAGCCCCTACGCGGTATCTTTGCCCAGCCTGGTGCTGGGTGGCCCGGAGCTGGGACTGGACTACAGCAAATATGCCAAAACTGTTGTGGACATTGCCATTAAGGCTATTTCCAGAGATGAATCTATTGCTGAGCATCATATCCGGATATAAATACTATCAAAAACGTGCCGATGGGATAGACCCACCGGCACGCTCTTTTTATATCACTCTACAGTAACAGCGCCGGTGGCGGGGTCGAAGGTGATGGTGTATGTGCCGGGATCAACGGTAACGTTGCCCATGCCCTCTGCGCCGAACCAATTCTCGTTGGCTACCTTGCCGCCGCAGCCGTAGGCCACCTTGAAGGCGACCATATTGTCGGCCCAGTCAACGATCTCGTCGTCGGTAAAAGTGACCTCGAGGACATACTTGCCATCCTGCTCGCTCATCTTATATGCTGTGTTGCCGGCATTGGCATCGGCGGCCCATCCGGCGTTGCCGCAGGTGCCGACTACATAGTAGGCGGGCTCCTCTGCGATAATGTCTCCCTTGAGCACGGGCTTGCCGTCTACAAGCTCAAGCTCAATGAAGAACATGTAGTGACCTTCCTCAAGAACGATGTTCTTGGAATTATTCTCGCTGGAATACCAGCCATCCATTGCGGCGTTCTTTACGCCGAACTCGCCGCCCTCTGCGGGAACATCGGCTTCGCACCACCAGATGAGGTCTTCGCCGTTGCGGGCCATATCCTGACCGGCCCAGTCATTGAAGGAGGCCCAAAGCTTCATGTCATATTCAAACTCGACATCGGGTTTGTCCTCGGCATCCCCCAAACGCTCATAGCTGAGAGAGCAGAGAGACAGGGTCTCTGCATCGGTCTTGAGAATGAGGCGATACTTGCCATCTTCCATGACCTGAATGTTGGCACCGGAGTCGAAGGCGTTTTCCCCGCTGCAAAGAACGGCGCTTTCGGTCTTGTTGGCAAGATGACCTGCGTCGATGCTGTTATTGTTATCCCATGCATAGCCTTCGCCAATGACAGCAATCTTGAAAGCATCACCGGCATAAAGGTTAACGTCGATGTAGAATACGTTGAATTCGCCCTCCAGAGGCTGGAGGAGATAGTCGTCCTGAGGCCAGATTTTGCCCCATGCGTTGTCGGGATATCCTGCGAGAGAGCCTGCAAGCATCCAGGGACGCTCGTCAACTACACTGGACTGCCATGCAACGAACACTGCAGTGTCTTCGGTGATGGGCTGAGCTGCGTCAAATTCCACCATAAGAGCAGGAGTAGCGTAATAACCCTCGATGATGTATCCTTCTTTGCTCAGTTCGGGCATGGTCACTGTGGCTCCGTCAGCGACCTCAGCTTCATGGAGAACAGTTGTGGCGTCACTCTCATAAAATGTGACCTTCCATGTGGGCGCAGGGTCTTCCGCGGGAGCCGGAGTGGTTCCGCATCCGCAGGCTAAAACCATGGTAAGAACCAACAGGCAAGCCAGCAGAGCTCTTGTCAGTTTCTTGTTCATTGTGTTCCCTCCTGAATTATTAAATATGTACGGTAAGCAGACATTACTTAACCGCTTAAGTAATGCAATTATATTGCCTGATTCCCTTGTTTGTCAATCCCTGTAGTGCATTTTTGTAAATGAAGCAAACAATATCATGCCGCTTTTGTGCATATTGCGCTCCGCCTGATTCGGTTAGTAATTTTGCGCCAGACTCAACAGGTAATCATGTTGGGCCTATTATGTTTTGTTATTTACTACAGCTTAGAAAAAATCATCTACCCGTGCATTGCTTAAAGCGTGTGAGAGTCGCAAAAAACTGACATCTGAGTCGCGGTACGCCGAAACTGCGCTGTGTATTATTGACACGAATAAAGTGGGTAAATATAATTGCATTAACTAAGTGAAACAAATGTTTCCGAAAGGCGGCGGGTTAGTGAGAAAGAAGAATCCTGAGAATTTCGATATTATCGAAAAATACGTTGACTGCCATATAGACAGGTACGGCATATGCCCCTCCAATAGGGAAATAGCCAATGGTACGGGTCTATCGCTCTCCACGGTTTCCAGATATCTGTCCCTTATGAGAGAAAACGGTGTTGTTGAGTATAGCGGCCACAGGGGTATTCAAACAAGAAAGCAGATGCAGGCTAAGACCAACACCCTCGCTGTTCCCGTTCTTGGACAGGTTTCCTGCGGAATACCAAAGTATGCAGAAAGCAATATCGATGAGTATGTGTGCCTTCCAGAGGCGCTCTTTGGCAGGGGAGATTACTTTTTACTAAGGGCTTCTGGAGACTCAATGATTGAGGCGGGAATTAATGATGGAGACATGGTGTTGGTTCGCCATCAGAACTATGCCAATTCTGGACAGATCGTCGTCGCACTGCTGAGTGACGAGGAAGCAACGCTTAAAACCTACTATCCCGAGAAGGAACATATTCGTCTTCACCCAGAAAACTCAAGACTGTCTGATATTCTTGTGAAGGATTGTGTCATCCAAGGAGTCGCTATTAATGTAATCAAGAACCTGTAAGTTTTATTGTTAGGATTAAATGTTGTGCGTGATGAACCAAGGATAAAGGAGTGTAAGCTATGGCAAGGCGGCAATCGAGTGTGTGGAATTCCATTCGTGCTATGTGCGCGATGCAAGAAATGGATGAAGATTATCTTTATAAAAAGGCTAAGCTTCTGCTGAGTTGCTACAGAAATGCGTGCTGGGTAACATACAGGCGAACAGGTGCTCCAGGGGATGCTTCATATTACATAAACAATCCAAACCTGAAACTGATGATTGACTATCTCAAGGCCTATCTGCCTGAAGAAAAAAAGAGCGTTTTTGAGGCCAAGCTCAGTCAGCTGCAAGATAACAGGCTTTTGGTTGAGTTAGTTGAAGAGACACTAATGCGGGTCAGAGAATTCCCTGACTACGGGGAGCAGTACCATGAAATCCTCTCGAAGGGCTTTCTTGTCAGAGTAAAGTACACCGAGGCAGAGCTGCTTGATGCACTGAGTATGGAAAGAAGCAGATACTACGACCGCAAAAAGGAAGCTATCATGGTGTTCGGGGTCGTGCTGTGGGGTACTGAAATCCCAAGACTGGAGGAGCTTTTTTCGAACAAATACAGATGAGGTGATGCGACAAAAGTCCGACCTTTTTCCGACTGAAATCAGACAAAAAACCGATTGCTTTGAAACTGAAAGTCCGACCAAATCCTGCTACAATATAGATGCTGTAGCAGTCAACTGAATCGAAAAAATAACGCCGGCTGCTGCAGCAATGTACTGCAATGTCAGGCGTTTTTTTCTTGAGAGGAGGTGAGCGTATTGACTTTGGACTATAGTCAGGACATTTACTACTTGGGAAGCCGCATTAGAGACGAGCGGGTGAGCCGAGGAATGTCACAAGAAGATTTAGCTGAGGCTATGGATATGGCCGTCAGTACGCTCTACCGAATTGAAAACGGAAAAACATCGGTTCCCGTAGCTGCACTGTTGTGTGCTGCAGAGGTTTTGAAAGTGTCGGTATCTGATTTATTGCCGCCGAGATTTGAAAGAAGGAGTAGCGGTTTAGAGCGGGATTATCAGAAACTGGACTCAAAAAGCAGACGTGTTGTTTATGACACGATAACTACTATGGTGAGAGGACTGCTTGCAAACTAACAACAGTAATATTTCGGTAATCTTTTTGTTTTGAGACTATGGTATAATTAATCATGGCGAAAGGAAGGATGAAAACATGACAGCAAATAGAATTTTAATCGTTGAGGACGACAGCGGCATAGCCGACACCCTTGCGCTCAATCTTAGATACGTTGGTTACGATTACCTTGTTTTTGACGATGGCAGAAAGGCCGCAGAATATCTGGAGAAGGACCATTCCTTTGATCTGGCCCTACTGGACATCATGCTCCCCGGCATTGACGGCTTTGAGCTTTTCTCCTATATGGAAAGATACAACATTCCTGTGATCTACATGACCGCCAAGACAGATAGCGAGTCTGAGGTGCGCGGCTTGCGGGATGGCGCAGAGGACTATATCGTAAAGCCCTTTGAAGTTGTTACCCTGCTTGTACGCATTGAAAAGGTGCTTGCAAGAACCGGGCGGCTTAATCAGATCTACCGTTTTCAGGATATGACCATTGACGCGGAGAACAGGACGCTCACAAAGGCGGGGGAAGCGATTGAGCTCACGCCTCTGGAGTTTGATGTGCTGTGTGTGCTTGTGCGCAACAAAAACCGAACGGTTTCTCGTGACCGTATCCTCAATGAGATATGGGGCGAGGACTATTTCGGTGATTTGCGAACGGTGGATGTCCGTGTGGCCAACATACGAAAAAAGCTTGGGTTGATGGATGAGATACGCACTATATCCAAAACCGGCTATCGACTGGAGGAACGCAGAAAATGAAGATGTGGCAAAAGGTGTCTTTGATTTGCAGTGTAATACTGGTTGTGGTAGTCTCCGTCTGTTCCGCACTGCTGCTGGCCATGACAAAAGACAAACTTCTTGTTTCCGCCTACGAGCACGCTGAGCTCCGCCACGTAGAGCTGCTGAACAATTTTTTGGAGGAGCTTGACCACCACGCCATAGAAAGCGACAGTGAAAAGGTCAAACACACGCTGCTGCACTATTGCTTTTCCCGGGCCGGGGAGGCTCCCTCCGTTCTTGTTGTTGATGGGGAAACGATATATTCCACCCTGCGTTTTTCACCTGAGAACTATCTGATGCCCGGAGAAGCAGGGCAAAGAGTAAAGTACGCCGGGAAAATTGACGGAAAAGAATATTATATTATTGGGATACAAACGAGGATCACACAGTTTCCCGGAAAAGTGTGTCTTGTTTATCTGGTGGAAGATATAAGCCCTATTCACAAAAGCGTCCGTTCAATGATGTGGACCTTTACTCTTGTGGGGCTTGTCTGTACGCTCATTGGTTTGAGCCTGATCATTATCCTTATACGGCGATCTATGACACCGCTCCGTCAGCTGCAGGCTACCGCGGACAGCATCGCGGCGGGCAATTATACGGAGAGAGCAGATATACAAAGCCATGACGAGATCGGCTCTCTGGCACGGAATTTTAACCATATGGCGGAATCTGTCCAACGGCATGTAGAGGAGCTCACTGCCACAGCGCGGCGTCAGCAGCTTTTCATCGGTGCGGTCACCCATGAATTTAAAACACCCCTGACCGGAATTTTGCTGAATGCCGATACCCTCCAAAATACATATCTGAGCGAGGATGAACAGGCGGAAGCTCTGCGTAATATTGAGGCGCAGGGAAAGTGGCTAGAACGGCTTGTTAGGAAGATGCTAGGGCTTTTGACTGCGAAGTATGAAATGCGGCCCGCCGAGCTTTCTGTTAATGAGCTAATGGAACGGGTGCGCGAGAGCACCGAAGCGCTTCTCCGGGAAAAAGGTATACACCTGTCAGTCATCTGCGAGGAACAAAGCATCCATGGCGACATGGACCTTTTGCAATCAGCCATTGTCAACCTGGTGGACAACGCTGCAAAGGCATCTGCACCGGGACAGCAGGTGAGTATCAGGGCCCATGGGAAGGTGATCGAAGTTTCCGACAGAGGAAAAGGCATTCCGGCAGATGCACTGGAACATATAACGGAGCCTTTCTTTATGGTGGATAAATCCAGAAGCAAGAAACTTGGCGGCGCGGGCCTTGGACTTGCTCTTGTGAAGGAAATAGTGGAAGCTCACAATGCAAAGCTGAAAATTGAAAGCACTGAGGGCGGAGGGACCACAGTAAGAATAAGATTTCAAGGGTAATAAAACGGTAATGTTTCGGTAACGACTTTTTTGCGGGATGGGTTCATAATTTACCTATCCCAATGAAACGAGGTAGCTATTCATGAAAAAGAAATTAGCACTGCTGCTGCTGGCGTTTGCTCTGCTGCTTGCAGGCTGTCAGGAGACGCCGGAGTCTCCCGTGGTAATAGAGAAGAATCAGGAAATGATGATTGAGGTGGCCCAGAAGGGAAATGAAACCTCCTCTCTGATTTCCGACTTCGAAGTACCTGAAAAATTCAGCGGCGACTGGAGCGGTGTTGATAACTGCGTTGTGGTACACGCGGACGCAAATATCACGCTTCCCGATGAGGCCTGTGCTCCCACGGCAAAAATTGAGAGACGCTCCTTTTCTCAGGCTGACGCTGACAGAATGCTGGAGGTATTTCTGGACGGGAACACCCTTTATCAGGAGCAGGGCGTGACCAGACAGAAGGCGCAGGAGCGGCTCGAACACTATCAGGCCATACAGCGGGGAGAGATACCCTGGGAGCACGATGGCACTATAGACGAGCTGCCGCGGCTCATCGAGTATTACGCGGAGCTTGCGAGGACCTCCCCCGATGAGAGCGAACGCAGTCCTGCTTCCACTGTTTTTCAGGCTTATGATGGCTTGTATGACGAACGCATAGAGGGCTATGCCCAGCTTGAGCGGGGCACGGCACATATTTCGATAGGCAATGGTGCCATGCGGCATGATGCTGTCTTCTATATGGACGGATACGGTGATATAAACAGGTGCAACACACTCTATGTGGAGCAACTGCCGGAAGAAATTGAGATGGATATGACAGCGGAGGCTGCCCTTGAAATGGGCAATGCCCTGATCGCGAGTGTTGGCAACGGCAGCTTCGTCTGCGACCAGATCAAGGCCGTCGCTTACGCTGAATACGAGAACGAACAGTATATCGGCTATTTCGACAGCGGCTATGAGATGGAATTTGTTCGCACGGTCGAGGGCTTTCCCATTGCTCACTGTCCCAAATATGAAATGCCCCCTGAGGGAGGCAAGTATTTGGTGGGAGCTTTCGCGGGTACTGCCACTCCAGAAAACGAGACCTACGCGGAAACATGGGGCTATGAGCGCATCACCGTCCATGTAAACAAAGACGGAGTGGTATATTTCGCTTGGAGCAATCCCTACAGCGAGCCGGAAATTCAAACCGTGGATTCCCAACTCATGAGCTTTTCGGATATATCCGATATCTTTGCAAAAATGATCATTGTTAAAAACAGTGAGCTGAAAGTCATTAACGAGCGAAACGGCTTTGTGGTAATACGGGACATGGATATTGACAATGTACGACTGAGTCTTATGCGGATACGCAGCAAGGATAATCTGGATCAGGGACTTCTCGTTCCTGTCTGGGATTTCTGGGGAACGGAATGTTCATATCCGGAGGATGAGTCATATCGGGATTTAGTATATAATGGCAAGTACTATTCTGTAATGCTCACTGTGAACGCTATAGACGGAACAATCATTGATCGAGAGCTTGGGTATTAATAACTAAAGGAGCGGCAGTTAGAAAATCTGCTGCTCTTTTAGTTTTTGCGGTAATAAAACGGTAATGAAATGGTAACGACAATTCTGGACGGCTCCAATAAGATGGGATTTACGGGAGGAGGCACTATAATGGCAAAAACAATATCCGCCTCTATAAAGCAGGCGCTGACTGACCGGAGGTTTTTAGTGGCTGTGCTTGTGGTCATCGTGTTACTTGGGCTCTCCTCCGTTCAGACGCTCATAGAGGCTTTGAGAATAAGCGAAGTGCTGGAAACTAACTTTCATCACAGAGTCATCATGGATGCACTGAGTTCAGATGCTATGACTATGGCGCTGCCAATCGTGGTCGCTCTCCCTTTTACCACTTCTGTGGTGGATGATCTCAAAAGCGGATTTATAAAAGAATACCTCCCGCGAACTTCCTCGGATGCATATATTGCCGGAAGGACTATTGCGTGCGTGATTTCGGGCGGAACTGCCTTATGTCTGGGTGTGTGTTTTGCATACTTCGTGGCGGCTCTTGCGTTGCTGCCCATAGAAGCCGCAGCTGATGGAATATGGCTGATTGATGTTCTTTCTGAGCTCTGGGGTAAATTGATGCTGTGCTTTGTCTCCGGTGGCTTTTGGTCCATGGTTGGTATGCTGCTGGCGACCCTTACAGGAAGCCGATACATGGCATACGCGTCCCCGTTTATTCTTTACTATGTCCTCATAATCCTTTATGAACGATACTTTGATAATCTATATGTCTTTTACCCAAAGGAATGGATCAATCCGTCCGAATTATGGACATTTGGAAATATCGGTGTCATCGTGTTAGTATCCGAGCTTACTGTTATCGCGGTGCTATGCTTCTGGCGCACTGCCCAAAGGAGGCTTGCACAAATATGAAGCTAAAGCGTGTATTGGCAGTTACTGCTTATAACTACCGGCAGTGGCACAAAAACAGCCGAATTATCATAACATTCTGCCTTTGCTTTATCCTTTGCTTTTTACTATCGGACAAAGCGGTACGTTTTTCAAGAGACTATCAGTCAGTTATGCAGATCCTGGAGCCATTTGTGTGGACTTTCGGAGATGCAAATTCAATCCTGCTTTCTTCCCTGCTTTTAATGCTGCTATTTGCGGACATGCCCTTCATCAGCTCCGGCACTCCCTTTTACCTTATGCGAATTGACCGCAAAACGTGGATCATGGGCCAGATTGTTTATGTTCTGTCGGCAACCTTTATATTCCTTGTTTATGTACTGCTGTCCACAGCGCTGGTCTGTTCTGCGCAAAGCTTTATGGGGAATATGTGGTCTGAAACGGCGGCAATTCTTGGATACTCCAGAGCGGGTGAGGCTGTTGCATTGCCTGCGCTTGTAAAGACACTTGAAATGACCACTCCTTATGAATGTGCGGCCACCATATTTCTGCTGATGCTTTTATATTCGCTTTTGATGGTCTCAATAATGCTTCTGTTCAACCTGAAAGGCGGTACAGTGTGTGGAGTGATAAGCGTGTTTATCTTTTCCTTGTATGGCATTTTGATGAATCCACAGGTGATCATGACTGTTTTCAATATTCCCACAGAGCTGAGATACAAAGCAAATGTTGCTATGGGATGGATATCCCCCCTTAATCATGCCACTTACCATATGCATAACTTCGGATATGACAGACTGCCACGTCTGTGGCAGACATATATCATCTTCATAGCCTTGATCGCCCTGTGCTGCTTTCTGTCACTGAGGGCAATACGAAAGTATAACTTCCACTTTACAGGAACGGAGGGCTGATAATGGAAGACAATGTCATAGTGGTTCAAAATGTCTCAAAATCATTTGGGGAAGATATGGTTCTGAAAAATATCAGCAGAAGTTTTGAGAAAGGAAAAATCCACGGAATAGTAGGAAATAATGGCAGTGGTAAAACTGTTTTGATGAAATGCATATGCGGATTCCTGATTCCGACTGAGGGCGGTATAAGGGTCAACGGATATCGGGTGGGGGTTGACGTGGATTTTCCTCCTGATTTAGGAATCATAATTGAAACTCCCGGTTTTCTCCCTGCCGTGACCGGGGTGAAGAACCTTGAAATACTTGCTTCGCTGAATAAGAAAATAGGTTTGGGAGAAATCAGTAGAACCATAAGGCGTGTTGGCCTTGATCCTCGTATGAAGAAGCCGGTCAGTAAGTATTCTTTGGGAATGCGTCAGCGTCTGGGTATTGCTCAGGCGATTATGGAAGATCCCTCGCTGCTTATATTGGACGAACCTTTCAATGGGCTGGACAAGTATGCGGTAGCACAGATGCGTGAGCTTATAAAAGGGCTCAAGGCAGAGGGGAAAACTATACTGCTTGCCAGCCATAACCAGAGAGATATTGATGAGCTTTGCGATACGGTATGTGAAATGGACGCCGGTATAATGCGCATGATACGAGAGGAAAAATAGCATGAAAAGAATAATTGCACTGATATTGGCGATGGTACTTGTACTTACACTTACAGTTTTGGCTTATGCCGCTGATGGCACAGAAGAGAAAACGGAGGAAATTCCTATTACATCTGAGATGCCTCAAACTCCAGAGAGCCCTACACCGACTGAAACGCCAGAGCATACCGAGTGGCCTGCGCCTACTGAATCCCCGTTGCCAACGGAGACACCAGTACCAAACCAAAGCCCAGAACCAACGCAAACACCCGATCTCGAAACGACACCTCCGGGAAGTCAGCTTGATGCTGTGGATCAGCTCAGGATTGACAGCACTAACCTGTATGATGATATGGATAAGACTTATGAGCAGGGTTATATACCCACACTGTGCGATGGTATTGCAACGATAGTTTTGCCCCTATTGGGAGACACCTTCGATGACAAGGTAACTGTAACAGTTGATCTAGGCAGCGTTAACGATAGCCCTTTTATGTTCGGGAATTACTCCCAGACTGAAAGGCTTGAAGACGGTGTGTATCTATTTCGGATTGATATCCCCCTTGCTCCCGGCAGGCTGAACGGTATATACGCAGTTAAGCTTACCGCTAGCTATCTAAATGTTCTTGGAAGCCAGACAAAGCAGGATTTCACTGTATATGTGACAATAAACGATGGTACTGACCCAGTAATAGAAACACCTAATATGGGTGGCGGAGGTAAAACCACTGTTGAAACGCCTAAGCTATTTATACGCTCATGTGATATTAGCACGGACTCTGTGGGCGGAGGAGAGAGCTTTAAGGTGGATATAGAGATAGAGAATATTGGCTCTCTTCGGGCAAAATCCATCATTCTTTCCTACGGTAGTGATGTTACAGGTATCATTCCGGCTGAGACCAACAATGTGATACATATGGAAGATTTGGACAGCGGAAAAATTTCCAACGCTTCATTCTATTTGAGAGCTACAAATGAAGTGTTAGCCGGGAATCAGGTGTTCTTTGTAAAGCTTGAATATGCAGATCTATACGGCGGTGCGTATGCCGAGAACAGAAACTTTCTCGTACATATTGTTCAGCCTGCGGAAATTGAGTACGATCCGGTGAAGCTGCCTGAACAAATGGTTGCCGGAGAAAAGGTTCCTGTTTCAATTAATGTTTTCAACACAGGGAAAAGTGTTCTTCAGAATGTTAGTGCAGTCATAAACTGTGACGGCCTTATCCCTACCTCTACACTATTTCTTGGAGATATTGCCCCAGATGAAGCGGGCACAGGGAATATAGAGATATATGTCGGCGGCCTTTCCATGAACGGACATAAAAGCGATTACGGAGAAGTCCAAGGCAGCTGTGCAATTAACTATACTGACAGTCAGGGTGAAAAGCATAAGGTGGAGATGGATGTGTCTACCAACATTGTGCAGCCATTGGATGAAGAAAATGAAGAGGAGGAACAGGAAACAGCTGGACAATGGTGGATCAGCGTTTTGGTGGCATTTGCTGTGATCTCTATTACCATAGCAGTAATCGTCACCAGTAAGTTTGCACGCATGATGAAAATCAGGTGATGTCATTCTAACTTCGAGACAGAATGTTCCATTACAGAAAAAGATAAAAAAGGCGACACCTAGCTTCGAGCACGGGTGTCGCCTTTTCGTGATTTCAACAGGCAACAGGTGACGATCGGCCAATTAAAGCGCCTATTGTGAAGGATGTGAATTGTGAAACGCATATTCGAGGGTACGAAAACATCGCAAGTTGCATTTTCCTGCTTTTGGTAGAATCGGTCAAAATTGACCGATAAAATGTGAAAATCGGTCACATCTGCTCGGGACATTCCATGTAAGGGCAATTATAATTAAACCCGTGGTTGGGAGCTGAACACAAGATAACAGTCAGTTCACCCAACGGTGAAAAAATGAATGATCAGCCATATTGGATACATCCTCCGGGCAAAGTGACGCCATGAAATGAGCGCGCCAACGGAAGGTAACGCTGCTGAGATCCAGGGGTAGGAACGGGATATGGACAGACTGACGATGTGACAATTGCAAGGCCCGGTGGACCGGGCCTTGCGTTTGCAACCTGATCTAATGACCATGAGCTGCAGTAGTGATCATTAGCTGAAGTTACAAGCGCCTACATAGTTTCAAGGAGGAAACACAATGAAAAGAAAAAAGATAATTATGCTCGTACCCAGTGAACTGCTGTATGCTTTTGACCCTGATGGTGAGGATATCTTTGTTGTATCCAGGGAACGGGGGAGAATCATAGCAAGGCCTAAGGCGGAGGCACATTTTGCAGAGAAATGCAACGGCTGCTGCAGATATGATGATCAGCTTGACAGCTGCAGTCTCTACTATTGAGTAGGAGGTCCAACTATGGGAAACACAACAAGACGCACTAGCCGCTTTGAAATCTGCCTGTGCCCACTTTGTGCCACACACTTCTTCAACTCTGCAACAAGAAGGATTTATAGGACCGATCCACTTCAAGACTCTATGGACAAGTGTGATCTGTGCAGGACACGATGGGGATATGATTTCTCAATCTGCACCTACAAAGGCAGGGTCTGACATGGAAGAGATTAAGTTTTCGCAAATAAGAAGAGGCGATATCTATTACGTAGATTTTGGCAACCAGCCAGGCTCTGTAATGCACGGATTTCGCCCAGCTATGGTGATCCAGAACGATACGGGCAACCGTCATTCACCAACCCTCATAGTGGCGGCTATAACTACCGAGATAAAGAAACTCCGTCAGCCCACGCATTTAATGATAGGCTCAAGGTTTGGCCTCACACAGGTTTCGATGCTGCTGTTGGAACAGATCTTTACCATCGATAAGGAGAGCCTCGCTGCCTATGTAGGTACGGCTGACAACGAATTTCTGGATGGTGTGGACAGGGCTCTCGCTGTAAGCGTAGGAATTGGCCCTGCGGTATTTAATAATAAAATGAGAAAAGCCGCCCCAAAACGGGCGGCAATAAAAGGAGGGGCGTAAAGAATGAAAAGTTGTCTTACATCCTATGAACAGCTTCCTCTTGCCTTGTGTGCAGTGGATGTAGCGCAGGTGCTGGGTATTTCAAAGGCCAATGCCTATAATCTTATGCACGCAAAAGGCTTTCCCACAATACACATCGGCAAGCGTATGGTAGTTCCCAAGAACAGATTTATGGAGTGGATGGAAGCACAGGTCTCCTCTTGATAATTGCTTCGTACATTTTACATTTCTTAGAGGCTGTGATAGCCTGAAAAGGCGAAAGCCTTTGTTGCCGGAGGAAAGGAAAGTAACATGGCAAAAAGAATGAACGGCGAAGGAAACCTTCGCCGCAGACCGGATGGACGCTGGGAGTGTCGCATGACAGATGGACGTCAGGATGACGGAAGGCCCAGAGTCATATCCTTTTATGGAAAAACTCAAAGTGAGGTGAAGAGCAGAGTCAAGGAGTATTTGAAAGGGAAGGAAGCTGGCCTTGACATGAGCAAGAACTATACCTTTGCTCAATGGGCAGACATATGGTTTGAAAACCACACAGATGTTAGCGCCACGACCAAGGAGGGCTACAGATACACTCTTCGAATACTGAAGAATGAGTTCGGTCGGTGGAAGCTTGGAGATGTAAAGGCTATGCACATTGAGCAGTTCCTCAAAAGGCTGCGTGCTGAAGGTCGCTCGGACTCTGGAGTTGCTCAGTGCCGCGGCATGCTGTTCCAAATTTTCAATAAGGCCGAAGCCAATGATCTTATCCACAAAAACCCTGTGCGATACGCAGACAAAATGCGTTTATTAAACCCTCCCAAGGAAAAGGAGACATTTTCCGCGGAGGAAATAAGACTCCTTATGGCAAGATTGCCACAGGATCGCATTGGGATGAGCATTCGTCTTATGCTTGGCACTGGTATGAGGTCTCAGGAAATACTGGCCCTTGAACCGAGGCACATTGCGGAGGATGGTTCGGTTATCGAGATTCGTCAAGCCCTTGTTCGCATAAAGGGTGGCGTGGCAATCGGCCCGCCTAAGTCCAAGGATAGCTACCGCAGAATTCCGGTGCCGCCTAAGCTTCAGTATTGCGCCAAAATGCTGCGCGAGACAGATGACAAATTCATCTGGGAAGCCGGGGTTAAGGACCAACCCTGCAATCCGTCCTACTTCCAGAGGCAGTTCAAGGAGGCTATCCGCCAAGTTGAAGGAGTTAGGGTGCTGACGCCCCACAGCTGCAGACACACCTATGTTTCTCAGCTACAGGGGCTTGGAGTGGATCTAGAGACCATAAAAAGTATTGTGGGTCACGCCGAAATCGACATGACGCAGCATTATCTCCATGTGCAGGATCCTATTAAAAAGGATGCTGTGGCCAGATTCAGCGACACATTTGTGGTTTTTGAGGAAGAAAAAAGCCCAGAAGAGGGCGAGTAACCACAGTTTTTATGCCAAATTTTCCACTGTGTTTCGTCCTAATCTGGGTCAAATCGGGGTAAATTCTGGGTCAAAAAGTTGCGGGGTGCGCAACTGCACTTAAAAAGCCGAACTTTTAGAAGGTAAAAACCGTGGAAAATAAAAGAAAACGCTTCAAAATCCGAAGATTTTGAAGCGTTTCTGGTGGAGATAAGCGGGATCGAACCGCTGACCTCTTGAATGCCATTCAAGCGCTCTCCCAGCTGAGCTATACCCCCATATTTTGTTGCGCAGTTCAGACTGCAAGAAGTATACTAGCAGATAAGAGGGAACTTGTCAATACTAAATTTGCGTTTTTTCTAAAAAAATATCCCCCGGGCACAGAAACAGGGGGGAGGGCAGAAACAATCCGGATTACGAGAGTAAAACGCCCAGGGGGTGAAGGAACACGATCACACCTGCCTGACGGAGCGATGACTTGCGGCCACACCCACCGGCGAAAAGTGAGAAAGTACGTTTTATCGGACTTTGTTTTTGGGATAATTCAGCCATCACAAAAACAAAGGAGATGCGTATAATGACACTTTTAATCGGATTTGCGGCAGCGGTATTTCTGGCTATACCCATCGAAGCTCTTGTAAATTATGTGGACAAGCATCACTGAAAAGCGTTCCTTGTGCATCGACCTTGCTGCGGTCGGTGCACTTTTTTGTATGTGCAAAAATCAGGCGGCACGGCTTTATATAAGAAGTCAATTGACAAAAGAACTGAGGATTATATAATGAAATATGTATACACATGAAAATCGGGGAGGTATATCGGTGAAAAAAGCATTATGCGCCCTTCTTGCGGCGGCCTTGATATTCTCCCTTGCCCTAATTCCGGCGGGAGCGGCGGACAGCTTTAAGCTGGAGCTAAGGGCCACGGGTGAGGCCGCAGTGGGCGGCACACTGACTGTGGAACTTTGGTGCTCCGGCAATCCCGGCTTCAGCTCCGCCCAGTTTACACTCAGCTTTAACAGCGCAGTTCTGGAGTGTACCGCCTGCACACCGGGAGAGCTTCTCACGGACATGATGAGCGCCGCAAACCCCAATGGCAGCGGCGGAGCGGTAATTGCGGCGGCGGGAACAGAAAACACTGTTGGAGATGGACTGTTGGCCCGCTACAGCTTCAATATAGTAAAAGCCGGAGACTGCGGTTTTGAACTCATAAACACGAAATTTCTCACCGTGGACGGCGCAGCTCTCAGCCCCGCCCTCGGCACTTTGAGCCTCAGCGCGGCAGCCTCCATCCTCACCCCCGAATATACCACAGCACCCACCCCAAGTCCGACAAGCACACCCGAAAGCGCGGCCTTTACCGACACGGAGGGCCACTGGGCTGAGGACTCCATCCTCGCTCTTGCCGGAGCGGGAATAGTAAATGGCTACCCCGACGGCGGCTACCGCCCCGAGGCGGCAGTGACCCGGGCCCAGTTTGTGACGGCTTTGTGGCGCAGCATGGGAAGTCCCCAGACAGATACCGAGCCCCCATTCATTGACCTCAGCCCCGAAGGCTACTACAGGGAGGCTCTGGCATGGGCCGCTGAAGAGGGAATAACCCTCGGCATAAGCCCGGAGCTGTTCAAGACCCACGGCCACATCTCCCGCCAGGAGGCGGCCGCCATGCTTCACCGGGCATCGGGCAGCCCCAAGGGCGGAGAGATGGTGTTCGGCGGAATATACGACAAACACTACGAAGACAGCGCGTCACCGGCCCTTTGGGCCAGGGATTCAATTTACTGGGCCATCTACGAGGGGCTCTGGTGCGGCGCTGACGACACCGTCCTCCGGGGCGAAGATAGCCTCAGCCGGGCCGGGATGGCGGTCATGCTGGCAGAATTTACAGAGGTGACATGATGAAAAGAGCCAAAAAAAGACATCTGGCATTGTGCCTGAGCCTTGCTGTGCTCATGGCCTGCGCCTTCACGGCCACAGCCGCCGACACTGCAGCCTATGCACTTGGTGAGCTCAGCTTTGCCGAGGGCTACAAGCTGCAGCCTCTGGATGCCGCCGGCAATGCCATAGAAGCTGTGGACGGCGAATACTCTCAGGTGGAAAAACTGAGCTTCAGCTTCGCCTCCCAGGAGGGGGAGGAGTATGTTGCCTTTTTGCTCTATGATTCCTCTGTGCCCACCGAGAGCAGCATCCGTTACATAAACCAGCTCAGCGGCACGGGAGCGGAGCTCAGCTTCACTCTCTACCCCGGCTCCATGGCTCAGGCGGGAAGCTACTACGTATACCTTTCCGACAGCGAGAGCTACACTCAAATCGGCTCCTTCACCGTTTCCCAGCCTCCCTACATCACAGGAGATGTGGACGGCAGCGGGGAAGTGGATGTGGGTGACGCCACCAGACTTTTGAGATATCTGGCCCAGCTTACCGGCGAGAGTGAGACCGTCATACTCCCCGCAGCCGACATAGACGGCAGCGGCGAAGTGGACGTGGGCGACGTGACCAGGCTTCTGAGAGTTCTTGCAGGACTTGAGTCTCTGTGAAAATGAGGTGATAGCATGAAGCTTTACATGAAAAGAGCGCTGGCCCTTGGGCTGAGTCTTGTGCTGGCTTTTTCCCTTCTCCCTGTGAGCATCATGGCTGCTGGAAAGCCTGAGATTGCCATAGGCGGCACCACCGCCAGCACCTCAGGAGGCGCTGCCAGCATTACCGTGCCTGTCACCATCAGCAATAACCCCGGCTTCGCAGGCATGGATCTGAGCTTCAGCCTGCCCGAGGGCTGGGTTCTGGAGAACATAAGCATAAGAGAAAAGGACGATTACAGCGTATTTTACGCCGAGGATGCCCAGGGAGATATGTCCGCCCTGACAAAGCCCACGGTGAATCCCGCCAGGGGCCGCTTCCTTGCCGCCCATTCAGAGGATATAAGCGCCTCAGGCTATCTCTGCTGGCTCAGCATTACTGTGCCTGCGGATACCGCTGTGGGCGAATATAAGCTGGCGGTGGTTGCCAACAAGATAAATACCGCCGCCTCCACCGCCGAGGATATTAGTGAAAGCTACAGCCTTCTTGAGGGCACTGTGAGCATAATAGAGTCCGGCGTAATTCTCAGCGAGAGCGCAGTCGTGGCCTATGGCGAAAAGACCCTTACAGCCACCGCCATTGACTCTCAGGGGCTGGATGTCACAGGAGAGGCGAAGTGGAGCGTCAGCCCCGCAAACAAGGGCGTCAGTATAAGCGCCGGCGTGGTCACTGTGGGCGAGGATGCCCTGCCCGGTAAATATCTCATCACTGCCGAGGGCGTGGGGGAAGCCACCCTCACCGTCTACACTCTCCGTGTCCAGATAAACGGCGAGGCCGCTACTGTCTCCGAGTTTGTGTACGGTGCGGACTGGGAGGAGATTATTAGCGGCATTGAGATAAACGATGAGAATATAAAGGTGCTGACGGACAGGGAGCTTGAAGGCAGGCTCTATGTCAAAAATGATGCCCACAGCAGCTCCATTCCCGATGCCGGCAGCCACACCTATGAGATATTCTTTGAAAATGATGACTATGGCCCTGTGGGCGTTTATACGGGGGAGATAGTCATAGCTCCCAAAACCGTGGAGGTGAACTGGACACTCACCGAGAGGGTATATAACGGCGCGGAGCAGTATCCCCAGGCAGAGGCTGAGGGTGTGACCCTTTTCATAAGCGGAGCCACAAACTCAGGCAGCTATACCGCCACCGCCACTACCGACAGCAAAAACCATGTGCTGAGCAATAATACCTGCACATTCACCATCCTCCCCAGCGGAGAATTCACAGATGCCACCGAGAAAGAGCAGAGGGCATCTGCGGGCAGGGTGAGTTTCGCCCAGCCTGTGTTCACCGGCTTTGGCGGCGAGAAGGTGGAGGGCAAGCTCAGCTACAGCTTTGAGGGCGAGGAAATGGGCTACGAAGCTCTCTGCGCAAGGCTCTCGGAGCTTGAAATGGGAACTGTGACCCTGGACTACGCCTTTACCGCCTCCGGCAACTACGAAGGGGAGCGGGAGGGCAGCATAGTGCTCAACACCACCGGATACTCTCTGCACATATCCGAGGATATAGAATATGGCAGCATAAGCCTCTCTGCCGATGCAGCTGCGGAGGGGGAGCGTGTGTATGTCACCGCCATGGCGGACACAGGCTATGAAATTGCCGAAATCAAAGCTGTGGATAGCCGGGGAGTTGCTCTTAAAACGGAGAGTACAGAGGAGGGCTATGTCTTTAACATGCCCGCTGATGAGGTGTATGTCTCCGCTGTCTTCACAAAGCTTGGCCTGCCCTTCACCGATGTTGCCCAGGGGGCATGGTACTACGAGCCCATACACTACGCTTATTATAACGGTCTTATGAACGGCATCAGCGCCACCCGCTTTGAGCCGGGCACTAATCTGACCAGAGCTATGATGATGACCATTCTGGCCCGTCTGGCGGGAGTGGACACCAGCGGCGGCAGCCCCTGGTATGAAAAGGGTATGGTCTGGGCCATGGAAAACGGAGTTTCCGATGGCACCAATCCCGGCTTGAACATCACCCGCGAGCAGGTGGTCACCATGCTCTACCGCTACATAGGTGAGCCTGAGGTGGGTGCAAACGGCCTTGAGGGCTTCGTGGATGGAGACACCACCAGCACCTGGGCCCGGGATGCCATGAACTGGGCCATAGAAAATGGCCTTATGAAAGGCGACGACAAGGGCAATGTGAACCCCCGCAACAACGCCACCCGCGCCGAGATATCCACCATATTCCAGCGCTTTATCGAAAATGTGATGGACTGAAATAGTTTGCAGCCTTACTGAGGCGGTGAGGCAGTTTGCCTCGCCGCCTCTTCCCTTAACAAAGGAGAGAAAAAACGTGAAATATACTATCAACAACGAGTACTACCATAATGGCGAGATTTTTGAGGTGAACAAGCTCCCCCCACGGAGCTATTTTATCCCCTACCCGGACAGGGAGAGAGCGGATGCTGTTTCCCTTAGGGAAAAGCGTTATGCTTCTCCCATGGTGGAATGCCTCAGCGGAGACTGGGACTTTTGCTTCTATCCCCGCCCCGGCGAGCTGCCCGGGGAACTGGATACGGATGAGATGGGCTGGGAGAAGATGGCTGTACCCGGCTGCTGGCAATTTCAGGGCTACGACAGGCCCTTTTATCTGAATGTGCGCTACCAGTTTCCCTACGCTCCGCCCAAAGTGCCCACCACCGAGCCGGTGGGGAGGGTGTTCGCCCTGATGGACGCGGGGCGCATAGGCTTCAGTTGGACAAAGCCCGAGAATGAATATAACTTCGTGGGGGTCTACAGAAAGCTTTTCACTGTGGATAAGCCTGATGAGAAACATATAATCAGCTTTCTTGGTGTGGCCTCCTGCATAGAGCTCCATGTTAACGGGCAATTTGTGGGCTACTCCGAGGGCAGCCACAATACTGCAGAATTTGACCTGGGCGGTCTGCTCCGGGAAGGAGAAAACGAGCTTCTGGCTATAGTCCGCCGCTGGTGCAGCGGCAGTTATCTTGAGTGTCAGGATATGTTCCGCAATAATGGCATTTTCAGGGATGTGCTCCTGCGCCGGGGCAGTGACATCTGGGATATAGACATCAAAACCCGGAAACAGGGAGAAGGCTATAGCCTCGATGTTTTCGTAGAGCTGGTGAGCGGGGGAGAGGCCAAAGTCAGCCTCCGTGGCCACGGTCTCGACACAAGCCTTGATACCAAAAATGGAAAGGCGGAGTTTGAAAAGCTGGATGTTCTGGAATGGAACGCCGAAATGCCCTGTCTCTATGATGTGTACATCGAGACAGCCTCTGAGTGCGTAAAGTGCCGTGCGGGCTTTAAGGATGTGCGCATAGATGGCAGACGCTTTCTCATAAACGGACGGGCTGTGAAGCTCAAGGGCGTGAACCACCACGACACCAGCCCCACAGGGGGCTACACCATGACGAGCGAGGAGATGGAGCGGGACGCGGAGCTTTGCAAGGAATATAACATCAACTGCGTCCGCACCGCCCACTATCCCCCTGACCCCTATTTCCTTGAGCTCTGCGACGAAAAGGGCCTTTATGTGGTGGACGAGGCGGATCTTGAGACCCACGGCACTTTTGTCCACCGTTTCCCGCCCAGCTATAACCGCATAAGCCACGACAGCTTCTGGGAAAAGCATTATCTGGACAGAGCCCGGCGGCTTTATGAGCGGGACAAGGGCCACCCGAGCATAATAATGTGGAGCCTCGGCAACGAGTCCGGCGGCTACAAAAATACCGACGCCATGTATGAGTGGCTCAAGGAGCGGACGGACATACCCGTGCACTATGAAAGCGTTATCCACTCCAGCCGTCAGGCCTACGATGTGGGCAGCCAGATGTACCCTCCCGTGGAGCAGCTTCGCCGTGTGGCGAAGGGCAGGGCAAAGAAGGAGCGGCTTAACGACCGGCCTTATTTCCTCTGCGAATATGCCCATGCCATGGGTGTGGGGCCCGGCGCTATGGAGGATTATTGGCAGGAGATTTATGCCTCTGAGGCTCTTATGGGCGGCTGCATATGGGAGATGGCGGACCACGCGGTGCTCCATCCTGACGGCAGCTACAGCTACGGCGGCGACCATGGGGAGGGGTGCCACGACGGAAACTTCTGTGTGGACGGCATTTTCTATCCCGACCGCAGCCCCTCCACGGGAGCGAAAATAGCAAAATTTGTGTATAGACCCATCAGAGTGAAGCATCTGGGAGAAAACCGCTTTGAGATATTCAACACCACAGGCTTCACTCCCGGCGAGAATTACACTCTCTTCTTCCGGTGGAGCAATGGCTGCAGAGCGGAAGTTTCGCCCAAGCTGGAGCCTATGGAAAAGACAGTGGTGGAGCTCAGACCCATCCCTGGCGGAAGAGCTGTGGAGAGCCGCGTGGACTTCGTCACTGTGAAAGTATTTGAGAAGACCACAGGTCGTGAGGTCTCCGTGGAGCAGATAGTTCTCAGCGGCCTGAAACCTATTGAGGAAACTGCGCTGTATAAGGCTCTGCTGCCCGATGACTTCAGGGAAGCGGCTTCCTTTATTGCTCAGGCGAAGGAGCACACTCTGGTGTGGCGGGCCCCTACCGACAACGACATTGAGCTTACGGGACGAAAAATAATGGACGCTTTTCTGGATGGAAAAGAAGAAATTATTGAGAAAGTCCGGGAAGACGGCGCTGTGAAGATAGTAAGCCGCCTGAACTTCAGGAAGGCCTCCTATATCTCCACCGATGTGTATACCCCCGTCCGTGGCGGCATACTGGCCCAGAGCAGCATCCGCAGGGAAAAGGGCAGGGGAGAGCTGCCCCGCTTCGGCAAGTGCTGGAGATTGCCCCTGAGCTTTGACCAGATAAGCTATCTGGGCCGCAGCGGCGAGAGCTACATGGACATGAAGGACCAGGCCATCATAGAAAAGGTGGACTGCGGTATAAGGGAAATGACGGAGCCCAACATCCGCCCTCAGGAGAGCGGCAACCGCATGGACTGCCAGTATGCCCGACTTAGCGACGGGGAGAGATTTGTGCTGTTCACAGCCATTGATGAGCCCTTCCAGCTTGCTGTGAAGCCCTATAGCGACAGGGCTTTGACCAAAATGCGCCACCGTGAGGACGAGAGGCCGGAAGGCTGCTATGTGACGGTGCAGGGCTTCCAGATGGGCATAGGCACAGGCAGCTGCGGCCCTGCCACAAGGGCGCAGTACCGATTCCCCGGAGACAAGGAGTACAGCTTCCGCTACCTCATAAGCTGGGGGACTGAGAAATAAGCCTCAGGCTTATTTCTCAGTGAAATCTGTCCTTCGGGCAGGTGAAATCAGCTTTGCGGGAGAGAACGTTGACCCCCTTTAGAGGCTCCCTTGTGTAAAGGGAGCTGTCAGCGAAGCTGACTGAGGGATTGTGCAGCGCATGCCCCTCGTTATGCACATGCTCCGGCAAATACGCCCAGGGTCGGCCGGGTGTCCGGCCCCTACGGATTTTAGAGAGATTTACGTTTTATTGTAGGGGCGGACCTCTGTGTCCGCCCCTACGATTTCGCGTACGCTTATTGAATGCTTTGAAGGGGGGGCTATCAGCCGCCCGTGGACGAGAAGCTTAATCGCCCCGGCGGCGGGAGGAAGCCCCCGCCCTACGGCTTGTGTGAAAATCTCGTCTTATTCGTAGGGCGCGACGACCCGGTGCGCCATTGTGAACATGGTAACGGGACGTCCGGGAGGCCGTCCCCTACGATAACGCAGGTCGCACCTACATTTTCTCTGTAATTAAGCGTTTCAGCGTAGCGCGAGCATTGCTCGTCCGCGCAGTACGCGCTCATTCTTCCTTTGTACCAGAGCGAAAAAGCACCCGGCTCAAAAATAATTGACATCTTAAATCCAAATTGGTATAGTGGTATTACCACTATACCAATTGCTTTTTACAGGAGGTGCTTATGGCCAATCCTATACAGAAAACCAGCGTGAGCCAGCAGGTGGTGGACTATATCCTTGGCTGCATCGACAAAGGAGAGCTCAAGCGGGGCGACCGGCTGCCGGGAGAGCGTGAGTTTGCCGAATCTCTGGGCATATCCCGTGTGCCTCTCAGAGAGGCCATCAGCGCCCTTTCCGTCATGGGCATAGTTGAAAAGCGCCACGGCGAGGGCAACTTTATTGCCCAGTCCAGCATGGATGTGCTGGGCCAGATACTACGCACCAGCACCATTCTGGACGGAAGTCTGGCGGAGGATCTTTTCGAGACCCGTGGCATGGTGGAGGGCACAAGTGCCCGCCTTGCCGCCAGAAATGCTCTGCCGGAGGATATAGAGGCCATAAGGGAGGCTCTGAGGCTTATGGAGGAGGCTGTGCCGAAGTATATCGCCGGGGAAAAGCTCCTTAGTGAGATGCTCGCCCTTGATGACCTTTTTCACCTCCGCGTGGCAGCCGCTTCCCACAACAGGTTTTATATTCAGTTTGTGAACATCATGCACACAGCGGGCACGGACATGGGGCTCTATGAAAAGGCCTACGGCCGCCACCCGGAAAAATACCGTGAGTCCCTTGAATTCCACAGGGAACTCACGGAAGCCATAGCCGCCAAAAACGAGGCTCTGGCTCAGGACATTATGTGCCGCCACATCGACTCCATACGCGTGGACACGGAGATGGCGGACACTGAGGAAGAATGAGAAGGAGGAGAGCAATATGAGTGATACTTATCTGAAAGACTATTTCTCTTCCCTGCCCGTGCAGGGCTGGGAGGATGAAAAAACCATACTCCGCAAAAGGGAAACTGCCCCCTGCACCTGCGGGGATGAGGTGCGCGAGGTCAAAACCGCCTGCCGTGCCTGCATAGCCAACTGCGGAGCCATTGCCACCGTGAAGAATGGCCGGGTGGTGGGTCTTAGGGGCAATCCTCAGGACCCCATGAGCAAGGGCCGCCTTTGCGCCAAGGGCCTCAGCGGTATTCAGGCTCTCTACCACCCCAACAGAAACAAATATCCCATGAAGCGCGTTGGCCCCAGAGGCAGCGGCCAGTGGAAGCGCATCTCCTGGGATGAGGCTCTGGACACCATTGCCGACAAGCTCATGGAGACAAAAGAGAAGTATGGCGCCGAGGCAGTATTCTGCTCCACCGGTGGCGGCGGAAACCCGGAGATATGGTCCATCGCCCGCTTCTGCAATATCTTCGGTACTCCCAACTGGTTCGAACCCGGCTGCGCCCAGTGCTATCTGCCCAGAGTTCTGGCCTACACCATGATGTATGGCGGCGTTGACCCCAGCATAGCCGACTCCAACGCCCTTGAGCTCTATTTCCCCGAGGATACTCCCATTAAGGCTCTTGTCCTCTGGGGCACCGACCCCTCCTATTCCTGCCCCGCCTCCGGCGGCGGTATGGTTGCGGACCTTCGTGCCAAGGGCGTGAAGACTGTGGTGGTTGATCCCCGCTTTACTCCCGATGCAGCCAAGGCCGATGTGTGGCTGCCTGTCCGCCCCGGCACCGATGTGGCGCTGCAGCTGAGCTGGATACGCTACATACTCCAGAATAAGCTCTATGACGCCGATTTCGTAATGAAGTGGACCAATCTCCCTTATCTTGTGGACACCGAGAGCAAAATGATGCTCCGCTCCGGCGACGAGGATACCTACATGGTCTGGGACAAGAAAACAGGCAGCGCCCAGCCCCTCCAGTATCCCTGGAACGATGCTTTGGATGTGGAGCTGGACGGAGAGTTTATGGTGGACGGCCGCCTTTGCAAAACCGGTTTCCGTCTCCTCTGGGAAAGCTGCCGGGATTACACTCTGGAAAAAGCCGGAGAGATATGCTCCCTCCAGCCTGAAACCATAGAAAAGGCCATACGCCTCTTTACCGATAATCTCCCCAGCGGCCTTGCCATAGGCGTTGCTACGGACCAGACCCCCAACTCCGTACAGGCTGCCATGGGCGCCGCCACCATTGACCTTCTCATGGGCAATGTGGAGCGTCCCGGCGCACTGATGCAGCGCTTCCGCACCAGCGGCTGCTTCGATATGCCCAACTACCCTGTGCCCATCGCCATGGGCCGCCTGCCTGAAGAGCAGCTCAGAAAGCGTCTGGGCGGCAAGGAACACAAGGGCCTTGGCATCTGGTGGGCAGGTTCCCCCGGAAAGATTCTGGACGCCATACTCACCGGTGAGCCCTATCCCCTCAAGATGTGGATAGACCGCTCCGGCAACAAGCTGGCCGCCAACGCCGACAGCAAAAAGTGGGAGGAAGCCATACATAAGCTGGACTTCATCGTCCATGTGTATATGTGCCCCACCTCTTTCTCCGCCTACGCGGATATACTCATTCCCGCCGAGGAATGGCTGGAGACGGATATGCTGGTGGAAACCTGCAACACCCTTGTTGCAAGACAGTCCGTCACCCACCTTTGGGAGACCGTGGACGAGACCATGTTCTGGTCCATGCTGGCCAAACGCTGCGCCGAAAAGGGCCATGAGGCCATGATAAAGGCCTTCGACGCCGAGTACATGGGCCATGACCTGCCCTATTGGAGCAGCATGGACGAGTTCCTCAGCCATTGGGTGGAGCGTCTGGGCATGAGCTGGAAGGAGTTCTGCGCTGTTGCACCTATCGAGTATCTCCCCAAGGACCAGTGGCGCAGCTACTATGTGTATAAGCAGCCCGACCCCCAAAACGGAAATAAGCCCAAGGGCTTCCCCACTCCCACCAAAAAGTGCGAGATTTATCTGGAGAGCATGATAACTCTGGGCCGCACGGGCCGTCCCTTCATGCCCATAGACCTTGAGCCTGTAGAGGTGGACTATGAGCCTTTGCCCTACTACATGGAACCTGTGGAAAGCCCCCTGACGGATACCGAGTACCCCTTGACCTACACCGGCGGACGCATACCCTATTTCCACCACAACACCCTCCGCAATATCCCCTGGCTCCGTGAGATGTACCCCGCTCCCGAGCTGTGGATAAACCCCGTAGACGCGGGGAAATACGGCGTAGAGGACGGCGACTGGGCCTGGATGGAGTCCCGACGGGGAAAAACAAGAGGCCTTATAAAGGTCACCGAGGGCATTCGCCCCGGCAGTGTCTATATGGAGCGCTTCTGGGCCCCCGAGACATTGAATACCGAAACCCACGGCTGGAAGGAAATGAACGTTAACCTGCTCACCAAGGTCACTGCCCCCTATAACCCCGAGGTGGGCACCTATACCCTCCGTGCATTCCAGGTGAAGGTTTATAAGGCAGAGGGAGCTCCCGAGGGAGTATGGCTGGATCCCCAGGACTTCCGCCCCTGGCTTCCCATGTCTAGCAAGAAAACCGAGGAGGTCAAAGTATGAAACAGTATGCTTTTGTTATAGACTGCGACCGCTGCATAGGCTGCAAGGGCTGTCAGGTGGCCTGCAAGCTGCAGAACACCGTGGCTCTTGGCCCAGGCCGCAACAAGGTCTGCACCATAGGCCCCAGCGGCGTATTCCCCAATCTGCAGATGTATTTTCTCACCACCATGTGCCAGCAGTGCGCCGAGCCTGCCTGCGTGGAGGTCTGCCCCACGGGCGCATGCTACAAAGACCCCGCAGACGGTGTAATAAAGATAGACCGCTCTCTTTGTATGGGCTGCGGCAGCTGTATGCGTGCCTGCCCCTATGACAGCATAAAGAGCAACAAGGAGCTGCGCGTGGCAGACAAGTGCGACATTTGCGCCTCTGCCCGTGAAAAGGGGGATACTCCTGCCTGCGTCCGCAACTGCTCCGGCAGCGCCCTTAAATTCGGCGACCTCAATGACCCGGATAGCGAGGTAAGCAAGCTCCTTGCCGAGACTGACCCCACACATATACATAGTCTCAGAGATACGGGCACAGGCCCCTCTGTGCGCTACATACTTCGCCGGGGTGAGTGGAAGGACATACTGCCTCAGGAGTGCATCGAACACAGTGCATGGAAGAAGGGAGGAAGCAGAAAATGATGATAAGCAGAGAAAATATAAAAGAGAGAGCCAATATGTATCGCCTGCTCTCCCGAGTTTTTGCAAGGGAGGCGGACGAAACCCTTCTTGAAAAACTGGATGGCATGAGCTTCCCCAAGGCCAAGGGCCTTCTGGGAGCGGGCTATGAAATGCTGAAAAGCTATCTGGCCTCCCGCGGTGACAATGCCGTGGAGGAGCTTGCCGTTGACTATGCGGGAGCATTCCTCGCGGCGGGAAAGGCCGACGGCGCCGCCGCCATCCCTGTGCAGTCTCTCTACGGCCCTGAGCGCCTTTTTATGCAGGAAAGCTGGGAGAGTGCAAGGGGCTGGTATGCCCGCTATGGTCTCGGCAGCGCTGATGAGGATATGATGGATGACCATCTGGCAACAGAGCTGGAGTTTATGGCATACCTCTGCGGGAATGCAGATGTCACAGAGCAGAAAGCTTTCCTTGAAGAGCATCTTATAAACTGGCTTCCCGCTTTTTTCGCCGACCTCGAAAAGTTCGCAAAGACCGACTTCTATAAGGCCGCAGGCAAAATGGCACTTGGCTTTGTGACTATGGAAAAAGAGCTTCTTGAAGCCATGGTCAGCGGGGAAGTGCTTACATCAAAGAGCTTCTCCGTGAGAAACGAGCGTTTTGCCAATATCCTTGCCAGACTGCAGGAGAGCTACCACGTCTACGCCCCCATGCGCTTTCCCAAGAGAGGCCCCAAGGGCCGGGACCTTATCCGCTATGGAGAGATAGGCCGCCTTGAGGACATAGTCTATAAGGAGAAATCCCATTTCTCCCCCAAGGAGTGCTTCTACCCTGTGAGCCAGACCCTCTTCCGCTTTGACGGGGAGGAGTGCTCTGAGGAGCCCATGGCTGACGACAAGGGCATTATCATAATCTGCCGTGCCTGCGACATAAATGCCATAAAGCACCTTGACAATATCTTCCTCCGTAACGGCGAGAGCGACAGCTACTACGCCCGCATGAGAGAAAAAATAAAGCTCATACTTCTTGAGTGCCGGGAAAGCTTTGATAACTGCTTCTGCGCCTCCATGGGCAGCAATGTGGCAGGGGGCTACTCCGCCGCCATGCGCATTGACGATATCTGTGCCCTTATGGAGATTTGCGACGAGGAGCTTCTGAGCTATTTCCTCGATGAAGTGCCCATAGACTTCGCTCCGGAGTTTGTGAAGGAAAATCCCCGCAAGGCCAATCTGCCCAGGATAGAGCGCAGCCGGATGAAGGAAATCTGCGCCATGGACTACTGGAAGAAGTTCGACGATGAGTGCATAGCCTGCGGCGGCTGCAACACCGTCTGCCCCGGCTGCTGCTGCTTCGACACCGTGGACATTATCTACGATGAGCAGAGCCTCAGCGGCGAGCGCCGCCGTGTATGGTCCGGCTGTATGCTCCGCAATTTCACCGAAACCGCAGGCGGCGGCATGGCCCGCAAGACCCAGGGAGCCAATATGCGCTTTAAGGTCCTCCACAAAATATTTGACTACGGTCTCCGCTTCGATGATGGCCCCATGTGCGCCGGCTGCGGCCGCTGCATTGACCGCTGCCCCAAGGGCATAGATTTTCTGGATACCATAAATGAATTTGCTGATGCTCTGGGAAAGGAGGAGGCATAAATGAAGAACATAATGCTGCCCACGCCCCATAAAATCATAAGTGTTTTGAAGGAAACTCAGGCTGAGTACACCTTCCGTGTGGAGTATGAGGGTGAGACCGACCACGGCCAGTTTTTCCAGCTTTCTATCCCCAAGATAGGCGAGGCTCCCATATCTGTCAGCGGCAGGGGAGAGGGCTATGTGGAGTTCACCATCCGCAAAATAGGCCGCCTCACCGAGGGTATCTTCGGCCTTGATGCCGGGGACAATCTCTTCATGCGCGGCCCCTATGGAAAGCCCTTTCCCGTGGAGAGCTTCAAGGGCAAGGACCTTGTGGTTATCTGCGGCGGTACGGGTATGGCCCCTGTCAAGACTATGCTCAACTATTTCTATGAGCACCGCGGCGAGGTGGGCAAGGTTCACCTTATAGCGGGCTTCAAAGATATAAACTCCGTTCTTTTCACCGAAGAGCTTGAAAAGTTCGCGGAGAGCTTCGACACTGTCAAAACTCTGGATAATTCCTCCGCTCCCGGTTTTGAGACCGGCATGGTTACAGCCCACATTGGAAAGATTCCCTTTGAGAGCTTCGCGGACTATAATGTGGTCATTGTCGGCCCTCCCGCCATGATGCACTTCGCCGCCCTTGAGTGTCTCAAGTGCGGGGTGCAGGAGGAGAAGATCTGGGTCTCCTTTGAGCGCAAAATGTCCTGCGCCGTGGGTAAGTGCGGCCACTGCAAAATTAACGAGACCTATGTGTGCCTCGAAGGCCCTGTGTTCAATTACACCGTGGCAAAAGAGCTCCTTGACTGAGCTTAGAGTCGATGATAAATTGTTAATGTTGAGATAAATAAAATTTGGAAAGGAGCATTGCCCCATGTGCAAGTATCCCCACCTGTTTCAGCCCCTGAAAATAAACAATAAATACACCTTCAAAAACCGTATCGAGAGCGCTCCCATGGCCTTCGGCCTTATCGCCCTTGACCCCGACGCTGCGGACAAGTCCTTCCGCAAGCTGGAGAGCATAGCCCGGGGCGGCGACGCCTGCGTGGCCGTTGGCGAAATCGACGTAAACTTTGTGGACGCCTGCCGCATTCCCCTGCCTCCCGTGGACTTCAGCCAGACCGAGGGCTACGCTGTGGACAGAGTGGGCGAGTACGCCCGCCGCATCCATAAGCACGGAGCCATTGCCATCTGCGAGCTGAGCCACCCCGGCGCTGAGAAAATGCCCTTCGGCCCCAATGAGGAGGCCATAGGCCCCAACGACGAGGTTCGTCCCAGCGGCGTCCATGTCCGTGCCATGACCGAGGAGGACATGGAGCGTATAGCCAATGACTTCGTTATCGGCTGCAAGTTCCTTCAGGCCGCAGGCTATGACGGAACCATTATCCACGGCGGCCACGGCTTCCTTTTCACCCAGTTCCTCAGTCCCAGCTACAATAAGCGCACCGACAAGTACGGCGGAAGCCTTGAAAACCGCGCCCGTTTCCCCATTATGATACTCAAGGCCATGCGTGATGCCATGGGCCCCGACTTTATCATCGAGCTGCGCATCACCGGCGACGACGGATACGAGGGCGGTGTTACCCCCGAGGAGACCGGTATGTTCGCCCATATGCTGGAGGGCATCGTGGACTCTATTCAGGTTTCTGCAGGCATCTATTATGATGCCATCGCCACCCACCAGTTTAGCTCTATGTTCGTGCCCCACGGCTGCAACCGCTCCATCTCCAAGATAGTGAAGCAGTATACCTCCCTGCCTGTAGGCGTGGTGGGCGGTATCAATGACCCTGCCCAGATGGAGGAGATAATCGCCAACGGCGAAGCTGACTACATAGTTCTGGGCCGCCAGAGCCTTGCTGACCCCGACCTTGCCAACAAGGCCAAAAACGGTCAGGAGGACTCCATCCGCCGCTGCCTGCGCTGCTTCAAGTGCTTCCCCGGCTCCCCCGAGGAGGGCTACACCGACCTGCCCTTCACCTCTAACGAGCTTGCCAAGATAGTTGGCGCCTGCACCATCAACCCCCTTGCAAACCTGCCCTTCGACCACTATGAGCTGCCCGCTCCTGAAGTGAGCAAAAAGGTGCTTATCATCGGCGGCGGCCCCGCAGGTATGGAAGCTGCCATCAGAGCCGCAGATCGTGGCCACAAGGTGACCCTTTGCGAGAAGGAAAACTTCCTGGGCGGTATGCTTTTCTTCACCGATACGGACACCGATAAGCCCGACCTTAGAAACTTCAAGGACCTCCTTATCAATGAAGTTGCAAAGCGTGATATAGAAGTGAAGCTGGGTGTGGAAGTGGACGCAGAGTACATAAAGGCTGAGGCTTTCGAGCATATCATCATCGCCACCGGCGCTGTGCCCTCTGCTCCTCCCATCCCCGGCCTTGAAAAGGCTCACCAGTCCCTGGAGGCCTATAAGGGCAACGTCACTCCCGGTAAGCGCGTCATCATGGTTGGCGGCGGTCTCATCGGCGCTGAGCAGGGGCTCTTCCTTGCCAAAACAGGCCATGAGGTCACCGTTGTGGAGATGCTGCCCCGGGTGGCACACGAGGCCTACGGTATGTACCGCGAAGCCCTTGCCCGTGAGATGGACAAGGAGAATATGACTCTGCTGGATAATACCCGCTGCCTTGAAGTGGGCGAAAACTTCGTCCGTGTGCTCCTGCCTACCGGCGAGGAAAAGACCCTTGAGGCGGACACTGTCCTCTATGCCCTCGGCATGAAGAGCCGCTGCGTTGAGGCTCTCAAGGCAGCAGCCGGAGACATCCCCGTGGCTGTTATCGGCGACGCCATTGCCCCCGGCAAGGTTGACCAGGCCACCAGAACCGGCTATCTGGCCGCAATCGAGATATAAGGATAGGAGAATGGCTATGGATTTCATGCCTCCCATTGCCCAGCGCGGTATGCGCATCCAGACTGCGGTTTCCCTCCGGGAGCCTGACCGCGTACCCTTTGTTCCCACTTTCAATAATTTCTATCAGCTGGGTTACGGCGTGTCCTTTGGCGACAGTATGAGAGACGTCTCCACTCTGGACGGCGCTCTGGACGCTGTTCTGGATCGCTTTGAGCCCGACCTTATAAATCTGCCCACCGTTTTCCCCGCTCCTGCCATGGAGAGAGCGGTGTCAACCTGCTGCCGCTTTCCCGGCAAGCTCTATAATCTGGGGGACGATGTGCCTTACCAGTACATAGACAAGCAGTTTGTCACTGATGAGGACTTTGACGACTTCCTCCGCGACCCCAGCTGGTTCCTCTTCCAGAAGGTGCTGCCTCAGAAGTACGCAGCCTTTGGCCCTCTTGCAATGCTCAATCCCAATGCCATGATGAACTCCGTTATCTATTCTTTGGCAGCCTTCGGCGCACCTCCCATGCAGGCCACGCTGCAGGCTATGATGGATACCGGCAAGCTTATTATGGACAATTTGGACAAATGCGCAGCTCAGGCTATGCACGCCGTGGAGCGGGGCTTCATCCCCTTTGGCGGCGCCACCTGCATGTGCCCCTTCGACGAGTATGCCGACCATATCCGCGGCATCATGGAGGCCTGCATGGACTGCATCGAGGAGCCCGAGCGCCTTGAAAAGGCTCTTGAGATATGCGAGCGCCATATTCCCGCCTTCATCAACACCGCAAAAATGCAGCACGCCAAGTATGTCTTTGTGCCCCTCCACTGCGGCGTGGATGACTTCATGAGCCTTGAAAACTACAAGCGCTTCTACTGGCCCGGTCTGAAGAAGGTCATTGAGGCTATCATTGCTGAGGATATGACTCCTCTGGTGATATGCGAAGGCAAGTACCGTACACGCCTTGAGGTGCTGGCCGATGTGCCCAAGGGCAAGGTCATTTACTTCTTCGAGGATGTGGACCTTGTAAAGGCCAAGGAGATTCTTGGGGGCGTGGCCTGCATAGCCGGCGGCATGCCCACCGAATATCTCATGTTCGGCGATAAGCAGAGAGTTATCGACCACACCAAACGCATGATAGACACCCTCGCCCCCGGCGGCGGCTACATCATGAGCAACAGCCTGGCCCTTGACCAGGTGAAGATGGAGAACATGGAAGCCTGGAAGGACACCGTGTTCAGCTACGGCAAGTATATGAAGTAAACATGAAAAGGCCATGGTGTCGCGTGCACCATGGCCTTTTGAAATTATAAGGCTTCTCCTTGAGAAAAAGGCTTTAGCCTGTCCTCAAAATCCTTTTATGACCTCTTCCGTCACATTCTCCAGCAGGGCAATCACCATGTCCACGGTGGCTTCGAAGTCGAAGCCCGAACTGATGCAGTTGGTGGAGTGGGCATAGCGCACGGGAACACCTGCCACAATGGAGGGGGCGCCGCTTAGGGTGGTCTGGATGGAGGCTGCGTTGTTGCCGCCGCCCCGGCGGACGGCCTCCTGTACGGGGATGCCCTTTTTCTGGGCAAGGTCAAGGGCAAAGCGCTGGAAGCGGGGGGCACAAATGGCGGAAACGTCCATATGGCGGAACATGGGGCCCTTTTTAAGGGCGGTCTGGACGGCGTAGCTCTCGGCGAAGGTGTCGTCGGCGGGGCAGCCCTCCATGACTATGGCGGCGTCGGGCTTGATGCGGTTGACGGTGACCTTGCTGTTTCTGGGGCCCAGCTCCTCCTGGGTGGAGAGCACGGCCACGATGTCGCAGGGGAGCTCCTTCCCCTCAAGGCGCAGCAGAGCCTCTATCATGGCGGCGCAGCCTATGCGGCAGTCGAAGGCCTTGCCGAACATAAGGTCGTGCTCCTCGTCGTAGTAGAATATGTCGGCGGGGACAACGGGCTCGCCTATGCGGATGTGGAAAAGCTCCTTGGCCTCCTGCATGGAGCAGGCGCCCACGTCAATAACCATGGCATCCATGTCAAGAGTGTGGTTTTGCTTCTCCGCAGCGCTCATATAGTGAACGGGCTTCGCGGCGATGACGCCGGGGATGTATTCGCCCAGAGCGTTGCGCACCAGTACTCTTGAGGACACGGGGGCGTTCTTGTTCCAGCCGCCCAGGGGCAAAAAGGCCAGAGTGCCGTTGGGCTTTATGTGCTGGATTATGAAGCCCACCTCGTCGGAATGGGCGTCCAGCATCAGCACCGGCTTATGGCCGGTGTTTTCTTTTCTGTAGAAATAGAGATTGCGGAGAAAGTCCTCTTCAAATCTGCCTGCGCCCTCCAGATATTTTCGGGCCACGGCAACAACGGCATCCTCGAATCCGGAGGCGCCGGGGGCGTCGGAAAGCTCCTGCATAAGCTTGAGTGAGCGTTTGTCCATGATTATTCCTCCCGTGTTTTCCTTTGATAAGGCTGATTATAGCAGAGCAGGGGAGGGATGGCAATGGAGGATTTCGAATGCTGCACTATCCGTAGGGCGGGGGCTTGCTCCTGCTTTTATGGCCTTCTTTGTGGCGCGCCGGGTGCACCGGGTAGCATCTGAGCCGCGGGCCGTCGAGGACGCCGGCCCCTACATGAAGGCACAAAATTTTGGTAGGGACCGGCCTCCGGACGGTCCGTGGGCGGTTGCCAGTTTCCTGCTATGCCCCGGCGGATTTGCAAATAAATTAAAACCACCTCGTAGGGGCGGGACACTGGCCCGCCCACTTTGTCCCGGTGCTATAAAAATGGCGGTACTGCATTGTTTAGGGCCGGTCAGTGCCCGGCCCCTACAGATATGCATTGAACACGGAAAAATTATAGTAGGGCGGGGGCTTGCTCCCGCCGCTAAAGGCTCCCTTGTTGTAGGGCGCGCCACGCGGTGTGCACCTGCGTTGCCTGCCGCGCCACGGCGAATGCGCATCACCCCAAATCTATCACCGTAGGGCGCGTCGCCCCCGGCGCGCCACGCGGTGTGCACCTGTGTTGCTTGCTGCGCCACGGCGAATGCGCAGCTACCCTACCAATACCCCCATGTCATTGCGAAGCGCCACCACACCGGTGTGGCAATCCATTATCCTTTGCGTAGGCATACAATCCCTCAGTCAAAAATTCATTGATTTTTGACAGCTCCCTTTACACAAGGGAGCCTTTAAATCCCGACGTTTCGCAGGGCGGGGGCATGCTCCCGTAGGGCGCGTCGACCCCGGCGCGCCTCTACACAAATATAGGCAAAACCGCACCCTTCCCATCATCCACTCCCCCCCGTAGGGGCGATTCACGAATCGCCCGATGAGCCTTCTTTGCTAAATTTTCCTCCTGTGTTCTGGACACAAACCGAAAAAGGATGTATAATGATAGATTGTATATTTGTATCCATATATTAGTGACTTTTTCATATATCCGGAGGCACATTATGAGCATATTAAAACGCTATTCAAAAAGAGCCCTGAGCCTTGCTCTGGCCATTATAATGGCCCTCAGCTGCGCGCCCTTCAGCGCCATGGCAGCAGGGGAGGAGCATGAGCACGGGGATGAGGCTGCGCTGAGCAACGTTACCAGCCCTTATCTTGAGGCGCTCAGCACGGAAATTCAGGTGTTACCAGGCAAATTAAACCCGGAGGACCTGAGTATTGCTGAGAGCGATAATTACGGTCACATAGTGGGCTGCGAGCTGAAAAAGGGTCACACCCTGTCCATCAGTGATGCAGGCTATGTATTCTCTGTCCGTCAGCTTGTGGACGGAAACTATAATACTATGCTCAGACAGGCTACTTCCGACAGCTTTACCGCCGCGGAGGATATGACTGTCGCCTGCCTTGTGCGCAAGCCCGACAGCTCTGCGCTCAGCGAAGAGGAGATTGCCGGAATCAAGTTCAGCGACACACTCTTTGGTATGTCCGGTGTTGAGGGCAGCGTCCACCGCTTCACCGTTGAGGCGGAAACCATCAACGGCGGTACACAGACCACCCGGGCAGCCATCTTCCTGCCCGACAGCTACAGCGAAACCGGTAAGGCCACCCGCCTTGTTGTTATGACCAACGGTCGCCACGGCTATCTGACTGACAGCGTATGGAATTCGAATACCGCTGACGATGTTGGCGTAATGAAGCATTACATGGACAATGACTATGCGGTTATTGTCGTAAATAACACTGCCAATCAAATTAACGGTGCAGACGATTGGGGCAATCCCCAGTTGGTAGACAGCTACTGGAAGGCCTACGAATACGCACAGGAAAATCTGAATGTGGAGGAGCTTTTCTCCATCCATTCCCGTTCCATGGGTACCTTTGCGGCTATGCGCATGATGCGGGAGCAGCCTGAATTGGTGAAGTGCGCCCTGATGTGCGGCGCGGTGCTTTCTCTCCAAATCCGCTTTGCCCAAAATCCCACATTCTTTGCCCAGCGCTACGGTTTTTCCGACACCACCGGTGCTACATACGAGGCGGACAAGGTGGTGGGCTATGATCCCTATACCGACGTGAACGGCATAGAGTACAGCCTTCCTCCCACCTTCTGGATGATGGCAGAAGCGGATGCGACAAACGAACATCTTTCCACAATTGAAAAAATAAAGGCCCACGGTAATGATGTTGAAACCGCCCTTTATACCGACACCGACCATAGCGGCGTGTGCCGCCTGAATATTGAAGCCTGCCGCACGGATTCTCTGGCTTTCCTCGAAAAACATCAGGAGAGTTCCGCCGAGCACCGCTTCTGCGCATGGAAAACCTACGAGCCTGCCACTTGCGAAGAGCTGGGTGAAATGCGCAGATACTGTGCAGACTGCGACCACTATGAGAGCATGGAAATCCCCATGCTTCACGGTCATATGCCTGAAAACGGCGGCACGGTATGTGCCTACTGCGGCAAGCAGCTTGAGGAAAAGCGCACTGAGATTGCCATTGTTCCGGGACAGCTCGACCCCAATTCAGACGGAACGATACTGGATGTAGATGTTTATGCTTCCGTGGTGAATTACGAGCTGAAAAAAGGTCACACTCTGCAAATCGGTGACGGAAACTATGTATTTTCCGTCCGCAAACTGGAAAACGGAAGCTACTCCACTATGCTGAAAGCCGCCACTGCCGACAGCTTTACTGCGGAGGAGGATATGACCGTCGGCAGCCTCATCCGCAAGCCGGACAAGACTGCCCTGACTGCGGAGGAACTGAGCGGAATAATCCTTTATGATATCAGCTATGAGGCTGTGGACGAGACTCCTGACTACTCCGGCAAGACCATATCCATCCTCGGCGACAGCATTTCCACCTTCGCCGGGGTTTCCAACAACACTGCATACAACTCCACAATCGGCGGCAATGCAGTTTACTACACTGCAGGTACTCAGGGGATTTATCAGGCAGATACCTGGTGGCAGCAGACCATTGACGCTCTTGGCATGGAGCTTTGCGTAAACAACTCATGGTCCGGCTCCTGTGTGCTGCAGACCCGTGCCGGTACTGTGGGCGGATATATGGACCGCTGCGTGCAGCTGCACAATGACAAAACCGGTGAAGAGCCCGATGTTATTGCCGTTTTCCTGGGCATCAATGATTTCTGGAATTATCCGTCTACCCTCGGCACCGCCGATATAAGCTACGACAGCCTTATTGTTGACAATGGCAACGGCACGTTTAACTACGGTGAACCTACCACCACCTGTGAGGCCTACGCCATCATGCTGCATAAGATGACTGAGCGATATCCCGATGCTGACATCTACTGCATGAATATGCTCCCCCGCCGCGAGCCGGCATCGCAGCCCACCGCCTTCAACACCGAATTGGCCAAGATAATCGAGCGCTTCGGCTGCACTGTGGTGGACCTTGAAAACTGCGGAATTCCTACCAGCCCGAACGAAGGCTTCGACCAGTATATCACCGATAAATCTGTCCATCCCGGCCCTCTTGGTATGGACAAAATGACCGAGGCACTGAATCAGGCAATCATATCCAACACCGCAGCAGCCACCATCTCCCTCCGCTACGATGACCGCTACGATGTCAGCGGCAAGAGCGTGGAAATCATCGACGCGGGCACTCCCACTTCTTATCAGGTGGGCTACGGCGTAGAGGAGAACGCTGTCCTCGACACCGCCGTTGTCACCCTCGATGGTGACAAGCTCATCGCCACCGGTATTGGCACTGCCACCGTCAGCATCGACGGTGAGCTCTGCGACATAGAAGTTACTGCCGCACCCATCTCTCTGCTGCTTCTTGCGGGTCAGAGCAATATGCAGGGCATTGATGGAGATGCATCCCAGTCCATTATCTGTCCTGATGGTCAGGTGTACGCCACTTATGCCGATAGGTGGAACAAGACACCGGAGGATGTGCGCCGTTTTGCGCCCAGCGCTCTGGCTGGACAGCACTGCACCGTGAATGTCACGGGAACTACTGCCGATTTGTCCAACTATCCCGTTTATATGCTGACGGAAGACGGCAAGGGCCGCGAGGGTATGGACAGCGGTATCGCCTATGAATGGAATAAGCAGACCGGAGAAAAGGTCTGGGTAGTCAACATGGGCTACGGCGGCAGCAGCATAAACGCATGGCAGAAGGGCGGCACCCACTATAACAACACACTGACTGTATTCTCCCACTGCACAGAGACCCTGCGCAAGGAGATAGCCGCCGGTCACTTCACCCTGAGCCACATGGGCTACTTCTGGTGCCAGGGCTGCGCTGATGAGACCCAGACACCCCAGTGGTACGAGGCAAAATATCAGGCCATGCACAAGGCTTTCAAGGAAGAGCTTGCCTTTGACCATGACTCTGACCCTGCCACTCCCGATGCATCTTTTGAGTTCGCGGGCATTATTCCCATTCGCTCCGGCCATCAGGGAGCAGGCTCCTACCGCGCAGGAGCCTACACCCAGACCACCACTGCGAGCTACTTTACCTCCTTCAAGGACCTTCGTATGAACGGTCCCCGTGTGGCACAGTACTGGATGGGCAATAATCCCGAACTTGCCGACATCTGGAATGTCTGCACCATTCAGGAAGCTTGGGCCACCATGCCCGACGGCAGCGACGGAGTTGCTGAAAGCTTTGAGGCCAGATATGAAAACGGTACTGTGGATTACGAGCCTCAGGTAAGCCAGTCTGCGGACTGGTACAAGCCCACCACACCCACCGCTGTTCACGATAACATTCACTATAACCAGATCGGTTACAATGAGATTGGACGGGAATCCGCCAGAAATGCCCTTATAAATCTGGGTGAAATAGCGGCCCCGGAGACCGAAGCAAGCGTTAAGTTTGTCACTTGGGACGGCTTTACCCCCGCCGATACCGTTGCCACCTCCGGCACGGGCAATGCGGACACTCTGGTAGTGCCAATGGTAAGCCCGGTATATCTGTCCAAGACTGTAAGCTACACCGTAAGCGATGGACTGGATTACAGCTGGTATGACCTGACCGCCCAGAGACCGGATGCATCCGGTACGCTCAAGGCCAGCGTGGGAGATGCGGTCATTACCGCAAAGCCCAGAGAGTTTGCATCCTACCGATGGAGCTTTGACGACAGTGGACTGGCGGCGCAGGCTGGCGAGGGCTTTACGGAAAATGCTCTCACCAAGGCCGGCGGCAGCGTTGCCGATGGAGTTTTCAACAATCTGTATTATTACATGTCCCAGACTGCCATGCTTTGCCATGATAAGGCGTGGAGCGTGGAATGGACTGCGGATAACTGGAACACAAGTCAGGGCAGCATGATACTCAGCGCCGGAACCTCCACCGGTGGTGCGTACATTTATCAGAGAGCCTCCGACTACTTTGTCGGCATCGGTTATTATGATAACGGAATATATCATAACTACGGCATTGCTCTGAAGCCTCTGGGACTTCAGCTGCAGGACGGTGGCGAGCATAGCTTCCGCCTTGAAAACCGCCTTGCCGCTGACGGCAGCAATCAGATATGCCTGATCGTGGACGGGGCTGACTATGGTCCCCTGACGGAGCATTATAAAAATTCCGAGCTTGCCGATAACAACACCGAATGGCTCGGCGGACGTGACTTCGCTTTCTCTGCTCTGGGCAGCAGCGATTTCCCCCTGCGCGGATTGGTGTTGCAGCAGCTGACAGTCAGAGAGACCGGAGCGGATGGGGGCGAATCCATCTCCCTCCGCTACGATGACCGCTACGATGTCAGCGGCAAGAGCGTTGAGATCATCGACGCGGGCACTCACATGGGCGGAGACGGCCGCCCCGTTGTCAGCATTGAGGGTGACACTCTCATTGCCACCGGTGTTGGCACTGCCGAAGTTAAGATTGACGGCGTGACCATCGATGTTACGGTTGAAAAGGCAAAGATAAATCTGGTTATGATAATGGGCCAGAGTAATGCCGGCAACCACTTCGAAAATGCCACCTCCGCGGTAACCTGTCCTCCCGGTACCGCATATCTCTGGAAGTATAATGCCACCGCTCCGGTGGACTATACCGAACCCTCCATGGGCTTCCATACCCCCCTGCTTGCAGAGCTCTATGCTGCAACTGTGGCAGAGGGCGACCCCGTGAAGAACGTTCTCCTCTGGAACGAAGGCGTAACAAGCAAAAACGGCAAATCCATCACCTCCTGGGCAAGCGATGCAAACGGTGAAATTTCCACCAGCGGAACCACCGCTGCAGCCAAAATGCTCAGAGATTGCCTTGCCTACTATGAGCAGCGCAGCGACTGCTACGAAATCGTCAACAAGGGCGTCTACTGGCTGCAGGGCGAGAAAGACCACGCCATGGACCCTCAGCGCTATATCAGTCTCTTCACCGCAATGTGGGAGCGTTTGAAGGCCGAGGGTATGGAGTATCTGGCCTTCCTCCGTGTGCGTGGTGCCCATTCTCTTGCCACTCCGGAGAATATGGATTTGTACTACAATGCAGCATCCGCTGCCCAGTTTGAGATGGTCCGCAGCCGTGAAGATATGTTCATGGCTTCCACCATTACCGAAAACTGGACGGGTCCTGCGGATACTTCCTACAGCATTGACGTGGGCAATTATCTAACTGTTATGGAGACCTACGGCAAGAGCGCCGAGTATTCCGACAGCTACGGAAACAAGGCTTCCTATGATAAGGGCATTCTTACCACCACCATGAAGGAGCTTTACGGTTCCAACAATAAAGTCCATTACGGTATCTTTGGCTACGGCCTTATTGGTGCCGATGCGGCTTACAATATGTTTAAGGTTCTCAGCGGCGGCAGTCTCACCTTTGTTCAGACCGACAGCTCCGGCCTCAAGTCCGCCGAGACCATCGACTGGCCCGGCACTTCCCGCGTCCTGAATATTGACGGAATGGAGCATAAGCTCTCCTTCTATCCTGGCTGCGCCAGCCCCGCAGGCACCATGAGCATAAAGGTTGTGAGCGGCGGCGAGGATATAACGGAAAAGGTCATCAGCAAGGCCGTTTCCGACTACGGCACCGTTGATGTCGCTGCCCTGCGCACTTATGTTGAGCCCACCATTACCGTGAGCTACACCCATGGCGGCGTAACTGAGAGCGTGAACTATGTGGTAGAACACCTCTGCAATAACGGCCATACTTACGAAAACGGCATCTGCACCATCTGCGGCAAGGCTGCGGATGAACTCTGGGATAATGACGGAGACGGCGTGCTGGAGATTCTCGCAATCGGCAACAGCTTCTCCGTTGACGCCATGGAGTACGTTTATCAGATTGCTCAGAATCTGGGCATCGAAGAAATCGTGCTTGGCAATATGTATATCGGCGGCTGCACGCTGGCAACCCATGCATCCAACGCAGCCAAAGATGCAGCAGCATATACCTATTATTACAATGATAACGGCACATGGCAGACCAACAAAAACTACAAAATCAGCACTGCACTTTCCGAACGTAGCTGGGACTATGTTTCTCTCCAGCAACAGAGCGGTGAGAGCGGTCTGGAGGATAGCTATAATGAAGATCTGACAGCGCTTGTTGACCATGTTTCCGCTGCGTCTTCTGCGGAACTGCTCTGGCACATGACCTGGGCATATCAGCAGGACTCCACCCACTCGGCATTTGGCAACTACAACAAGGACCAGATGACCATGTACGAGGCAATAGTATCTGCTGTGCAGTCCAAAATCGTGAACAATGCCGCATTTGACATGGTAATTCCCTCCGGAACTGCTGTGCAGAATGCAAGAACCTCTCTTGTGGGCGACACTCTCACCAGAGATGGTTACCACATGAGCTACGGCTACGGAAGATACCTGACTGGTCTTATGTGGGTAAAGGCTATTACCGGACTTGACCTGAGCGGACTTACTTATGCACCTGACGGCGTGAGCGAGCAGTATCGCGAAATCGCAGTGGAATCTGTGGAAAATGCATGGAAGACTCCCTTTGCTGTGACTCAGTCCCAGTATGTGGAGGAGCATAGCCATAGCTACACCTCCGTCATCACCGCTCCCACCTGCACTGAGGGCGGCTACACCACCCACACCTGCACCGTCTGCGGCGACAGCTACACCGACAGCTACACCGAGGCCGATCCCAACGCCCACAGCTACAGCGGCGGCATCTGCACCGCCTGCGGCCACAGCGTTCTGGGCAGCGACTGGATAGCTCCCGACTTTGCCGAGGGTGACTACAGCATGGTTGCTCTGCCCGATACTCAGATTCTGGTGCAGTACTGGCCCGAGAGCTATTACGGCCAGATGCAGTGGATTGCCGACAACAAGGACGAGCTGAATATTCAGGCTGTTCTCCACATGGGCGACATGGTAAACAACAATAATGATACGGAGTGGACCGTCTGCGAGACTGGTACCGACATTCTTGAATCTGCCGGTATAGCATGGATGCCCATGCGCGGCAACCACGACGATTCCGCATGGTTCAACCGTTATTATGACTACGCCACCTACGGCGAAGACCAGAGCTGGTTCGGCGGAAGCTACGAAGAGGGCAAGCTGGACCACACTTACTGGTTCGTCACCGCCGGTGAACGGGAATACATGATACTCTCCCTCGGCTATGCTCCCACAGGGGATGTCCTTGACTGGGCAAAGGGTGTTGTGGAAGCCAACTCCGATAAGAATGTCATCATTGCCTGCCACGCCTACATGAATAAGGACGGCAGCCTCCTTGCCAGCGGTAAGGAAGTCTGGGCGGCCTTCAAGGGCTATGAAAATGTGGTGCTGGCCATGGGCGGCCATGTCCACAGCCCCGACATAGTCACATGGACGGACGAAAACGGAGCAGGGGAGACCGTTACCTCTCTGCTCATAGACCGTCAGAACGACGATGTCTCCGATAGACTGGGTATGGTGGCAATATTTACCTTCCATGCCGACAGCAACACCGTGGATGTGAACTGGTACTCCACCCGTTACGATGCCCTGTACCGTGAGCGCAACCAGTTTGAGATCTCCGTGCCTCATGTCCATGAGCATAAGTATGAGTCCGTAGTTGCCGAGCCCACCTGCACCGAGCCCGGCGGCACGGTCTACACCTGCACCATATGCGGCGACAGCTATATGGATGCAGAAGTGCCCGCTCTGGGTCACCAGCCCGAGACCGTGGTGGTGGAGCCTGGCTGCACCGAGCCCGGCACTTCCACAGAAATATGCACCCGCTGCGGTGAGGTACTCAATGAGCTCGTCACCGAGGATATTACGGAGCTCTTCCGGTGGACGGATGGCAAAATGATTCATGCCACCACCGGCGAATGCACCGACTTCAGCACCTGGATGGCCAGTGACTACGTAGATATTTCCGTATACGACTCTCTTGAGATTATTACTGCCGACACAATAACCGTTAGTACAAGCATCGGCCTTGCCTTCTATGATGCGGAGCATAACTACATCAGCGGCATCAGGCATACCGACGGCGTGGGCAGCAAGTACGATGTGCTTGTGCACAATGTCGAAGTGCCCGAGAATGCGGTTTATATCCGCTCCACCTGGTATTCCGAGAACCACAGCGGCTATGACAGCTCCTTTGGAGATTTCTACTGCAAGGGAACGTATCTGGATAACATACTCCCGGTCACCGGGCACAGCTATGAATCCGTGGTTACCGCGCCCACCTGCACCGAGGGCGGCTACACCACCCATACCTGCACCGTCTGCGGTGACAGCTACACCGACAGCAAGACTGCAGCACTGGGTCACAGCGAAATTATCGACGCAGCCGTTGCACCCAGCTGCACTGAGACCGGCCTAACCGAAGGCAAGCACTGCTCTGTCTGCGGAGTGGTCATCAAGGCACAGGAAGTTATCCCTGCCACCGGCCACAAGTGGGACGAGGGCACTGTCACCAAGCCCGCCACTGAGACCACCGAGGGCGTGATGACCTACAAGTGCACCGTCTGCGGCACAACCAAGACGGCAAGCATTCCCGTACTGGGACATACCCATAAGTACGAAGCCACAGTCACCGCTCCTACCTGCACCGCACAGGGCTACACCACCTATAAGTGCGCTTGTGGTGAGAGCTACGTGGACAACTACGTAGCCGCCACCGGTCACAAGGCCGTCAGCGACAGCGCAGTCGCTCCCAGCTGCACCGAGGCCGGCCTCACCGCCGGAACTCACTGCTCTGTCTGCGGAGTGGTCATCAAGGCACAGGAGA
>JAZSFJ010000120.1:0-3265 GCA_045532145.1 Oscillospiraceae bacterium
GCTCACAGAACGACATGGCTACGATCCGACTTCCACAACGAAGTAATCGACGAAGCAGTAGCAGCTAGCTGCACCGAAACCGGCCTCACCGAAGGCAGCCACTGCGAGACTTGCGGCGAAGTCCTTGTTGCACAGGAAGTAGTTCCTGCCAACGGCCACAACGCAGTAATAGATGCAGCAGTCGCAGCCACCTGTACCGCAACCGGTCTTACCGAAGGCAAGCACTGCGAGACCTGCGGTGAAGTCCTTGTTGCACAGGAAGTAGTTCCCACCCTCGGCCATACCGAGGTAATAGATGCAGCAGTTGCCCCCACCTGCACCGAAACCGGTCTGACTGAAGGCAGTCACTGCGACGTCTGCGGCGAAGTCCTCGTTGCACAGGAAGAAGTACCTGCCAACGGCCACAGCTGGGGAGAAACAAGCTATAAGTGGAATATCCCTGAGGTCGCTTCAGTTTACACCATGAGAAGCACTGGTAGTGTGGCAAGCTGCACCGCAACGCGCACCTGCACCAACGATGGTGAACATGTGGACACTGCGTACACAGAGAATGTCACCGGCATAGTCACTACGGGCGCAACCTGCACCACCAATGGCACAACTACTTACACTGCTACCTTCCCTGAGGACAGCTGGGCCGCCGGAACCAACGAGACGGAACGGGCAAATATACCCGCCCTTGGACATAGTTATGAGGTCGAGTATGAATGGGCTGACGACTATTCCAGCTGCACTGCGAACGGCACCTGCGCCAACGATTCGGAGCATAAGGTTACGGCTACCACAAACAACATTAAAACGGATACCATCGATGCTACCCATAGTTCTACCGGTTCCGTGACCTATATCCCCGTATTTGAAAGCACGGACGATACCGACAACTCTTGGGCAAACGATGGCGATGACAAGACCGCCACAGAGACCCTCCCCACCGTCTCCCACAGTTACACCGGCACAGTGACTAACGCCCCCACCTGCACTGAGGAGGGCCTTATGACCTACTCCTGCGATTGCGGACACAGTTACACCGGCGCAATCCCTGCTCTTGGTCACAGCTACACCAACTATGTCAGCAACGGCGATGGTACCAAGACCGCAGAGTGTGACAATGGATGTGGCGGAAAACACACAATTCCCGAGTTCACCATTCTGGACACCGGCAACACCCTTATACTTGAGGGCTATGTGTCCATGACTCAGTATCTGACCTTCTCTGGACTTAGCGAGGAATACAACACTCAGGCTTACATTGAGGAAAACGGCGGCGTTGATGTGGAATGGTACGACGGAACCAGCTACACTCTGAAGCTGACCTACTCCGGATTCTATAACGGAAACATCGAGTACAGGGTTCAGACCAAGGGAATACCTGCAAAGGAAATGGGCCACAGCTTTGTTCTCAAGCCTTTTATCGTGATTGATGGCGTTAAGGTTTACGGCTTTGAAAAGACTACCGGCATAAGAATATGGGCGGAATCCAAGATTACGGGCAATGGCAGCGAGGGACTCAAAAATACCCTTGTGGCGCTGCTCAACTACGGCGCTGCGGCTCAGGTCTATTTCAAGTACGAGACCGATGACCTTATGAATGCTAACATTGAAAGCTTCGCGGAAAATAATTGGCTTAAGGCTGAGTATCTTGATATGGCCTGGAGCAACGATTTGCTCGATCCCGTGGCGGAAGTCAGCGAGGAAATGGCTGCGGCATTTGTCAAGACCGAGCATCTTGAGCACGGTGACCAGACTCTGTTCCTGAACGGTGCAATTTCTGTCAACTTCTATGTAAAGGCTGCTGATGCAGCGGCAAATGCTGAGAATACAGGCAAGTTCTACTTCTGGACAGCAGAGGATTACGCAGCTCTGGCGGCAGCCAATGAGCCGCTGAGCAAGGAAAATGCAAGCTCTGTGGTCGATGCCTTGTATAGCAGCAGCAACTACGGCGAGGAGTTCTATGCTGTGTCTCCCACCTTCGATGCAAAGCAGCTGGGCGACAGCGTTTATGCAGTTCTTTGTGTCACTGATGTCAATGGCGGAGAGCATTGCAGCGGAGTCAAAGCTTATAGCCCCGAGGCTTATGCTGACAAGAAAATCAATGACACCGATACAGAATCTCTCATAGACCCCGTCTGCAAGTGGCTTGTGGTTTACGGTGAAAGAGCAAGCGCCTATCTGGCAAGCTTGAAAAAAACCTGATCTCAAGAGAAAGGAGAATAGCAATGAAAAAATTTGATGAGCCTTCTATTGAGATAATCAAGTATAGCGTTCAGGACATTATCACCATTTCCGGTGATGAATGGGTACCCGGAGAAAACGAGACCGAACGCTGAATCGGCCTGAAACGCAGCCCCGGCGGCTTGCGCCGCCGGGGTTTTCTCTTTCGTAGGGCGCGTCGCTCCGGCGCGCCACCACCCATCGTAGGGCGGGCTGCCCTCAGCCCGCCTTGCCTTTGGGAAAGCTTTTAAGCTATTGAGAGTTTTCCCAAGCGCAAAATGTTTATACAAGGAGGCTTCTCCATGAAGATAAAGAAGATTATAGCCGCGGCTTTGGCTCTCGTTATTGTGCTGGGCTGCTTTGTTGCTGTTTCCGCCGCCGAGCGCCGCTTTGAGGACGTGGTGGAAAACAGCTGGTACTATGCCGATGTGGACTATGTCTACAGGCACGGACTGATGGCAGGCATCAGCGAGGGGAGCTTTGCTCCGTATACGACCATGAACCGCGCCATGCTGGTAACGGTGCTCCACCGCCTTGAGGCTGAGCCTGAGGCTAAAGCTGAGCTGCCCTTTGAGGATGTCACTGTGGACACATGGTACTATAAGGCCGTGGTCTGGGCCTATGAAAACGAGATAGTCAAGGGCCTCAGCGAGGATATTTTTGCCCCCGGGAACCATGTGAGCCGCGAGCAGATGGTGACCATTTTCAACCGTTATGCGGAGTATAAGGGCATCGACTGCAGCGAGAAGGCCGATTTGAGCAGCTATGCCGATGCTGACAGCGTGGCCTCCTATGCAAAGGATGCTTTTGCTTGGGCTGTGGAGGCCGGGATAATAAACGGCACTTCCAAGACTGAGCTTTCCCCCAAGGGCACTGCCACCCGCGCTCAGTGCGCGGCGATACTTCACCGTTTCGCTCTCTGGACCGAGGAAAATATGCCCGAGCCCAGTCCTGAGCCCAGTGTGAAGCCTACACCTACACCTATACCCACACCCACGCCTACATCCACGCCCACACCTACGCCCACGCCCACACCTACACCCACGCCCACACC
>JAZSFJ010000100.1:0-15509 GCA_045532145.1 Oscillospiraceae bacterium
AAATACTTGCGGGCGAAGGTGTGGCGGAAAAGGTGGAGCGATGTCTTTTGAACCCCTCTGGACTTGTTGTAATGGGCGACAGCGAGGCGCAGAGCGTTCTCTGTCAGCATTTCTCCATACTGATTACAGAAGAGCGGGGCATTTGGCTCGCCGCCCCTGCTCGCCATATAATCGCTTAAAATTGATGCCATTTGCGAGCATAATGGGCTGACTTGTATCTTTCCGCTTTTGGTATGTCGATAGATGATCTGGCGGCCTTCCAAATCGACATCTTTATTTTGAATATTGCGAAGAGTTGATGCGCGGCAGCCAGAGTTCAGCAAATAATTGATGATAACCCAATTGCGATACTCGCAAAAATCGCAATCTCTTGGCGGTTTCCGCAAAAGTTTCATTAGTTCCTCATCTGTGTAAGTTTCCTTTACTGTGTCCTTCTCTTTTAAGTTGGGGATGCTTACATCTCCCCAACCTTCACGATGGCACCAGCGCAGGAAAGTATTCACCACACGCAGATAAGTCGCCACAGTATTGTGCGCCAACCCAGAATCCCTCATAGATACCACCATCTGCTCGATGTGCCTCTTGGTTAATTCTTCAAAAGGCATCTCAACATCCAAATGCTTCCCTATTCCCTTTAAGTGTGAATGATAACTTTTGATGGTCGCCGCAGAAACTCCCCTCGCTGTCTGCGCCAAAATAAATGCCTCATACTGTGTTTTGACTGTTATGCTTACCTGTTCACGAAATACGATTTTTCTCTTCATAATCAGACCGCATCCTTTGCTGTAAAATGAGCAAAAAGAATGCGGTCTGTGTTTTCGTTATGAAAAAGAGAAAACCCTTGAAATCACAGGGATTTCAAGGGTTTGGAGCTGCTGGGCGGATTCGAACCGCCGACCTCATCCTTACCAAGGATGCGCTCTACCTACTGAGCTACAGCAGCATATATCCCCCTTCAAAAAAGGGGCATATTTTCTTTGGCGACCCAGAACGGGCTCGAACCGTCGACCTCCAGCGTGACAGGCTGGCGTTCTAACCAACTGAACTACTGGGCCAAAGCGCTCATTTAAGATAACAAATATCTCGACATTTGTCAATACTTTTTTTGAAAAAAATTAAATTATTTTTTCAGGCCTAAAAACCCCCACATTTTCCCAATGTAAACAATCTGTAAAAAGTGGCAATTTCCCTTTGATTCAACCGAAAAATGTATTATACTTATTACCAATTGATATACACAGGGAGACTTCATCATGCTCAAGCTCAAAAGCATAAAAAAAGACTACACCGCAGGCAGCAGCACCGTTCAGGCTCTCAAGGGCATTGACCTTCAGTTCAGGGAGAGCGAGTTTGTTGCCATTCTGGGCCACTCCGGCTGCGGCAAGACCACCATGCTCAACATCATCGGCGGTCTCGACCACTACACCAGCGGCGACCTTATAATAAACGGCCGCTCCACCAAGGACTTTTCCGCCGGCGACTGGGACACTTACCGCAACCATTCCATAGGCTTTGTGTTCCAGAGCTATAACCTCATACCCCACCAGAGCGTTCTCAGAAACGTTGAGCTGGCCCTCACCCTCTCCGGCGTTAACAAGACGGAACGCCGCCGCAGGGCTCAGGAGGCTCTCACCCGGGTGGGCCTTGCCGATCAGATGAAAAAGCGGCCCAATCAGCTCTCCGGCGGCCAGATGCAGCGCGTGGCCATCGCCCGCGCCCTTGTGAACGACCCTGACATTCTCCTTGCCGACGAGCCCACCGGCGCTCTTGACAGCGAGACCAGCGTTCAGGTAATGGACATTCTCAAAGAGATAGCCACAGAAAAGCTGGTCATCATGGTCACCCACAACCCGGAGCTTGCGGACACTTATGCCACCCGCATTGTTCGTCTCAGGGACGGCGTAATTGTGGACGACACAATGCCCTATGACGGGGCCGAGGACAAGCCCACACCTTTGAATGTGCGCCAGAAAAAGCCCTCCATGAGCCTTTTCACTGCCTTTTCCCTTTCCCTCAACAACCTGATGACCAAGAAGGGCCGCACCATCCTCACCGCCTTTGCCGGCAGCATAGGCATTATAGGCATCGCCCTTATACTCTCTCTTTCCAACGGCATCAACACCTATATAAATCAGGTGCAGCAGGATACCCTCTCCAGTTATCCCATCACCATCGAGGCCGAGACCATGGACATGGGCGACATGATGATGTCCATGATGGGCGAGCACTACAGCGAGTCCACCCAGCACGAGCCTGACAAGGTATATGCCTCCCACATCATGGTGGACATGATGAACTCCATGCTCAACGCCGAGACCCAGAAAAACAATCTCAAAGCCTTCAAGGCCTTTCTGGACAAGGGAGGCAACGGCATTGCAGACCTTGCCACCATTCGCTACAGCTACGACTTCGCATTCGACTTCTACACTCAGGACCCCGATGGTCTTATCATTAAAAGCGACGCCATGGAATTCATGCAGGACGCCATGAGCACCATGTACGGCGGCGACTATTCTTCCTTCTTCTCCTCCTCCATGGGCTCCATGTACGCAGGCTTCAACGTGTGGGAAGAGCTGCTCCCCGGCGAGGACGGAGAGCTTATAGGCGACACGGTGAAAGAGCAGTACGAGCTCCTCTGGGGCCAGTGGCCTCAGGCCTATGACGAGGTGCTTGTCTTCGTGGACTCCCATAACGAGATGTCCGACCTGATGCTCTACGCCCTTGGTCTTGTCTCCAAGGCCAAGATAGACGAGAGCCTTGTGGCCATGCGCGACGGCGAGGACTACAAGGCCGAGGAAATGAGCTGGACCTACGACGAGCTTGCAGATGTAAGCTTTAAGCTCATACTCCCTGCCGAGTACTACCAGTACGACGCTCTCACCGGCGGCTATGTGGATATGTCCCTCACTTCCGCCGGCATGGATTACCTCTACAACAGCTCCGATGTGGGCACTCCCCTCAAGGTGGTGGGCATAGTCCGCCCCAGCGCCGACGCCACCTCCACCATGGTCTCCGGGGCAATAGGCTACACCTCTGCTCTGACGGATTATGCCATTGAAACCACCATGAATACAGACATCGTTCTTGAGCAGCAGGCCCAGCCCGATGTGGACGTATTCAACGCTCTCCCCTTCGCCACTGGCGAGGAGGCCGAGCCTTCCGACACAGAAAAGCAGGAAGCCATCACGGAGCAGCTTTCCACCTTCACGAACGCCCAGAAGGCCGAGGCCTATCTGGATGTGATGAGTCAGGCCTCCGACGACTATGTCTCCGGCATGGTGGAGCAGCAGATGGCCCAGCTCACCCGGGAGAGCATAGAGGAAATGATAATCCAGCAGTACGCCACGGAAATGGGCGTGGACGAAGCCACCATCATGGGCTATATCGGCGAAATGAGCGACGAGACCCTCTTTGAACAGGTGGAGCAGGCCATGGACGTCCAAATACGTCAGGGCTACGCCGAGGCTGTGGCCGCCCGTATGTCCGCCCTCAGTCAGGACCAGCTGGCGGGAGCTATGGATATGCTCCTTGAGGGGGACGAGTTCAAATTGCAGTATACAGGTATGGCTCCCCTTGAATCCTGGCAGTATGTGTACCTCTACGACAACTATATGCCTCCCACGCTCAGCCAGTCCAGCTATGAGGAAAACATGGAACTTCTGGGCTATGTGGACCCGGAGAGTCCCTCCACCATCAATATTTACGCCTCCACCTTTGCCGACAAAGACGAGATAGCCGACCTCATCACCGCCTATAACGACAGCGTGGATGAGGAGGACGTAATCGAATACACCGACTATGTGGCTCTGCTTATGAGCTCCATCACCTCCATCATCAGCGGCATAAGCTATCTGCTCATAGCCTTTGTGTCCATCTCCCTTGTGGTAAGCTCCATCATGATAGGCGTTATCACCCTTATTTCCGTCCAGGAGCGCACCAAGGAAATCGGTATACTCCGTGCAGTGGGCGCAAGCAAACGGGATGTGAGCCGGGTATTCAACGCCGAGACCATGATAGTTGGCCTCAGCGCCGGACTTGTGGGTATTGCCGTGACGCTGATACTCATAGTCCCCATAAACGCCATATTGCTCCACTTCACAGGACTTGAGGGCCTGAAGGCCGCCCTGCCCGTGGAAGGCGGTGTGGTGCTTATAGTCATAAGTGCCCTTCTCACCCTGATCGCGGGCCTCATTCCCTCCCGCGTGGCCGCCAAAAAGGACCCTGTGGAGGCCCTCAGAACCGAATAAAGCAATTATCAACATTAATAAGTGCCTGCCTTCGGGTGGGCACTTTTGTTATGCGGCGGGCGATTCGTGAATCGCCCCTACGCACAGCAACACAATGGCAGGAGCATACGGAGCAATTTTTCTTACGCGCAAGGAGTATTTTACACTAATTTAAGAAAATACGGGTGGAATATGTAACATTTTTACTATACAATGTTGAAAAAGCCCGGTTTATTAAAATGTCGAATCGAAACGCATATGTCCGAGGTAAGCACATGAAAAAGCCAATTTGCATAATCGTCATAATCGCCCTTGTAATATCCGTTATTCTCGGCCTTATCTCCATTCCCAAAAGGGTTGAGATCTCTAAAGGCGCTCCTGCAAAAATCATATATAATTACGGTAACAAGGATATTGAAGTGGTTTTATCGGAGGAAGAAAGCCGTACCCTTGCCGGAATTTTCAGAGGCAGAGCTATCATGCTCTCCGAAATTCCCGCGTGTTTGTTTTCCGAAAATTGCTCTATCTGGTTTGGAGACGATTATTCCCACGGCTTCTACCCCGCTTTCGACGGCTGCGCCAAGGTCTACGATGAACAGCTTGATGAGTATTTCAGCATATCTTATTTTGAATGCATACGGCTTCATAAAATACTGGAAAAATACGGTTTTGAGTTTCCTGACTAAGTGGGGTAAGGGTCGCGTGTACAGTTAAGGCCACCCACTTCCGCCAAACCTAAGACACCATAACCATTAGTGTTAATGCCTGTACAGAACCAAGATCTTCACCTCATTTGTGTTTTTATGTGGAGGCGCAAATATGAAAAAAGAATATAAGGCAATCGATTATATTGTCATAAGCGTGAGCATTACCGCAGTGCTTTTGCTAACAGCAATTGGGTTTTTCTGGCTTTTATTTGGTATAGCGCAGGGAAACGGCATAAAAAACCGCATGAGAGCCGACGAAATGCACCCCAGTGTTCAGCCCGGTACAGTCTGGCTGAGCAAAGACGAAAAAATAACACTTAAATGCATTCCGGAAGGCGACGACGTTATTATGCCCGTGACCGTTGATACCGATTTCGGACCTATAGAGTTGGAATTGACTGCATGGCTGGTGACCGGGGAAGTATGGTTTAAGGTACCCGGGGAAAACGGTGACGAGGAAGCGTCGGACACCAGCATCGCTCACGGTTCCGGAAAATGTAAGGATTACGATGAATTTATAATCAAAATAAGCTCAGCCGACGAAATATTTGAACCGGGAGAGAAAATCGTGTTCTATAGGATTTCAGCACCGGAACCTTAGGAAACCGACCCGGATTCCCCACGCACGATGCTCATAAAACCGCAGACGTAGTGGCGGGTATTGCCGCCCGCGAAACCGCTCCGACCTCGCTGCGCTCGCCCACCTCCTCTAAGAGGGGGGGAGGCCTTAAACGGTACATCCCGCAGGGGCGATTCATGAATCGCCCGCCACACAATCACACAATGGCGGGAGCAAGCCCCCGCCCTACGGATACGAAGCAGTCCCCCACAGAACGCACACATTCTCTTCACCCGGGCCGTCGGGGACGCCGGGCCCTACAGAGAAGCCACATATCAGGAAAGCGCTCAAAATCCTTTTGATTTTTCCGCAGGACTGTGGTAAAATTTATGCATGAACAGCATAGTCTGAAAAGGAGGATGACCATGAACAGGATCATTACCATCAGCCGCGAATTCGGTTCCGGCGGACGTGAGCTTGGAAAGCGCCTTGCCCAGGAGCTGCACATTGCCTACTACGACCGCGAGATAGTCACCGCCATAGCTCAGCGCAGTGAGCTTGCGGAGGAATATGTGGGCCAGATACTGGAAAACCGCATCATGACCTACTACCCCATCACCGTGGCCTCTTCCTTCGCCGCAATGCCCCCCACGGACACACTGCACTATGTGAACCACGGCATATACAATGCTCAGAACGAGATAATTCAGGAGCTTGGCCAGAAGTCCGACTGCGTTATCGTTGGCCGCTGCGCCGACTACATACTGGAGGAACAAAAGCCCTACAACATCTTTGTTTATGCCGACATGGCCTCCCGCATGGCCCGCTGCCGGGCCAAGGGCGGCAAAGATGCCTCCCTCAGCGACAAGGAGCTTCAGAAGAAGATACAGTCCATAGACAAATCCCGCGCCCAGTATTACCGCTTCTATACCGGACGTGTCTGGGGCGACAGGTATAACTACGACCTGTGCATCAACACCTCCGGCCATGATATAGAAAAGCTGGCCAAGGCCATAGCCTACACCATAAATCAGGACAAGTAAGTTTGAAAAATCAAAACACCTTTTCATATCCTATATGAGAAGGTGTTTTTTTCTTTTCTCTATAGCCAAATCTCTGCCGCTGGTGTAAAATAATAAAAAATCATTTGGAGCGTTGAAATATGAAAAGCAGCGACGGCAAGAAATATATATACGAAAAGCATCAGCTGGTGGAGGTAATATGCCAGCTGCGCTTCCCCACCATTCTCTCAATCGACACAGAGGTTCCCGCGGAGTTTCAGGAGCAGATAAGAGCCCGCTTTCCACGCTATGCGGTGCAGGAGGAGTCCATCCCCTCCCCCGGCGGTGTGCAGAAGCAGAAGGTCCACTCCTTTGTCTCCGCAGACGGTGGCTACAAGCTGAGTCTCAGCAAGAGCTTCATAGCCCTTTCCACCATGCGCTACACCGGCTGGGATGATTTTGCCGCCTGGCTGGACGAGCCTCTTGGCCGCTTTATAAGTGTCTACAAGCCTGCTTTCTTTGAACGGATAGGTCTGCGCTACTTAAACGGATTCTCCCGTGAGAAGCTGGGAATGGAGCACTGCCGCTGGAATGACCTTATCCAGAGCCGCTATCTGGGCCCCCTGGACGACGACGATGTGGACGAAGCATCCCTCACCAAGTGCTCCGTGGATGTTGAAATGAAGCTCGACCGCTGTTTTCTCAGGCTCCACGCAGGTCCCGGCTTCATAAAGCGGGCTGTGCGCACCCCCAAGGGAATTCAGCAGCTTCAGGAGCCCAAGCCCCGCTTCATTCTCGACCTGGACATCTACTCCGCCGGCACTCTGCCCCTCAAGGACGCCGCCGGGATACTGGAAACCCTCCACGGAGAGGCCGACCGGGTTTTCTCCGAGGCCATAACCGGGCTTCTCCATCAGGCTATGGAGCCTGTGGAAATTTGAGAGATAAACGAATTTACCTCCCTCTGATGAGGGAGGTGCCCCGCAGGGGCGGAGGGAGAGAATGAGCAGTACCAATCATTAACCATTGGTTGAAAAACGCGCTACGATAATCTCTCCCTCAGTCGGCTTCGCCGACAGGTCCCTCATCAGAGGGAGCCATTTCACAAGGAATTTAAAATTTACAGGTGACGCTATGTACAGACCTCTTGCAGACGAAATCAGGCCCCAGACCATAGACGAGATGGTGGGACAGGAGCACATACTGGGCGAAAACGGCATGCTCCGCCGCATCGTGGAATCCGGCAGCATACCCAATATGATATTCTACGGCCCCTCCGGCACAGGCAAAACCACCGCCGCCCGGATAATAGCCCAAAACACAAACCGCACACTCCGCAAGCTCAACGCCACCACTGCCGGCATTGCGGACATCAAGGCCATCATAGACGAGCTGGACACCATGCTCTGCCCCGGCGGGGTGCTTTTGTATCTGGACGAGATACAATACTTCAACAAAAAGCAGCAGCAGAGCCTCCTCGAATTCATAGAAAACGGCCTCATCACCCCCATTGCCTCTACCACAGAGAACCCCTATTTCTGTGTTTTCAACGCAATTTTGAGCCGCTCCACGGTTTTCGAGTTCAAGTCCATATCTCCCCGCCAGGCGGAAAAAGCCGTGCAGAGGGCCATAGATTACCTTGCCCTAAGGGAGAATCTCACTATACGCCCGGAGCCGGGAGTTATTGACTATATTGCCTCCAGCTGCGGCGGCGACGTGCGCAAGGCCATGAACACTGTGGAGCTTCTTGTCTCCGCCTCACGCCGCAAGGATGGGGAGCTCAGGCTGTGTCTCTCCGATGCCGAGGCCATCTCCCAGCGCTCCGCCATGCGCTATGACCGGGACGGGGATGCCCATTTTGACATTCTCTCCGCCCTGATGAAGAGCCTCCGGGGCTCTGACCCTGACGCTGCGCTGCACTATCTTGCCCGGCTTTTGGAGGCAGGAGACCTGCTTTCCGCCTGCCGGAGAATACTCTGCTCCGCCTGCGAGGACATAGGCCTCGCCTATCCTCAGGCAATCCCCATCGTGAAGGCCTGCGTGGACACGGCATTGCAGCTGGGCATGCCCGAGGCAAGACTGCCTCTGGCCGACGCCGTTATTTTGCTTGCCACCGCTCCCAAGTCCAACAGCGGTGTTCTGGCCATAGATGCCGCCATTGCGGACATCAAGCGGGGCAAGACCGGCGGCATTCCCCGGGAGCTCCAGAATGTCCACGCCGACGGCACGGGCTTCGAGCGGGAGCAAAACTACAAATACCCCCACACCTACTCCCACCACTGGGTGCGCCAGCAGTACCTTCCCGACGAGATACGGGACGCCAGATACTATGTCTACGGCGACAACAAGGTTGAGCAGGCAGCCAAAAACTACTGGGACGCCATAAAGGGCGGCAAGTAAGAAATCAGGACCTCTCCGTCAAAACCTATGGTTTTGCCACCTCCCCTTAAAAGGGGAGGCAGTAGGAGCGACCTGAATTTTCGCACAGTTCGTAGGGCGCGTCGCCTCGGCGCGCCACGCAGCAGGCGCAACGATTTTGTATGAACCACGGCAAATCGGTATGCACCCCATGGGTGATTCACAAATCAACCATACAGTTGGCGGCGGGAGCAAGCCCCCGCCCTACGGCCACTGCGGTGGATGGTGCCAACGCACTCGGACAAAGACCGCCCCTACGGAGCGCGAATAAGAAAGAGTGCAATCCCTCAGTCAGCTTCGCTGACAGTCCCAAAGGGCCGGCCAGTGTCCGGCCCCTACAACAAGGGAGCCAAAAAGGTTAAGACCTCTCCGTCATTTGCTCCGCAAATGCCACCTCCCCTATAAGGGGAGGCAGAAAGGAATTTCAGATGGATATACAGCTTAACGATATTCTCACAATGAAAAAGGCCCACCCCTGCGGCAGCGACAAGTGGCTTGTGAGGCGCATTGGCGCGGACTTTCGTCTCCGCTGCTGCGGCTGCGGCCATGAGGTCATGGGCCCCCGCAGCAAGTTTGAGCGGAACATAAAGTCCGTTGAGCGGGAGGGCCAAAAGCTATGAGATACGAAGGCAGCATCTACCGTCCCCCCGGGGAGTGGAAGAGCTACATCCTGCAGGCCACCGTGGGCTGCAGCTACAATAAATGCACCTTCTGCGAGGCCTACAAGACCAAGGTCTACCATGTGAAGCCTCTCAGCTATGTGCTGGACGACATCACCATGGCCTCGGTGCGCTATCCGGAGACGGAGACCGTGTTCATCGCCGACGGGGATGCCATCGCCCTGCCCATGGACTACCTGCTCACCGTGCTCAGGGAGCTCAGGGCAGCCTTCCCCCGACTGCGGCGCATAACCTGCTACGCCGGGCCTATAAGCACTATGGAAAAAAGCGCCCATGAGCTGCGCCTCCTCAAGGATGCCGGCTTGGACCGGGTGTATCTGGGAGTGGAGACCGGAGACAGCGCTCTACTCCGCAAGGTGAAAAAGGGCGTTGACGCGGAGGGTATGCTGAAAGCGGGCCTTGCTCTGAGACAGGCAGGCTTCGACCTCTGGGTCACGGTCATAGCGGGGCTGGGTGGTGCAGGCGAGGGCTACAGGCAAAATGCCCTTTTGACCGCGGAGCTGTTAAACGCCATGGCCCCTCAGCATATCTCCGTCATGACCTACATGGCAACCATGGGTACGGAAATGTACGAGGATGTGATGGCCGGGCGCTTTGAGATGCAAAAGCCCCGTGAGGCTTTGCTGGAAACAAGGCTGCTTATTGAAAATCTCCGCCTCCCCGGTGCCCATTTCACCGCCAACCATATGTCCAACTACCGCCCCCTGAAAGGCACTCTCGGCAGGGATACTGACCTTTTCCTGGCCCAGATAGACGAGATGCTTGCCCTGGCAGACAGGGTGAAGCAGCGGACAATTTATAAACACGGCTAAACTGAAAATTTATGTATAATTCCTCCCTCTTAAGGTAAAAATAGCCATGCAAAGCCATTTTTTACTTTTTGGAGGTCTTATACAATGGAAAAAAAGAAAAATTTTGCGACCCGGCTTGAGTCCTTTTTTGCCGGGAAAGGTTTTTACATCGTGCTTTTCCTCTGCGTGGCGGTCATAGGCGTTTCCGCATGGACCATGCTGGCAGGCGACATGGATGGCGCAGAGCCCGCCATGGACTCTCTCACCCTTTCCGATGAGGCCGCTGTCAACGGCGGTGAGGAAGTAGCCCCCATTGCCGAAATGGAGAGCGACTCTCCAGTAGAGGAAGCGGCCCCTGTGGTCAATGTGGAAGAGAGCGAGCCCATTCAGGAGATTGCTCCCGTGAGCCCCGAGCCTAATTCCGCAGCCGGTGCTGCACCCCAGCCTATGCCGGAGTCCGTTCCCGTTTACTTCATCCGCCCCGTTGCCGGGGAGATTGAGAACGGCTACAGCATGGAGGCACTGCAGTATAACCGCACCATGCGTGACTGGCGCACCCACGACGGCCTGGACATCGCCGCAGAGCTGGGCGCTCAGGTGAAGGCCGTGGCCGACGGCAGTGTTGAGAAGGTCTACGTGGACGATTCTCTGGGCACCACCGTTGTGCTGCTCCACTCCGGCGGTATGCGCAGCGTATACGCAAACCTGGCAGAAAGCCCCACCGTCAGCGAAGGCGAGGCCGTGGCAGGCGGCAGTGTCATCGGCAGCGTAGGCTCCACCGCCCTCAGCGAGACCGGAGAGGTAAACCATCTCCACTTCGCAATGAGCATCAATGGGGAGAGCGTGAACCCCGAAGACTATCTTCCCTAAAAAAATATAAATTTTTTTGCTAAAAAGTATTGACAAGGAGAATTATCTGAGCTATAATTCTCCTTGCTGTTTGACAGCATTATGGCGGCGTAGCTCAGTTGGCCAGAGCACTCGGTTCATACCCGGGGTGTCACTGGTTCGAATCCAGTCGCCGCTACCATAGGGGCGCAGGCCAACAAGCGCCCCGCAAATTTGGCGCGTTGGTCAAGCGGCTAAGACACCGCCCTTTCACGGCGGTAACACGAGTTCGATTCTCGTACGCGTCACCAGCAAAGGGTCAGCGCTTGCTGGCCCTTTGACACTATATGGAGGCTTAGCTCAGCTGGTTAGAGCGCACGCCTCACACGCGTGAGGTCGACGGTTCGAGTCCGTCAGTCTCCACCAAAAAGAGACAATTTCCATCGGGAAATTGTCGCTTTTTTTGTACTCTTCTCTTTAACCGAAATCATGCCTGGTACCCCCATCGCTCCCAATGGATTCCAGCACACAAACGATTTCCTCTATTTTTATTAAACATTCTTTATCCCCAAGTCTGTCATCCTCAATGATTGACTTAATTTTTTGCAGCGCCTTGTAACATTCACCCTCTACGACTTCCGCAATATTACCATTCAGACCACTTATGCTCAGTTTGATATCAGCACAGGTCAGCACGTGGGCCAGAATTTCTTTGCATAGTTCCATCATATACCCCCTTTTGTCAGCAAACTTGTCCCATCGATTATAGGTCAGTATCACCCTATTTGCAATAGGGAAATTTGCCATAATAACTATGGTGATGATTATGACTCGTATAAAAGAACTTCGCAAAGAAAAGGGATATACTCAGGTCAAGATACAGATGTTGACCGGGATTGACCAAAGTGATTACTCCAAAATCGAAAGCGGAAAGAGGTATCTGACCTACGAGCAGTGCCGAAAGCTGGCCCTTGCTCTTGATACCAGCATGGACTACCTTTCCGGTCTTACGGATGAGAAAAAGCCCTATCCCCGCAGTTCCAAATAAGCACCAAGCTTGTAGGGACCGGCGTCCTCGACGGTCCGGCGGTATGCACCCGCGCCCCGCAACATTCCCGGCGAACATATAATATCCCGGGTTCCCATTGTAGGGGCGGACCTATGTATCCCCCCGCGGGCGATTCGTGAATCGCCCCTACGGGTGTGCCCAGTTGCGGACCGTCGGGGACGCCGGTCCCTACAAAGGTATGGCAACAGACAGAACTCCCTCCGCCTTTTGGCAGGGGGAGTTCTCATTTTGGCAGTTACCAGTCGGTCAGCGGCGGCGTCTGCCTCCGGTCAGAAGCACAAGGCGCAGCAGCTGGAGCACAGCAGTCAGCAGCGAGGCCACATAGGTCATAGCCGCCGCGCGGAGCACCTTACCGGCTCCCCGCAGCTCATCGCCTATGAGCATTCCGCTGGTCTCCAGAATTTTCAGAGCTCTGCCGGAGGCGTTGAACTCAACGGGCAGGGTTATAAGCTGGAACAGCACCACGAAAGCGAAAAGAAAAACGCCAATACGGGCAAGACCAACATAGCCCAGTATCAGGCCCAGAAGAATAAGGGGCCAGGAAAGGCGGGAGCCTATGTTGGCAATGGGCACAGCCAGAGAACGCAGCTTCAGGGGCCCGTAGCCCACAGCGTGCTGAATGGCATGTCCGCACTCATGGGCAGCAACGCCTATAGCTGCCACAGAGCGGGAGCCGTAAACGCTGTCGGACAGGCGCAGCACCTTTTCATTTGGCGAATAGTGGTCCGTGAGGGAGCCGCTTATGCGCTCAATGCGCACATCCCGTATGCCGGCAGAGGAGAGTATGCGCTCCGCCGCAGCCTCGGCGGTGATGCCACGGGAAGAGTAGCTTTCGCTGAAGCGTCTGAATGTGCTGCGCACGTTCAAAGCGGCCACGGCGCTTATTACCGCGCCGATAAGGACAAGTATATATGTGGAATCCCAATAAAACATGGCTTAAACTCCTTCTTACGATATTTATAAGTATGCTCCGATACCCTTCAAGTATAACAGCCCGGTAAATTTTGGTCAACGATGGGAATTGCGGCGCGCCGGGGTCGTCGCGCCCTACGACAAGACCTTGCACCCGTCCGCTGTTCTGATGTATAATGTATAGGCGCAAAGGAGGTCAGGCCATGAGCAAAAAGCCCAGAAAAAAAAGAAAAAGCCCGCCTCCTTTGTCGGGACTTGATAAGCTTATTTACGGAGTTCTGATAAGCCTGGCAGCCGGCATTATCATTCTGCTCATTGTGGCTGCCTTTAAGCTGCAGCATGCCGTGGCATTCAGCGTCGAGGACACGGCGGCCTACTCAAGCAGCTTGAGCGTTCTGTTTCTTCTGCCCTTTTTCATATATCTGACAATAAGCCTTTTTGTGGGCATCAACCTTAGCCTCGGCGGGAAAAAGCCCATTTTCGGCAACAAAAAAATCCGCTATGGCCAGTACCCCTGGCCGGAAGAGCTCTACCCCCTCTTTGACGAAAGAAGGAAGACCCGCTACAAAAGGCCCTCCAGCACCCGTTTTGCCAGGGCTATGCTCCGTCTCTGGCTCATTGGCCTTTTGCTTTGCCTTGCCCTCACGCCATTCGGCATATTCGGCAGGGACGCGCTGCACAAAGACGGCAGCATAAGCGTCCACAACGCCTTCAACATTGAAAGCAACGACTATGTTCCCCAGGAATATGATAGCCTGAGCCTGAAAATATACTACCACCACATAAGGCACAGTGGATATTGGAGCTACTCCGTCACGATAAAAACCGTGGACGGCCCCGCCTTCCAGTTCAATCCCGGCGACTTTTCCGACACCGGACTCTGCCTCGATACGCTGCTGATGCTGAAGAATATGTTCCCGGCAGACAGAGTTAGTATTGAAGGCAGAGAAAACTGGGACAAGCTCATGGAGGACTTAAGCTACAGCGAAGAAGAAACCGCAAAGCTCCGGAAAATATTTTTCAACTGACCCTGCCAACAAGGAGGCAACAGCATGAGCAAAAGAAAGAAGAAGCCCAAGCGCCCATATCCGCCCTTGTCCCGGCTGGACAAGGCTACATATGTTATTCTTATACTTCTTTCCCTTGGCCTCGGTTTTGCCATTGCGCTGGGCTGGAGCTATGTAAAGGAGGAGCTTATTGCCTTCAGTGATGAGCCGGTGGCCGTATGCCACGATGTGGTCCACTTTCTTGCTGTGGTTCCGCTAACGCTCATCGTCTATTTCGGTGGATTGATACTGTTCGCCGTGGGCTTTCATACCAAAATACCCATTTTGGGAAATCCCAAAGTGGAGTACGGAACTCATCCATGGCCCAAAAAGCTCTATCCCATTTTTGACGAAAGACGAAGACTCTACCCCCGAAAGCCTGAAGACAAAAAACGCACCAGACGAACTGTGGGTATTGTATGCGCGCTGCTGCTCTTCTCGTTCTGTCTTTCCGGACTGGGGCTTTGCCAAAGGGAATGTCTCTACCGCGACGGCTCTTTCAAGGCCTTTAATACCTTCAACAAGGTTTCCGAATATAGCCTCCGGGACTATGAACGCATGGAGCTCAGGATGTATGAGTCCAGAGGGCGAATATCAGTATGGACATACAGCATGGAGATAATATGTTCCGATGGGCACAGCTTCACTTTCCATCGGGGCAATTTTGCAGATCCGGACGTGGCGGCGGATATGCTGCTGATGATGAAATCCATGTTCCCTGAAGATAAAATCCGCATCTCGGGAGGAGCCAATATTGAGACCTTTCTGGAGGAAAAAACAAACGTAAGCGAGATGGAAGAAAAAGTGCTCCGCGAAATATTTTTGGATTGATATTTACTAAAAAAACAGGCCCCGAGGGGCCTGTTTTTTTAGTTTATCGGATTATCAATAGTTCTCTGCGCGGACCTCGAAGTAGGCCTGGGGATGTGCGCATACGGGGCAGACTTCGGGAGCCTTGACACCCAGCACCAAGTGACCGCAGTTGCGGCACTCCCAAAGGGTTACGCCGCTCTTTTCGAAAACTTCCTTGGCTTCCACATTGTGGAGGAGCTTGCGATAGCGCTCTTCGTGGGTCTTCTCAACTGCTGCAACGCCGCGGAACTGTGCTGCCAGATCAAGGAAGCCTTCTTCCTCGGCATCGGCTGCCATACGGTCATACATATCGGTCCACTCATAGTTCTCGCCCTCGGCTGCGTGGAGGAGGTTCTGAGCGGTGTCGCCCAGCTCGCCAAGAGCCTTGAACCAAAGCTTTGCGTGCTCTTTCTCGTTTAC
>JAZSFJ010000032.1:0-2463 GCA_045532145.1 Oscillospiraceae bacterium
CCGAAGTCGTTGATGGAGAGCCCCGGCATGGTGGTGTCCAGATCGATGACGCAGATGCCCTCCCCGGTGTCCCGGGCGAAGAGGACATTGTTCAGCTTGGTGTCGTTGTGGGTCACACGCAGGGGCAGGACGCCGTCCCGCAGGGCCTGCAGAGCCACGGAGCAGTCGGCCTCGCGGGCCATAGCAAAGGCTATCTCGGCCTCAACGGAGGCGGCGCGGCCCATCTTGTCGGCAGCAATGGCATCCTTCAGCTTCTGAAGGCGATCCTCGGTGTCGTGGAAATGGGGGATGGTCTCAAAAAGAGTCTCGGCAGGGTAACCGTCCAGCATACGCTGGAACTTGCCGAAGGCACGGGCGGAGGCCTCGAAAAGCTCGGGGGTCTCGGCGGACTGGAAGCAGAGAATGTCCTTCACGAAGGGGAAAACGCGCCATGCGCCGCCCTCGGAGTCGGTGTAGTAATCCTCGCCGCAGCGGGGACGGATAACTTCCATAGCCTCGCGGCTGCGGTCGCCGCCGGCAGCAACTATCTTCTTTGCCAGATACTCGGTGACGCCGATGATATTGCTCATAAGCTGCTCAGGGTGCTTGAAAGCGGCGGAGCTCATGCGCTGGAGAATGGAGCAATCGCAGTAATCATCCTCGGGCTGGGTGTGGACACAGAAGGTGTCGTTTATGTGGCCGTGGCCGTAGCGGACAGCGCCAACAACAGGAGCGCCAAAGTCGAAAGCTCCCAGAACTTCTTCAAGCAGATTCTTTGCTACATCGGGCATGATTTATACCTCCCAGAGTTTGTCGGGGTAGACCCCAGCGGCGGTTTTTTCTGCAATGGCGGCCACAACAACAGGCTTATCGGCCTGATAGGTTACGCCGTACCACTTGTCGGGGGAGCGAAGGACCTTTGCGCGGGCCTTGCCCTCACCAATGAGAGCGCTGATAACGCTGGGCAGGAAATACTCACCCTTCAGGGGATTTTCAACGAGAGTCTTGTCGAGGAAGGCGCCGAAACGGGCCTCGGCCTCGGGCATGAAGGACTTGCTCAGACCCCAGAGGTTCATGGAAACGATGGTGTCGCCGGGGAGGGGCTCCCAGGTCTCGCCGTCGTCCTCGGTGAAGCGGGCATCGTCGCCATCCTTCTCGATGCGGGTGCGCTCGGTTACGGAGACGAGGAAGTTGTTCTCGTCCTCAACGCAGACACCGCGGGCCACGTGGCCGTGCTCGGTGACGGTGTTGCCAAGGAGATAGCCAACCATGGAGAACTCGTAGCAGTCCTCGGTGTCCTCGTGGGTGGCGAGATAGTCATAAATGGTCTTGAAAGCCTCGGGGCCGTAATAGTCGTCGGCGTTTACAACGGCGAAGGGGCCGTCCACCACCTTGCGGGCGGCAAGAATGGCGTGGCAGGTGCCCCAGGGCTTGGTGCGGCCTTCGGGAACAGCGTAGCCCTCGGGGAGGTCATTCAGCTCCTGATAGGCGTACTTCACCTTGCAGATTTTCTCCATGCGATTGCCGATGGCCTCTTTGAAGGCATCCTCGATTTCGTGCTTGATAACGAAGACCACGGTCTCGAAACCGGCGCGGACGGCGTCAAAAATGGAATAGTCTATAATAAGCTGGCCATGGTTGCCCACGGGGTCAATCTGCTTGAGACCGCCGTAACGGCTGCCCATGCCTGCTGCCATAACTACCAGAACAGGTTTGTTGCTCATATCAATGCATCTCCTTTTCAAAAGCCGAGTGAAGCTGGCACAGTTAGCCCCTCAGCGCATATTTGATAAATAATTGTTGTCATTTTCCGGGATAAATTTATATCCAAGCTCCGCTAAGGGGTGCTTGCAGTTTTCGGGGAGCAAATTGCTGTCAAGACAAGTAAAAGACCGCAGGGAATACTTGTGTGTATTTTCAAGGGCTTTTGCGCAGTATTGGCAGCAATTTGCCCTCGAAAACCTGACTGCTGTACAGCTTTACTCGGCTTTAAATCCGTTGGGGTTCATGCTCTGCCACTTCCAGCTGCTTGCGCACATCTCTTCGATGCCAAGCTGGGCCTTCCAGCCCATTTCCTCAAAGGCCTTCTTGGGCTCGGCGAAGCACTCGGCGATGTCACCGGGGCGGCGGGGGTCAATAACGTAGGGCAGGGTCTTGCCGCAGGCCTTCTCATAGGCGTGAAGCACATCCAGAACGCTGTAGCCGTTGCCGGTGCCCAGGTTGCAGATGAAGAGGCCGCAGCCGGTCTCCAGCTTCTTGAGGGCGGAAACGTGGCCCTTGGCAAGGTCAACAACGTGGATATAGTCGCGGACGCCGGTGCCGTCGTGGGTGGGATAATCGTCACCGTAAACATGGAGTTCCTTGAGCTTGCCAACAGCCACCTGTGCGATATAGGGCACAAGGTTATTGGGGATGCCGTTGGGGTCCTCACCGATGAGGCCGCTTGCGTGAGCGCCGATGGGGTTGAAGTAACGGAGCACAGCC
>JAZSFJ010000125.1:0-3429 GCA_045532145.1 Oscillospiraceae bacterium
CAGAGCGAGCCCGTCTTGATGGTTTCTGCGAGAGCCTCGAGCTCTTCGAGATCCTTCATCGTTGCCTTGCCGTCGCAGATCTTCACGAGGTATTCGAGAAGTCTCTTGGTACCGATACGGCAGGGAGAGCACTTGCCGCAGGACTCGTCGCAGATGAATTCCATATAGAACTTAGCAACGTCGACCATGCAGTTGTCCTCGTCCATGACGATGGCACCGCCGGAGCCCATCATGGAGCCCTTGGCAGTCAGGTTGTCAAAGTCGATGGGCTCGTCGAGGAAGTCACGGGTCAGACAGCCGCCGGAAGGACCGCCGGTCTGGATGGCCTTGAACTGCTTGCCGTCGGGAATGCCGCCGCCGATGTCGTAGATCAGCTCCCGCAGGGTGGTGCCCATGGGGATCTCCACCAGGCCCACATTGTTGACCTTGCCGCCCAGGGCGAAGACCTTGGTGCCCTTGCTGCGCTCGGTGCCGTACTGAGTGAAGGCCTCAAGGCCCTCGCGGAGAATGTAAGGTACGGTAGCCAGAGTTTCAACGTTGTTGACGATGGTGGGCTTATCCCAGAGACCTCTGGCTGCGGGGAAGGGAGGACGGGGTCTGGGCATGCCGCGCTGACCCATGATGGAGTTCAGCAGTGCGGTCTCCTCGCCGCAGACGAATGCGCCTGCGCCCAGACGGACATGGGCACGGAAGCTAAAGCCGGTACCCAGAATGTTGTCGCCCAGCAGGCCCAGCTCTTCGCACTTTTTGATGGTGGCGTTGATGCGGCTTACGGCGATGGGGTACTCAGCACGGATATAGAAGTAACCTTCGCTGGCACCGATGGCGTAGCCGGCGATGGCCATGCCTTCGATAACGGCAAGGGGGTTATCCTCAAGGATGCTTCGGTCCATAAATGCGCCGGGGTCGCCCTCGTCGCCGTTGCAGACCACGTACTTCTGGTCGGCATTGCTGCCATAGGCAAACTGCCACTTCTTGCCGGTGGGGAAGCCGCTGCCGCCGCGTCCGCGAAGACCGGAGTCCAGAATGAGCTTGATAACGTCCTCTCTGGGCATGCTCAGAGCGTTCATAAGGCCCTGATAGCCGCCGCAGCCGAGAGCTTCCTCGATCTTGTTGGGGTCGATGACGCCGCAGCCGTGGAGGGCGATGCGCTTTTGCTTGCGATAGAAGCCGATGTCTTCCATCTTGGTGATCTTCTCGCCGGTCTTGGGGTCTTCATAGACAAGGCGCTCAACAGTCTCACCCAGCATGAGATCCTTCATAACGATCTCCTGAATGTCAGAGGGCTTAACCAGGCGATAGAGCACATCCTCGGGGAAGATGCGTACGAAGGGGCCCTGAGAGCAGAGGCCGAAGCAGCCAACCACGCGGATCTCCACCTTGTCCTCAAGATGGCACTCTTTTATGTACTCTTCAAACTTTTCCTTAATCTTCATGGTGCCGCCGGCCACGCAGCCGGTGCCGCCGCAGAGCATGATGTAGCGCTTGCCGTCAGCGCCGTTGAACTTGGTATCAAGCTCGGCGGTATATTCGGCTATCTTGGCGCGGAGTTCTTCACAAGTCTTGAACATCAGTCCTTACCTCCCATGTTTCTGTACTCGGCGATGATGCCTGCAACGTCCTTGACATTGACACGGGCATAAATCTTGCCGTTGATGGTGACCGCGGGAGCGGCGGCGCAGGCGCCTATGCAGCGAAGAGCATCAACGGTGAAAAGTCCGTCGCTGCTGGTCTGGCCGGGCTGGATGCCCAGCATCTCGCAGAACTGGTCGCAAATCTGCTGAGCGCCCTTGACGTAGCAAGCGGTGCCGAGGCAGATGCCGATGACGTACTTACCCTTGGGCTCAAGGGAGAAGAACGAATAGAAGGTAACAACACCGTAAATCTCCGCAACAGAGATGCCGGTGCGCTGGGAGACAATCTCCTGAACCTCCAGGGGAACATAGCCGAATTCCTTCTGGATGTCGCTGAGGATCATAATGAGGGGGGTGTTTTCTCCCTCATAGCGGTCACAAATGGCATGTACCTTTGCCACCGCGGCTTCCTGCAAATGGGCCATAAAAATCTTCCTCCTTTATATATGTGAAACAATTTTCCGCAACAATATATACAGTCCGCAGCCTGCGGACAAACCCATAGGGCTTCATTGTCAGTGCACGTTACTTCATATTATATACTGGGAAATTTCCTATGTAAATATATATTGGACTAATTAAAAATTTAACTTGAAAAAAGTTTGTTAAAAACATTAACAGCTTAATTCAAAAGTAAGAAATTATTAACTATTTCGTTATTTCTCCCCTCAATATGCAAAATAAAATACACGCCCCAAATGCGCATCCCTATAAAGGCGCATTTTGAGCCGTGTATTTTATGATAATTTTTTGACGTTATTATACTTTTTCAAACCTCATTTTCTGCTTCGCCAGAGGGTACTTTTCCCTGTCCACCTCCGAGCAAAACATAGCCACCGGACGGGCATAGAGCCCCCCTTCGCCGTATAGAGGCCGGTAGACTATGAGCTTTTCTCCGGTCTCGGTGTGCTCTGCCTCCCCTATTATCTCATAGAGATACATATTGGGCTCCGCCTCAAGCTGAGAGGAAGTGAGCATTTCCCGCTTGAAATGGCGGACTATGTCTCCTTTTTTGAACATCCTTTATTTCTCCTCCTGGGTCGTGATTTTTGAATAATTATACCCCAAAGGATTTCGCAAGTAAAGATAGCTCTGGCCGGAAAGAGGGCGATGTGGTATAATCATGTAAAAAGGAGGTGGCTCATGGCCTATTACACCTATATTCTCCGCTGCACCGACGGCAGCCTTTATACGGGCATTACCACGGACCTTGCCCGGCGCTTTAGACAGCACGCGGCAGGAAGAAGCAGCGCAGGGGCAAAATACACCGCCGCCCGCCGCCCCCTGGCCTATGAGTGCGCCTTTCTCTCAGAAAACCGCTCCAGCGCATCCAAGCTGGAGGCCAGAATAAAAGCCCTCACAAGAGCAGACAAGCTTCGTCTTATTGCAGGAGACAAGGTGTTGGAGCTGGAAGGATATGAGAGGCTTGCAGCCGGTGAAATAGGGTGAGTGATATATTGCTTCACAGGTGTGGTGTTGTGAAAGGCCACGGCTCAAAATCTTAGCTATCCCTTTGTGTGAGCTATGGGATGTCTGCATGTCGGACGAAAATAGATACTTCGTGATAAATCTTTCTCGTCATTGCGAACCAGCGTTCACGCTGGTGTGGCAATCCGCATCCCCCTTAGCACGAATCATTCACCTTGCAGCAAACCATTGGTACAGGTCCCTCCGGGGGCCTACTTTTGTTATGCGACAAAAGTAGGGAAAAACGCACCAGAGGGTTGCGACCCTCTGGACTCCGGGGATTTTAAATGTTCCGCTAACGCTCTGTGGCAGCCCGCCTTGCGGCGGG
>JAZSFJ010000088.1:0-14285 GCA_045532145.1 Oscillospiraceae bacterium
AAACAGAAGTATATAATAAAAAAGGTTACTGGCTGGCAGGGGAGGGTCTTGACCCCTCCCATTGGAAATCCATGGGATTTCCCGATCGCCGTAAAGTCGGAGGCCAAGCGGGCTTAGGAAGACAATTAGGAAAACCAACTCCTTGGCTCACAGAACGACATGGCTACGATCCGACTTAAACAGAAGTATATAATAAAAAAGGTTACTGGCTGGCAGGGGAGGGTCTTGACCCCTCCCATCGGAAATCCATGGGATTTCCGGGGCTTAGATTATGCCGTTTATTTCATTTCCGTTTTTTACTTCCCAAGCAGCTTTCTCGCCGTCTCCACGTTGAGACTTTCTATGGCCTTGATGCGCTCGGTGGCCTCCCGGATATGCTCCTTTTTGGCGGTGACGGCGCGATCTATCATCTCCCGCAGCCGCTCTTCGGTAACGGACTCAAAGCCCTCGCAGTTATCCTGACCTATATAATCCAGAAAAGCGTGGACCTTGGGGTCGTAGCTTATGCCTGCCACAGGCACGGACTGGCTGGCGGCGAAGATGAGAGCGTGGAGGCGCATACTCACCACGGCGTCCATCCGGGCGATGAGGCCCACGGTGGCGCCGGAGCTCATGGCCTCGTCTATCACCACAGCCTCGGCCCCTGCGCTCTGGGCAGCCAGAGAGGAGGGTGCGCCGTCCTTTTTGTGGTTCAGGGCCAGGAACACAGGGCGCAGACCGTAGCGCTCCATGGCGTAGGCAGCAGCCCGGCCAAAAAGGGAGGCCTTTTCATTGTAGCCCGCCCAGTTTCTCAGGCACAGGCAAATGTGCCTGTCCTCTTTTCTGAGACCGTGGCGCTCCATAAGTGCGTCAATCTCCCCATCGGGAGCAGGCTCAATAAAGAGGGCGGGGTCGGAGGCCACCAGAATCTCGGGCTTGGTGACACCCATGGAGTGAAGCTCCCGGAGGGAGTGCTCCTCACGAAGGGTGATGGCGTCCACGCTGCGGTTTATCACATTGGCAGCCCATTTGCGGTTAGTTTCCCTGTTTATTGGGCCAATGCCGCAGCCGTACATAAGCACCTTGCAGCCCCGGCGCTTGGCGGCACGGAGGGAGAAGAGATAGTACCATATACTGCGGGTGGAGGTGACATCCTGAATTAGGCTGCCGCCGCCGTTGATGTAGAGGGCGCTTTTTTTCATAGCTTTCAGGAAGCCGGGTATATCAAAGGTGTGGAGGGCCTTCACGCCATGCTTGAGGGCGGTCTCCTCGGGAGAGCGGGTCATGACGGTGAGGGGCATATCCGGGTCGATGCTGCGCATTTCCGCCAGAATAGCGTCCAGAATGGCCTCATCACCGGCGTTTGCCATGCCGTAGGCGCCGCAGATAAGCACGCCACGCTTGCCCCCGGCCTTATGCTCGGCGTAGTCCCGGAGAATGTGGCCATAGATGGCCTTCTGTTTCTCGGCGGTGGCAGCGGCGGAAAACTCGGTGGAGGCACGAAGGTAGAGAGCCTCGGCGTACTTCTCCCGCAAAGCAGGGGAAGAGGCCAGCTCCACAAGGCAGTCAGCAAGCTCTTGATAGTTTCCGGCCTCGAACAAAAGGCCGTGCTCTCTGTGGTTTATAAGCAGGGGCACGCCGCCCACCCGGCTGGCCACAGTGGGCAGATGGGCTCTTGCGCCCTCGGTGAGGGCATAGGGGAAGGTCTCGGAAAGGCTTGTGAGGGTGTTGATGTCCAGCACTCGATAGAATCTTTCCACATCGCTCTGCCAGCCGGCAAAGCAGCAAAGACTCTCTATGCCAAGCTCTTTGGCAAGAGCTTTTAGCTCGTCGGCGTCCTGACCGTCTCCGGCGATGAGCAGGCGAAGCTCCGGTCTGCGCTTCTGGGCCTCGGCAAAACCACGGAGAAGAGTGGGGATGTCCTTTATGGGGTGGAAGCGGGCGGCGATGCCCACAATAAGGTTCTCGTCCCTCCAGTCAAGGCCCAGAGAGTCCAGATATTCCCGGCGCTCGGTGGCGCTCCCCAGCTGTTCCCCCTCGAACTCCACGCCGTTATAGATGGCAAAGAGGCGGTTTGCGTCAAAGCCGCGGCTTATGAGCAGCTTGCGCATGGCATCGGAAACGCCGATGTGGTAGTCCATCTGCCGCAGAGCGATGGCGTTGAGGCTGCCGTAGCTGATGCGGGCCAGAGGGCGGCCCAGATAGTCTATGCGGGGGTCGGAGTGGACGGTGGTTATAAGAGGCAGGCCCATAGCTTTCTTGAGCAATGCGCCCATGAGATTGCCTCGGGAGCCGTGGCAGTGGATGAGCTCATAGCCCTCCTCACGAATGAGCTTTTTCAGCTGACGCAAGGTAGCGCCAAGGCCCTTATCGATGATAAGGGTGTCTATGCCCATCTCACGGGCCTCCTGGGCAAAGAAGCCGTCCATGAAACAGACCAGCTTCACTTTATTATCTTTACTGAGGTGCTTGAGCAGCAGGTGGACATGGGTGCGGGCGCCGCCGCTGTCACCGCCGCTTATAAGATGGATTACTTTCACGCTATCCTCCAAAATTACCATTGTTTATTGGGGTGAAATACGATACAATTACAATATCTAATTATACCCTCTGTGCAAAACTCAGTCAATAGTGAGGTAAACATGACCAGAATCTATCTTATCCGCCACGGCGAGGCCGAGGGCAACCTCTACCGCCGTGCTCAGGGCCACTATGACGCCCATATAACCGCCAAGGGCCATCGCCAGATAGCCGCTCTGGCCGAGCGCTTCAGAGATGTCCATCTGGACGCTCTTTATTCCAGCGACCTGCTTCGCACCCGGATAACCGCGGGAGCTATTACCAAATACCACGACCTGCCCATGAATCTTGAGCCTCAGCTGAGGGAAATATGTCTGGGCCAGTGGGAGGATGAGCCCTGGGGCGACCTGAGCTATAAGTATCCCGATGCCATGGTGGCCTTCAATGACGACCCTGAGGCATGGTCTGCTCCCGGCTCGGAGGCCTTTGAGCATCTCAAAGGGCGTATGGTATCCACCATTTTGCGCATCGCCGCCGCCCACGAGGGCCAGACCGTAGCCTGCGTCAGCCACGGCATGGCCATCCGCACCCTCCTCAGCCACATTATGGGCGTGCTTTCCAATGAAATCCGCCGCCTCCCCCACGGGGACAACACCTCCGTGAGCTTGCTTGAGGTTGAGGGAGATGAGATGAAGGTGGTATTTTATAACGACGCCAGCCACCTCGAAGGGGAGCTTAGCACCTTCGCCCGCCAGAGTTGGTGGCGCAAGCCGGGACTGCACGACACCAATAATGTGCGCTTCCGCCTTTTGGACCCCAACAAAGAAGCCCAGCTCTATCTGGACTTCTATTCCGAGGCATGGGAGGCAGTCCACGGCAGCCTTGAGGGCTTTGAGCCCCGGCTCTATCTTGCCGCCGCCCGGACCCGCCATAGCGAGGATGAGCGCAGCATAGCCGTGATACTCTGCGGGGATGAGACCGTAGGTCTCACGGAGCTGGACACTCGCCGGGGCAAGGCCGAGGGCTACGGCTGGATAAGCCTCTGCTGTGTGAAAAAGGACTACCGCCGCCAGCTTCTGGGCGTGCAGCTTTTGGGCCACGCCGTCAGCCTCTTCCGGAAACTGGGCTATAAGAGCATACGCCTCAGCGTCCATCCCGGCAACGAGGCTGCCATCAAGTTCTATGAAGAAAACGGCTTTGTGAAAATCGGCAGCACCCCCGGCGCATTCGGGATGCTGGACGTTATGGAAAAGATGATATAAGTATGAAACCTCGTCTTCGCCGCCTCAGTCTGCCTCCCGGCAGGCGCATAATCGCCATATCGGATATCCACGGCAATCTCCCCTATCTGGAGGGACTGCTGGAAAAGGTGCGCCTTACCGAGGATGATATTCTCTTCATTCTGGGGGATTTCACGGAAAAGGGCCCCCGAAGTCTGGACACTCTCCGATATATCATGGCTCTCAGCAGGAAATACACCGTCCACACTCTTTGCGGCAACTGCGACATCTGGGCCCCTCTCCTTGACGGGGAGATCGGCAACGGAGCCGAGACGGTGCTGCCCTATATGGAGCGCAAGCCCTATTCTCTGGCCCGGCAGATGTGCATCGAACTGGGCATTGAGTTTTCTCCAAACATGGATTATGAGGCATTCCGGCAGGCGGTTTTTGAAAACTACGGCCCGGAAATAGACTTTCTCCGCTCCCTGCCAACCCTCATCGAGACCGAGAACTATGTTTTCGTCCACGGAGGAGTGCCCGAAAAAGGTGAGGACGCCTGGGACTATATGAAATATGACCGCTTCATGGAGCGCTCTGAGCCCCAGGAAAAGTGGACCATCGTGGGCCACTGGCCGGTGATGCTCTACCACGAGGACACGGTGGAGGCCAACCCGGTTTTTGACTATGAAAAAAAGATAATCTCCATAGACGGGGGCTGCGTCCTGAAAGACGACGGACAACTAAACGCCCTCATCATCCCGGAGGCGGGCAGCTTCGATTTCTCCTTTGTGCCCTATGACGGTTTTCCCACCGCAAGGGTGCTCACGGCTCAGGAGGCCTCGGAGAAAAGCTGGTATATCCGCTGGGGTGACGCTTTGGTGGAGGTTTTGGAGCGGGGCGGGGAGTTTTCCCGCTGCCGCCATGTCCGCACAGGTTACGAAATGGACATTCTCACCAAGTATCTCTTTGGCGAAGGCCGGGAGTGCGAGGTAAACGACTGCACCGATTACATTTTGCCCCTCCGCACAGGCGACACCGTCTCCATCGTCGAGGAAACCACCCGCGGCTACTTTGTGAAGCACAAGGGCATCAGCGGCTGGTACTTCGGGGAATTGGAGATGGAGTAAACGGCAGCGTTTGGGATGCACCATTCGTAGGGCGGGCGCTTGCTCCCGCCGCCAAAGGAGTTGTTCAGTCAATGGAACACCGCATACACCCCAGATTAAAAGCCTATGATTACAGTAGCGCCGGAGCCTATTTTATAACGGTTTGCAGCAAGGACAAACAGCACATTTTCGGTCATGTAACGCATCCGACGCTGAATAACGCGTCAGCCGTAGGGCGGGCGCTTGCTCCCGCCACTGTTATCCTAAGCTCATGGGGAAAAATTGTGGAGCAGCAGCTACTTGAGCTGGAAAACAGGTTTGATTCCATTAGAATCGACAAATATGTGATCATGCCCAATCATGTTCACCTTATACTGATTTTGAGCGACTGCAAGGCGGGAGCAAGCACCCGCCCTACGGTTTCCGATATACTCCGTGCGTGGAAATCCTTAAGCACCCGCAACTGCAAGCTGGCAGGCTTTAACGGAACTCTCTGGCAAACATCCTTCTACGACCACATCATCAGAGACGAAGCTGACTACCTCACACGGTGGAATTATATCGACACGAACCCCGCCAAATGGGCGGAGGATGATTATTATTCAGCCGAACATCACATATAAAGGACACAAAACTATGACACATCTTGATTTTTTACCTGTCTCCAAAGACGATATGGTGGAGCGCGGATGGTGGTGGTACGACTTCCTCATCGTCAGCGGCGACGCATATGTTGACCACCCCACCTTTGGCAGCGCACTTATTGCAAGGCTTCTGGAGGACGCCGGCTACCGTGTGGCATTCCTTGCCCAGCCGGACTGGCACTCCGCTGCCGACTTCGAGGCCATGGGCCGCCCCAAACTGGGGGTTATGATCTCCGCGGGCAATCTGGACAGCATGGTTGCCCACTACACCGCCGCCAAAAAGCGCCGCAGCGAGGACTTCTACTCTCCCGGCAAGCGCATGGGTCTGCGCCCCGACAGAGCCAGCATTGTCTATGCCAACCGGGCAAGGGAGGCTTTCCCCGACACTCCCATTATCATAGGCGGTCTGGAGGCCAGCCTCCGCCGCTTCGCCCACTATGACTACTGGGAGGACAAGGTCCGCCGCAGCGTACTTGTGGACTCCGGTGCAGACCTCCTTGTCTACGGTATGGGCGAGCGTGCAACCCTTGAGATTGCCGCCGCATTGAAGAAAAAGACCCCCGTTTCCGCCCTCACCGGCATTCGCGGCACAGCATACATGAGCCGCACGCCGGAGGACTGCCCCTTTGAGGCCATCGAGCTCCCCTCCTTTGACCAGTGCTGCGAGTCTCCCCGCTTTTATGCTCAGGCCACCAAGCTTGAGTACGAGGAGCACGACCCCATCCGTGGCAGAGCCCTGCTGCAGAGCCACGGGGACCGCACTCTGGTGGTGAACCCTCCCCAGCTGCCTCTGGACACCAAGGGTCTCGATAAGGTGGCGGAGTTTCCCTACACCCGCTGGTATCACCCCATGTACGAGGAAATGGGCGGCGTTCCCGCCATCGAGGAGGTGCGCTTCTCCGTCACCCACAACCGGGGCTGCTTCGGCGGCTGCAACTTCTGCGCCCTTGCCTTCCATCAGGGAAGAATGGTCACAAGCCGCAGCATAGACTCCGTTGTCCGTGAGGTGGAGGCCTTCACCCAGTGCCCCGACTTCAAGGGCTATGTCAGCGACGTGGGCGGCCCTACCGCCAACTTCCGCCACACCAGCTGCCAGAAACAGCTGAAGGAGGGTATGTGCAAACGCAGCTGCCTTGCCCCCACTCCCTGCCCAAATCTGGACGCAGACCACAGCGAGTATCTGAAGCTCCTGCGCCGACTGCGCTCCATCCCCGGAGTGAAAAAGGTGTTCATCCGCTCCGGAATCCGCTACGACTATATGCTCAAGGAAGAAAACAGCGAGTTTTTCTCCGAGCTTGTGAAATACCACATCTCCGGCCAGCTCCGCGTGGCTCCCGAGCACTGCGTGGACGGAGTGCTGGACTACATGGGCAAGCCCCATATCGCCGTTTACGAGAAGTTTCTGGATAAATATCAGCGACTGAACCAGCGCTATGAGCAGAAGCAGTTCGCCGTGCCCTATCTCATGAGCAGCCACCCCGGCTGCACCCTGAATGACGCCGTGGCTCTGGCAGAGTACTTAAATCGCCACCACCGCCAGCCGGAGCAGGTGCAGGACTTCTACCCCACCCCCGGCACCATCTCCACCTGCATGTACTACACAGGCATTGACCCCCGCAGCATGAAGGAGGTCTATGTGGCCCGCTCCTTCGGAGAAAAGGCCATGCAGAGAGCCCTTCTGCAGTGGAAGCGCCCGGAAAAGCGCCAGGCAGTTATCGCCGCTTTGAAGGCCGCCGGCCGCACGGACCTTATAGGCTTCGGTCCCGAGTGCCTCATCCGCCCGGACTACTCACCCAAGAAAAAAGCCCCCGCCAAAAAGGCGGAGGAAAAGCCGGTGGAGAAACCCAAGAAGACCGAGTATAAGGCCGGCTGGGCCAAACCCAAGCCCAAGAAAAATGCCCGTCCCGTGAAGAAGGGCGGCAAAAAGAAATGAGCTTTCTCACCTATATATGGCAGCATCCTGTGTGGATACTGATAATCTACCTGCTGCTTATAAATCTGGCACTTTTTCTCACCATGGGGGCGGACAAGTCCCGGGCGAGGCGGGATAAGCGCCGTGTGCCGGAGGCAAGGCTCTTTCTGCTGGCCCTTCTTGGCGGCAGCATCGGCGGCATAGCGGGAATGTACCTCTTCCGCCACAAGACGAAGCACCTGAGCTTCGTGGCAGGTTTCCCGGCCATACTGGTACTGGAACTTGCCCTCGCGGTATATCTGCTGGCAAGCTAGGGGATTCCCACATCGCCCCATGGGCCGGTCCCTACAATCCCTCAGTCATTTGCTTTCGCAAATGCCAGCTCCCTTTACACAAGGGAGCCTTTAAAAGGAGAAACCCGGATGCGAAAGCATCCGGGTTTATTTTTGTATTTATGCCTCGTCGGCAATGAGCTTTTCCAGGGCTGCGATTCTCTGGCAGATGCAGAAAACATTCATGCTGGCATAGAGTTCGGGGGTGGTGGGATAGGAGGGAGCTATGCGCACCTCTCTGTCATAGGGGTCGATGCCGTAGGGGAAGGCAGCGCCTGCTCCGGTGAATATGACGCCTGCCTTGGCGCAGAGCTCAACGCAGCGTGCGGCAGTGCCGTCCAGACCCTCGTAGCTGATGAAATAGCCGCCGTTGGGGTTGGTCCAGCTGCCTATGCCGGTGCCCGCAAGACCGCTCTTCAGGGCGGCCAGGGCGCAGTCGAACTTGGGGCGGAGATAGTCGGCCTGCTTCTTCATGTGGGCGCGAAGGCCGTCCACACTCTTGAAATACTTCACGTGGCGCAGCTGGTTTATCTTGTCGTAGCCGATGGTCTGAACGCCCATCTGCTTTAAGAGGAAGTCCACATTGCGCTTGCTGGCCACGAAAACGGCAACACCTGCGCCGGAGAAGGTGACCTTGCTGGTGGACATGAACTCATACACCATATCCTCGCTGCCATACTTTTCGCAGGCCTCGAAGATGTTCATGAGATAGTCGTCGGTCTCGCGGAAGCCGTGAACATAGTAGGCATTGTCCCAGAAAATGCGGAAGTCGTCAGCGGCGGGCTTCAGAGCTGCCAGAGCCTCAACGGTCTCGGGGGAGTAAGTGATGCCCTGGGGGTTGGAGTACTTGGGCACGCACCAGATACCCTTCACGGAGGGGTCGTTCTCGGAGTACTCCCTCACCTTGTCCATGTCGGGACCGGTGGGGGTCATGGGGATGTTTATCATCTCAATGCCGAATTCCTCGCAGATGCGGAAGTGGCGGTCGTAGCCGGGGACGGGGCAGAGGAATTTCAGCTTGCCCTGCTGGCCCCAGGGCTTGCTGCCGCCGCAGACGCCCAGAACAAGAGCCTTTATCATCATGTCGTACATGAGGGCAAGAGAGCTCTGGCCGCCCATGATAACATTCTCCATCTTAACGCCCAGAAGCTCTGCGAAAAGCTCCTTTGCCTCGTCCACGCCGGCCAGCTCGCCGTAGTTGCGCACGTCGGTGCCCTTGCGGGTGTAGATAAGGTCATAGGGGTTCTGCTGAAGCATATCCATGCTCAGGTTCAGCTGGGTGGGGTCGGGCTTGCCGCGGGACATATCCAGCTTGTGGCCTGCCTTCTTCTCGCTCTCGTAGCGGGCCATCATTACATCAAGCTCCGCACGGCGCTCATCTATAGTCATGTCAAAATAAGTTTTCATAGTCATTGCCTCGCTTTATGAAAAGGTTTGGGACTTATTATAATGTACGGACAAGTAAATTACAAGTGGATTTCTGCAAATTTTTCATCAATTTAATGCGTTCAAGTGAGAAATATACCGTGGACGGCACAGCGGGCGGGGTGTATAATATTAAGAAAAAGCCACCCTCCGTAGGGCGCGTCGCCCCGGCACACCACAAACCCGGCTTGATTACAGCGGCGGGAGCAAGCCCCCGCCCTACGGCTGGAATAATGTATGTAGGGGAGGCTATCAGCCTCCCGCAAAGGAATTGTGAAACGCCGACAACGGGACGTCGAGGACGCCGTCCCCTACGGGATTTGCGGGAACTTCAGGCCGCCTTACGCAGGGCAGGCCGGCCTACGGGTGCGCAGAGTATTGATTCCTATGTCGTAGGGCGGGGGCTTGCTCCCGCCGCACCATCAATCCGGCGTGGCAAGTTCTGCAAAGGGATACAAGGGATACGGATTGCCACGTCGCTAAAGCTCCTCGCAATGACGAGGAAGAGTTAGGCCGTAAGGCGCGTCGACCCCGGCGCGCCATAAACCCGGCATAGCAACGCACAGCATGATGTATAGAAAGGAGCTTACACACATGGCAAACAAAGACCATCTGGATGAGCTGCGGGAATATCAGGAAAAGCAGTATTCCCCCGGAAGCTGGCATATCCAAAAGGGAGAGCTGCCCTATCAGACGAAACAGGTGATGAAGCAGGGGGCGAAGAAGGATTTTTATCTCCTCTTTCTGGCAGCCCCTGCCTCCCTGTGCCTTATAGTTATGCTGGGCAACTGGCTGAGCCTTGGCAAGGCTGTGCTGGGCACCTTGCTCATAGCATGGGCCGTGGCTCTTATAGTGAGGATAGTTATCATCCTTCGCAGCAACGCCCGCCGCCGCGCTGCGGAGAAGGCCGCAAAAGAGGCCAAAATGCCCAAAAAGAAGAAAAAACGCTGGAAACCGTAGGGCGCGTCGCCCCGGAGCGCCATAAACCCGGCTTGATTACAGCGGCGGGAGCAAGCCCCCGCCCTACGGCTGGAATAATGTATGTAGGGGAGGCTATCAGCCTCCCGCAAGGGAATTGTGAAACGCCGACAACGGGACGTCGAGGACGCCGTCCCCTACTGGATTTGCGGAAACTTTAGTTTCCCCTTCGTAGGGCGCCACCACACCCGGCGCACAATTTGCGGGCGGACACAGCGGTCCGCCCCTACGGCGAAACCTGAAATTTTCGGACAAATCGTAGGGGCGATTCACGAATCGCCCGCGCGGCATCGTCTGAGTTTTCCGGCTGCCCCCGGCGAATGCGCATTGGCACATCAACACCGCTTTGTAGGGCGCGTCGCCCCGGCGCGCCACAAACCCGGCACGAATATGGCGGGGCGATGGGGTCATCGCGCCCTACGAAAACAAGGGGCCTCCTATGAAAACTGCCCTTTCCAACTGCCTCACTCCCTCCCGACTGGAGCGCATCCTCTGCCTTGAGGAGACGGAGAGCACAAATACATATTTAAAATGTCTTGCAGCGGAAGCTCCCCAGGGTCTTGCTGTGCTAGCCCGTCGCCAAAGTGGCGGCAGGGGCCGGGCAGGGCGGGGCTTTCTCTCTCCTGAAGGAGGCGTGTATCTCTCCGTTCTCTATCGCCTTGGAGATTTCCCCACCGACTTCATGCCCTGCGCCGCCGTGGCGGTGAGAAGGGCCCTAAGGAAAGTCTGCGGTCTTGAGCTTGGCATAAAGTGGGTAAACGACCTGCTTCTTCGCGGCAAAAAGGTCTGCGGCATACTGGCGGAAAAGGAGGGGGACGCCCTCATCATAGGCGTGGGGCTCAATGTGAACACCCCGGACTTTCCCCCTGAGCTTCCCAATGCCGGGAGCCTTGCTTCTCTTGGTGGAGAAAAATATGAGCTGGCGCCCTTGGCTGCCGCCATCATAGAAGAGCTGGATGCGCTGGCAGCGGGCTTTCCGGGAAACACCCTGGAATACCGCAGGGAATACGCCGCTTGCTGCCTGAATATAGGCCGGGAAGTGGAGATAATTCAGGGGGAGAGCAGCTATATTGCCTTTGCCGAAGCCCTCGCAGAGGATTTTTCTCTGATAGTCCGCTGCCCGGAGGGCAGCCGGGAGAGGATATTCTGCGGCGAAGTAAGCATACGGGGCACAGATGGGAAATATGTATGAGCTCCGAAAGGCCATGTTATAAAAATGTTTTATTATTCCCTTGAATAACGAGGCGAATTTTGATATTATCGGTCTGTACCTAGAAAACGGGCACAGCCCTTCAGGAGGCCGGAAATATGAATATGCTTCAATACGAGCTTTTCGCATCCGTGGCAAGAACGCTGAATCTCTCCAAGACCGCCCAGCAGTATTATATCTCCCAGCCTGCAGTGAGCCACCATATCAAGGCTCTTGAGGACTCTCTGGGTGTGGAGCTTATCCACCGCAGCAAGCGGGGAGTTACCCTCACCGCAGCGGGAGCGGAGCTTCTGCCCTATGTTCAGGAAATACTGGAGCTGAACATCAAGGCGGAAAACCGCATGAACAATATAGCCAAGGGCATAAAGGGCCATATAAAGGCCGCCGCCCTCTCCTCGGAAAGTATACTCCTCAGCGAGTGCCTCATACCCTTTTACAAGGCACGGCCCGATGTTCAGATGGACATAAGCCTCACAGACGGCGCGGAAATGGTGGAGGCCCTGCGAAGCGACGAGCTCGACTTCTACTTCGCCGTGAATCCCATGACCCCGGACAACATGGGCTATGAATACCGGGTCATCCACACAGGCCGCATGGCCCTTTTCGTGAACAAGGCACAGGCGGGCAGCATTGACCTCAGCGACTGGTCCACCGTAAGCAGTCTTCCCTTTGTGTCTGTGCCCAGAGCCGATGTGAGCCTCAACAAGAAAGTCGCCAACATCTGCCGCAACCGGGGCTTCAGTCCCCGCATCATCAACTACTATAACCGTGCGGAATCCGTTATCCTCTCGGTAAACGCCGGTCTGGGCGTGGCCATACTGCCGGAGAATCTGGAAAAACTCTACCAGAGGCCCAATGTTGCAGTCTTTCCCCTTGAGGGCGAGGACGCCAAGTGCGAATCCATTTTCATCTGGAACCCCCAGAAGCTCACCGCCACAGGCGAGCTTTTCAGGGACATAGTTCTCTCCACCTTCGTGAAAGAGTAAAGCTTCCCATGCGGGCGGGGGCTTGCCGTACGCCGTGAACGGGCCGGCCGGGTGTCCGGCCCCTACGAATCATTCGTAAATTTCACATTTCGCTGTAGGGGCGGACCGATGTGTCCGCCCTTATGGCGGCGCGCCGGGGCGACGCGCCCTACGGATGCGAAATTAAAACACGCCCATCGTAGGGCGTACATGACCACACCCCGCCGCAAGCTTGGTACAATCTCGGCGGCAGCAAGCGGCCGCCCTACGGCGAAAATTTGACCCATTGCGGATTCGCCGGGGATTCGTTTGTGTAATGCGTGCATACCGCCGGCGCGCCGGGGTCGACGCGCCCTACGGTGAAAACGTAAATTTTTGCACCACCTGTAGGGACCGGCCTCCCGGACGGTCCGCGCGCCAGCCCCATACCCGGGTGAATCCGCAGCTGCTGGCTTCCAGGGAGGAATAAATGTCCCTCTGGGAACGTCCAAAATGCTTGACATAATAATATTTTGGTAATAAAATATATCGGTGGAGAAAGATACTCTTTGGGGAGAAAGAGTTTCCTGCTCCGCCGATTCAGTTTTTTTGAGCTGTTTACCGATAGGTTCGTTTTATGACCTATCTTTTTATACCCCGAAGCTTTGGGGCATTTAAAAACAACATAAAACAAAACCACCGCAAAATTCTTAAAGAATGGAGGTGTGTTTGCTTTACTATGCCAGGTTTAGGATGGATAATCGGCACTATCGTAGTGCTTGTAATAGTTGCATTTGTAATGTTCTTTGCCGGTTTCCTCACCCGCAAAAAGATTTCCGAGCGTGAAATCTCCAGCGCGGAGGAAGAGGCCCGCAGAATAATCAATGAATCCATAAAAAGCGCGGAGAGCAAGAAGAGAGAAGCTCTCCTCGAGGCAAAGGAAGAAATACACAAAAATCGTACCGAGTACGAGCGCGAGGTAAAAGAGCGTCGCGCAGACCTGCAGAAGCAGGAACGCCGCCTTCAGCAGAAGGAAGAAAACCTTGACAAGAAGATGGATAACTTCGAGCGCAAGACCGAAAACCTCAGCCGCAAAATAGCCGAGGTTGAGGCTCAGCAGGAGGGGATCAAAACCATCAAGCGCAGCCAGCTTGAAATGCTCGAGCGCATTTCCGGCTACACCGTAGAAGAAGCAAAGGCCTACCTTATCTCCAGCATCGAAGCCGAGGTCACCCACGAGATGGCCCTCAAGGTGAAGGAGATCGAGGCCCGCTACAAAGAGGAAGCAGACAGCCACGCAAGAGAGCTTATCTCCATTGCTATCCAGCGTTGCGCCGCCGACCACGCCAGCGAGATCACCGTATCCGTCGTCCCCCTCCCCAACGACGAGATGAAGGGCCGCATTATCGGACGTGAAGGCCGCAACATCCGCAGCATCGAAACTCTCACCGGCTGTGACCTCATTATTGACGACACTCCCGAAGCAATCACCGTATCCTCCTTCGATCCCGTCCGCCGCGAGATCGCACGCATGGCCCTTGAAAAGCTTATTGCAGACGGCCGTATCCACCCCGCACGCATCGAGGAAATGGTTGCCAAGAGCCAGAAGGAAGTCAACGCCACCATCAAGGCGGAGGGCGAGAGAGCCGTTTCCGAGACCAATGTTCAGGGTCTCCACCCCGATCTTATCAAGCTCATCGGCCGCCAGAAGTACCGCACCAGCTACGGTCAGAATGTTCTCAACCACTCCATGGAGGTGGCCCATATCGCAGGGCTGCTGGCCAGTGAGCTGGGTGTGGACGTTGCCACCGCAAAGCGCGCAGGTCTCCTCCACGACATAGGCAAGAGCATCGACCACGAGGTTGAGGGCAGCCATGTCACCATCGGTGTGGACATTGCACGCAAGTATAAAGAGAGCGAAGAGGTTATCCACGCTATCCACGCCCACCACGGCGATGTGGAGCCTCACAGCATAATCGCCTGCATCGTTCAGGCAGCAGACGCCATCTCCGCCG